>DATFEO010000181.1:0-11962 GCA_035250985.1 Sphingomicrobium sp. | reverse complement strand
TTCCTCAACGCCGAGGAGCGGGAGGTCGTCAACCTGATCATCCAGGCCGCAGAGCTGATGAGCGAGATCTACAAGCGGCAGACGACGCCGGACTATGATCGGCTGCGAGCCGAGGTAGCGGCGAAGAACGACCCGGCGCTGCTCAAGAAATTCGACGCCTTCTTCGGTCCCTGGGACCCGGTCGAGGACGGCAAGCCCTTCTTCGGCGACCAGCCCAAGCCAGCCGGCGCCGGCTTCTACCCGGCCGACCTCACCAAGGAGGAGTTCGACCGCTACCTCGCCGCCCATCCCAATGAGGCCGAGGCGCTGACCAGCCCCTATACGGTGGTCAAGCGCCAGGGCGACGGGCTGGTCGCGGTGCCCTACAGCCAGGAATACAGACAGTGGCTGGAACCGGCGGCGAAGCTGCTCGAGCAGGCGGCCGCCAGGACCAGCAATGCCAGCCTCAAGCGCTTCCTCAGCCTGCGCGCGCAGGCCTTCCGAACCGACGATTATTTCCAGTCCGAGCTGGCGTGGATGGACCTTGAAGGGACGCCGATCGAGGTCGCGATCGGACCCTATGAGGTCTATACGGACGGGCTCTACGGCCGGAAGACGGCGTTCGAGGCTTTCGTCACCCTCAAGGACCCGAAAGAGAGCCAGGCGCTCGATATCTACAAGGGCCATTTGCGGGCGATGGAAGCCAACCTCCCCGTCGAGGAGAAGTACAAGAATTTCCAGCGCGGCTTCGAAAGCCCGATCGCCGTCGCCGACCAGGTGCATGGCGGCGGCGACAATGTCCCCGGTGTCCAGACCATCGCCTTCAACCTGCCCAATGACGAGAAGGTGCGCGAGGCCAAGGGCGCCAAGAAGGTGATCCTCAGGAACGTGCTCGGCGCCAAGTACGAGCGTATCCTGAAACCGATGGGCGACCTGGTGCTGGTGCCGGACAATGCCCGCGACGTGACCCAGCGCTACATGTTCATGGAGACCTTGTTCCACGAGCTGTCGCACAGCCTTGGGCCGGGCAGCATTACGGTTGATGGCCGCCAGACCACGGTCGACAAGGAATTGAAGGAGATCGCCAGCGGATTCGAGGAAGCCAAGGCCGACGTGATGGGCGCCTACAACATCCTGCACATGATGGACGAAGGCGTCATCCCCAATGCCGAGCGGCGCCAGATCCGCGCAACCTATGTCGCCGGCCTGTTCCGGGCGATGCGGTTCGGCGTCGGCGAGGCCCACGGCAAGGGCGCGGCGATGCAATACCGGTACCTGCGGGAAAAAGGCGTGCTCGGCTGGGACAAGCAGGCCAAGCGCTTCCGGATCGACCAGAACCGGATCGACCTCGCCCTCCGCGACCTCGTTGGCGAGATCGTCCGGCTGCAGGGCAATGGCGATTATGCCGGGACCAAGGCCTTCCTCGACAAATATGCCGTGCTCGATCCCGAGGCGCAGCAGGTCATCGATTCCATGGCCCACATCCCGGTCGACATCCGCCCGATCTATCCCAGCCGGATCTGACGCCTGACTTGTTGAGCGCAAGAAACGGGAAGCCGATGATCGGGCCGGCGGCTAGCGCCGCGCCATGACCCAGATCGACAAGGCGCGCGCCTTCGCCGCGCTTCACGTTCCCGGCGAGCCGCTGGTCCTGTTCAACGCCTGGGATGCGGGCAGCGCGCGCGCCATCGCCGAGAGCGGCGCCCAGGCGATCGGCACCAGCAGCAGCTCGGTCGCCATGGCCAACGGCCTCCCCGACGGCGAGGAACTGCCGATGGAGTTTGCGCTGGCCAATGCGACACGCATCGTCCAGTCGGTCGAGCTGCCGGTCACGGTCGATTTCGAGGGCGGCTATGCGGCCGATCCGGAGGAAGCCGCCGCCAATGTCGTCAGGCTTGCCGCGACCGGCGCGGTCGGCTGCAATTTCGAGGACCAGGTGGTCGGCGGCGAGGGGCTCTATCCGATCATCGAGCAGGCCAAGCGCATCCGCGCCATCCGCGAGGCGGTCGGCCCGGACTTCTTCCTCAACCTGCGCACCGATCTGTTCCTGAAGGCGGATGCGGCCAGCCACGACGCGGCGCTTGCCGATGCCGCCATCGAACGCGGCCACGCCTATGCCGAAGCCGGCGCCAGCGGCTTCTTCATTCCCGGGCTCGGCGACCTTGCACTTGTCGAGCGGATTTGCCGGGAGGTTCCGCTGCCGGTCAACGCCATGCATTTCCCCGGCGCTCCGAGCCGCCGGCAATGGGCCGACGCCGGCATCGCCCGCATCAGCCACGGGCCTTTCCCGCACATGGATTTGATGAAGCAACTGACCGAGATGGCGAGGGAAGCCGTCGAGTGATTACTGTTGGCCAGCCATCGCGCGGGAGGCGATCCGCTCATGTCTGCTGTGGGTGGAAAGCGGACATTCGCTAGCCGCAGCCAATTGCTTTTCCAAATGCGATTATTGCAATGCTATGGAAGGGCAGGAGGCGCGCATGATCCTCAGACGCGTGGCCGAGCATGCGAAAACCCAGAACTGGTTCGCGGTAACGCTCGACTTCTTAATAGTCGTCATGGGCGTTTTTATCGGCATCGAAGTCGCCGGTTGGAACCAGGCCCGGCAGGACCGCCAGGAAGAGCGGCGCTATTATGGCCAGCTGCTGGTTGATTTGAGGAGCGATCTGGAAACGTTTTCGCAGGCTGAAAGGCTGGCCAATCGGTACGACGATTCTGCCCAGCTAGTGATCGACCGGCTCAGCGGCAAAGCCTCGCCCCAGGTTTCTCCGGGTCGAATGGCAATCGCCATTCACCGTGCCGGGTGGGTCTATATCCCGCACGCGTCGCGCGGTACCTATGATGAGCTGGTCAGTACCGGAAACCTGGGCCTGCTGCGCAACTCCCAGCTCAAGTCCGAGATCGCAGCCTATTACCGAACCTTCGACCAAAACCGCCAATGGGATTCGCTGCTGCGCGACCAGCAAAGCGACTATTGGGCGGAGACGGCGGGTGTCTTGCCACGTCCCGTCCTCCGGGCAGCGGTCAGCGGCACCGAGCCGACAATCTCTCCCAGTGAAGATCGGGCGATCTGGCAGGCCGCCCGCTCCCATCCGCGCATGCCGGGCATGTTGATCGGCATGGCCGCCCACCAGGAGCGCGTCCGCCGGGGCAGTGAGATACATGCCACTCTCACCAGGAAGCTGATCGCCGATATCGAACGGCATTTGAAGGATGGCGGCTAGCCGCCGGCCTTCCGTGGGATCGGCGTTAATGTCCGCAATGGGTCGAAAGCGGACATTTGCTGACCCACGAAAGAGCTACAGTTGCACTCTGAAACTCTGAACGCACGTGCCCCGGAGCGCTCGCTGGCTGCGCTCCAGTTCCGCCAATTCGCGCTCCAAACTGGTGCGCGAAAAATTGAGGCCCAGGGCCTTCACCTCGTCGATGAGCATCTTGCCATCCAATAAAATCGTGCCGTTCAACCAATCGAGTCTTCCAAGCCCGCCTAAGGCCTGCTGCCGGGCGGCCGCGTCAAGCGGTGTATCGAAGCTGAGGTATAGGAGTTGAGGAAAGACCTGATGTTCGACTTCATTCACTTGGCGCAGGCCTTCCATCCTGGCGTATACCTTCGAAAAGGCGGCCACCCGTTCGCGCCGCATATGGTTGAAAACGCCGCCACTCTGAGCCGCTTCCCAGACATTGCCACTCCATGGGCGATTGGGTGTCCGATAGGGCGCGGGCGACACAGTCGTTACGGCACGCGGCGACTTATTAATTGGCATCGGGTCACCGCTCCAGGGCCCTTGGTTGGACCTTACCTTGCCGATCAGATGGGTCAGCCGATCGCTCAGGCAGCGATTGACTAGCTGGCGCTCACTGGCGTGCAGGACCGAGGCAGCGATTTCGATGGTCAGCGCATCCTCGGTGCGGCGTACCTCGTCGCGCCAACGGAGCGTCTCCACGACCTGCTGGGCGCCGAGCGCAATCAGCACGCCGACGACGACGATCGCGAGCTCCCAACCGACGGCATTCCAGCCGTTTGGAGGGTTCAGTTTGATCAACCTGAACATCGGCGCACCCCGGTGGGTTTGGCACAGCTTTCCATAGCTGGCTAATGTCCGCAATGGGGCGAAAGCAGACCTTGGCCGGATGGCGGGAATGGGTGGAAAGCGGACTCTGCCACATGTTGGCCGCACCATTGCCTTGTTTAACTTCTGTTATCCACTTGGGTGAGTCGGCAATGTGCCGCTTCACGCTTGGGAACGGGGGTTGGCGTGAAAGAGCTTATTCTTGTGATTGCAGCGGCCAGCATGGTCGCATCGCCTGTATCGGCAAGCGTCCGGGAGGCTGCGTTCGCATCCACTGCAGACCACGCGAGGATCGAGGGAAGCGTGTTCGTCGGACTGAGGTATGGCGTTGCGCTCGACCAGAAGGAGGATGCGCGGAAGGCGCGCGCATCGTTCAACGTTGCTCGCATGGTCAAGACCTCGAACGCGCAACTTCGTGTCGGCGACGGCGTCGGTCTGACGCTTGGAGCAAAGGGAAAACCGACGTTCCTTATCGGTGGCCGAGAAATAGACCTGAAGGATCGCAAGGCAAATCTAAGCACTGGGGCAACCGTCGCGATCGTCACGGTCGGCGTCTTGGCCGTCGGTGCAGTGGCCGCCTATTACGCGTTGCGGGACCCCTGCGATTACAAAGAATGCGAGTGACCGACACGTAGCCTTTGGACCCAAAGCGGGCTGTTCCACCAAATGGCCGCCTTGGGTCGAAAGCGGATTCTAGCGACTTAGCGGCAGGAATGGGTGGAAAGCGAACATTCGGCGAACGGCAGAAATGCGGCCAAGCATTGATTGCGCCGCCTCCCTTCGCCTTATAAGCTGACCGAGGCAGGGGGCACTCGCGATGAGTGAGGTGTTCGTCTCATACAAGGCTGAAGATCGGCGGCGGGTGAAACCGCTGGTCGATGCGCTGGAAGCTGACGGTTTCTCGGTCTGGTGGGATGAGCAGATCGGCGGTGGCGCTGCCTGGCGCCACGAAATTGAAACCCAGCTCAATGCCGCTAGTTGCGTGATCGTCATCTGGAGCAAGCGATCGGTTGGGCCCGAAGGCACCTTCGTCCACGACGAAGCGGCGCGCGCCCAGCAGCGCCAGGTCTATGTGCCTGTCACGATCGACAAGGTCCACCTGCCGCTCGGCTTCGGCGAAACTCAGGCGTTGCCGCTCACCGGCTGGCACGGCGATCGTTCCGACGGCCGGTATCAATCGGTCCTCGGCGCCGTCAGGCGGATCACCGGGGGCGGACCGCATGCCGTCGAACCTCGAATTCAGAAACCGGTTGACCGCCGAGCCGTCCTGGCCGGCGGCACGGTGGCGGCGGTAGCCGTCGCGGGCATTGGCGGCTGGGCGCTGCTGAAGCCGGGCTCGGCGGAAGCGGCGGGAAGCATCGCCGTCCTGCCGTTCGCGAACCTCAGCGGCGACCCGGCCCAGGCCTATTTCTCCGACGGGATTGCCGAGGAGCTGCGCAGCGCGCTCGCCCGCCTTGCCGGGCTCAAGGTGGTCGGGCGGACCTCGTCGGAAGCAGTGCGCAATGAGGATGCCGAAACCGCGGCCGAGAAGCTCGGCGTGACCAACATCCTGACCGGAAGCGTCCGCCAGTCGCCATCGGTGATCCGGGTGAATGCGCAACTGATTGACGGCAAAAACGGCCTCGAACGCTGGTCGCAGAATTACGACCGCACTCCGGGGGACGCGATCAAGATTCAGAGCGACATCGCGGAGAATGTTGCACGGACGCTAAGCATTGCGCTGGGCGCGGCCAACGGCGGTTCGCTGACTGTCGGCGGAACGCAGAACGCCAAGGCGCATGATTTGGCCTTGAAAGCCGACGAAGCTTTCGAACGGTGGACCAAAGAGGACGTCGATCGATCCCTCAGCCTGGTCGACGAAGCCATTCGGCTGGACCCGGACTATGCCGGCGCCTACGCGCGCCGGGCATTTTACACGATCCGTCGCGGCAATGCCTTTTCGACGAGCGGGGAGGAATTTGCCCGATCACGCGCGGAAGCAACGCCGTTTGCGAAAAAGGCACTCAGCCTGGCGCCGGATTTCTCCTACGCGCACGCGGCAATGGCAGCCGTGCATCAAGGCAATTTCAACATCGCCGCAGCTTCCGCCGAATATCGCCGAGCCGTGGAGCTGGCGCCCGGAGACGCAACGCTGGTCACGGCCTATAGTTATTTCGTGTCTCAACTTGGGAACCAGGCGGAATCGATCCGGCTGGCGCAAAAGGCCCTGGAGCTCGATCCGCTCAGCCAGGACTCGCACGAGAATTGGGTCGGCGCCCTGTTCGATGCCCGCCGCTACCAGGAAGCGGTCGATTTCGCGGAAACGACGAAACGGAAATCACCTGAGCTTTTTGACGACCAGTTGCTGCTCGGACATTGCCTTGTAATGGTCGGCAGGCTCCGGGAAGCACAAAGCCAGTATGCCGCTCTCAATCCGGACCGGTGGGAACGGCTGACCGGCGAAGCGCTGATCCTGGCCCGGTCCGGGAATCGTGATGGGGCCGAGCAAAAAATCCAACGCATGCAGGCCCTGTTCGGCGACGCCGCCAGCTACCAATATGGGGAAATCTACGCCGACCTTGGCGACAAGGAACGCGCGATCGCGGCGCTCGAGCACGCCTGGTCGGTTCGCGATCCCGGATTGTTCAACATCCGCGTCGACCCCCTGCTCGATCCCTTGCGCAGCGACGCGCGCTTCCAGGCGATCATCAGGAAGATGAATTTCCCGGCCTGAGATACTGCCTGTCCGGACCGTGGGACACGCACTTGAGTTCAGCTCAAGGCCGAAGCTAATGTCCGCAATGGGTCGAAAGCAGACGTTGGCCGGAGGGCAGGAATGGGTGGAAAGCGGACTCTAGCTGTCCGCCGAGAAGCGCAGTCCCGCTCGCCCGAGAAGCGACCAACGCACGGAGGCGGAAACTTCGCCGATGGCTGCTGACTGCAACCGGACCTGGTCCCCGATTTTGAGATCTTCGTCGGATTGAACTTCGCACCCGTTCCGACTGAGGTTCGCGACCAGGACAGGAAAAGAGCGCCCCTCGCTGAGGAAGACGACGCCTTCCAGCGAGACAGGATTTCTATCTGCTCTTGAGATCCACCCCGGCTGGCGCCTCATTAGTCGATCCTCCAGGCGCATGACGCTAGCAGGGAATGGTAAATTCGAGATTAACTTTGCTTAGGCGCGCTATTCGCCAGAGATCGCAATGGGCCGAAAGCAAACGCCTCTCCCCGCCGGGGAGAGGGTTGGGGTGAGGGGGCTCAACGCCCACGAGCATTCCGCAACTCCTGACCAACCGCTTCCAAAACGCCGTCGATATTTTGCAGAACGTCGTTGTTCCAGAAGCGGATGACACGGTAGCCGAACGCTTCGATTGACCGGGTCCGTTCCGCGTCGACTTCTTCGCCATGCTGGCCGCCATCCAGTTCGACGATGATATGCGCGTCCCGGCAGACGAAGTCGGCGATGTGGCCGCCAATCGGAAACTGGCGAACGAACTTCGCGCCTTCCAGCTGCCTTGACCGGATATGCCGCCAGAGCAGCTTTTCAGCGTCGGTGCTGCGCATGCGGAGTTTACGCGCGGTCGGCGTCAGTCGATGCTTCGTCAGGCGAACCCCCTCACCCACCCTCTCCCCGCCGGGGAGAGGAGTCTAGGCCGCCCGCCTTTGCCACGGCCACCGGAAGGTTCGCCCTGACTTGAGCACGCTGCGACGGAAGAGGCCCGCGGCGACGTGCAGGATCAGCCCCACCCACAAAGCCTGCCAGAGGAAGGCGAGCAGATGTGGCCAGAGTGCGGCTTCCTCCGCTGCGCGGCCGAGCATGGCGAAGGGCGACGACAGCGGGAATACGGCGGCAGCGATGGCCTCGGTGCCGTTGGGGTGGCCGACGCCCAGGGACGCGAAGGCGAACAGCGCCAGCTGCGCCATGGTCACGGGCATGGACAGGGTCTGGACCTCGCGCACGGTCGAGGCCTGGGCGCCGATGCCGAGGAAGACCGCGCCGATCAGCAAATAGCTCATCGCGAAATAGAGCGGGGCCAGGGTGAGGAAGACCGGCCAGCCGACCGCGGGTGTCGGCAGGCTGCCAAGGCCATGCTCGGCCCACAGCGCGATGGCCCCGGCCCCGGCTGCGGTCCACAAGGTGATCCCGACCAGCGACATTGCGAGCATGGCGAACAACTTGCCGAGGAAGATCGAATCCACCGGCACAGCCGCGGCCAATATCTCGATCACCTTGTTCGATTTCTCCTCGATCAGCTGGGACAGCACCATGCCGGCCAGCAGAAGGGTGAGGAAGAAGAGAAGGGCCTGGCCGGCTCGCGCCGTCAAGGCACGGCCGGTGGCGAGCGTCCCTGCCGATTTCTCGGTTACGCTGACCAGCAGCGGCCGGCCCGGAACGTCGGGCAGCAGCTGGGTTCGGCGCGCGTCCTCGATCATCCAGCGCAGCTGGTGGACGGTAGAGCCCTCGGCTGCCACGGCGCCGGTCAGCAAGGGCCGGTCGATCCCGCCTTCAAGGACGCCGAGCACCGGCGTCGATTCCTGCTTGAGCAGGTCTTCGCGCTGGGCCCTGGCATCGGCGCCTGGCCTGGCATGGGCCAGCCGGATGACCCGTTGGCCGGGAATGGTGGCGGCGAGCCGGCCCTGGGCGACCAGCAGCCGCGAGAAGTCTTCCTCCGAGCCGACGACGATCACCGCCGGCACCCGGGTTTCCTGTTCGATCTTGGCGCCGATGCCGCCGAAGGCGGCGCCCATCAGCACCGGGAACAGCGGGCCCAGGAGGAACAGCAGGAACGCCTTGCTCATCACCGTCGCGGTAAAGTCCCTACGGGCGATGACGAAGGCCGAGCCGATGATCCGCCTGAGCTTCATGCGGCCTCCACAACCGGTTCGCTGCTGCCCATTTCCCTGGCCGCCGCCTCGCCGGCGATGGCGACGAAAGCGTCATGCAGGCCGGGCCGCTCGATGCTCAAGGTCTCGATTCCGGCGCCGCCGTCGATCAGCGCCTTGAGCAAGGGCTCGGGGCCGCCGCGCGGCAGCTCGAACACCCACTCGCCGCCGGCCTCCCGGGCGTCTTCGGGAATGGCCGAGCGCCAGGGTCCGTCCACCGATCGGGTACGCAGGTGAACGATCGGCCTGAGGCGCCCGCGCGCTTCGTCGACCGCGCCTTCGAAGGCGACCCGGCCGTTGGCGATGATGGCGATGCGCTCGCACAGCCGCTCGGCATGGGCGATGACATGGGTTGAGAAGACGACGGTGACGCCCTCGGCCGCCTGGCGCCGGATCAGCGCTTCCAGCTTCCCCTGGTTGATGGCGTCGAGCCCGGAAAAGGGCTCGTCGAGCACAATCAGGCGCGGGCGGTGGACGATGGTGCCGAGCAATTGCACGGTCTGGGCCATTCCCTTGCTCAGGGTCCGGATCGGCTTCTTGATCCAGTCGCCGAGACCATGGGCTTCGAGCAGCTCCGCCCCGCGCTGGCGGCCATCGCGCAGCGGCAGGCCCCGCAGCGCGCCCATGAAGGCGATCGCCTCGACGCAGCTCATCGCCGGATAGAGTCCGCGCTCCTCCGGCAGATAGCCGACCTCGTGCGCCGCATCGAGCGGGCTTGTCCGGCCGAGCAGCGAACGTTCGCCCGAAGAGGGGTCGATGATGCCAAGCAGCATCCTGAGGCACGTGGTCTTGCCGGCGCCGTTGGGGCCAAGGACCCCGTAGATCGAGCCCTCGGGAACGGCCAGGCTGACGCCGTCAACGGCGCGGGTCTCGCCGAACATCTTGACGAGGTCCTTGGCGAGGATGGCCGGGTTGCTGGAGTTCATGCGGCTTGTGCTAAGCGCTGATACTTAAATGACAATGACCATCGAGCAGGAAATCCGCGCAAAAGCGGCCGAGCTGGGCTTCGTCGCCTGCGGCTTCGCGCGCGCCGATGCGGCGGCTCATGCCGGCGGCGACCTCGAGCAATGGCTGGGCGAGGGGCGTCACGGCGAGATGGTCTGGATGGAAGAAAGGGCGGCGCAGCGCGCCAGCCCGCAAGGCCTGTGGGCGGACGCGAACTCGGTGATCGCGCTGGCAATGAGCTATGCGCCGGCAACCGATCCGCTGGCGCTGGCCGGGGCGAGGGACCGTGCCCGCATCTCGGCCTATGCCCAGGGCGGCGACTATCACAAGACGGTCAAGAAGGCCCTGAAGGCCATCGGCCGCTGGATGCACGAGCGCTTCGGCGGCGAGCTCAAGGTCTTCGTCGACACCGCGCCGGTGATGGAAAAGCCGCTGGCCGCCGCCGCCGGCATCGGCTGGCAGGGCAAGCACACCAATGTCCTCAGCCGCGAGCACGGCAACTGGCTGTTCCTGGGAATCATCTACACCAGCCTCAGCCTGGAGCCCGACAAACCGGCCTCCGTGCATTGCGGCAGCTGCTCGGCCTGCATCGCCGCCTGCCCGACCGGGGCGATCACGGGGCCGCATCGCATGGATGCCAGGCGCTGCATCTCCTACCTCACCATCGAGCATCACGGACCGATCCCAGTCGAGTTCCGCGAGGCGATCGGCAATCGCATCTACGGCTGCGACGATTGCCTGGCGGTCTGCCCGTGGAATCGCTTCGCCGAGGCAGCCTCCGCCAACCGCGCCTTCCTGCCGCGCGCCGAACTGGCCGCACCGCGGATCGCCGGCCTGCTGGGCCTCGATGATGCCGGATTTCGGGAGATGTTCTCCGGTTCGCCGATCAAGCGCATCGGCCGCAACCGGTTCATCCGCAATTGCCTGGTCGCTGCCGGCAACAGTGCGGATGCGTCGCTTACCGAACGGGTGTTGCCGCTGCTCGATGATCCCGACCCGGTGGTGGCCGACGCTGCCGGCTGGGCGATGCTGAGGCTAGCGGGCCATGAGGGAGAGGCAGCTGTCGATATGGAGGTCGACGCCTGAGGGATTGCGGGCGTCGACATGGGCGACGCGAGGGACGCCCTGTCCATTGGGAGGCGGATACAAATAGGCGTCGAGGACGCAGCCGTTCTCCGACCATTGCAGCTTGGTGCCGCTGCCTTCGCGGACCTGGAAGCTGGGTGCGCCGAGGCGGGCGCCGAGCTCACTGGCGGTGAGGCCGATCAGCACGCCGCTCGACGGCCGATCGACCAGTGTGGGGGTCGTCGTGGGCGCGGGTTGCTGGGCGACACGCGGCGCGCAGGCGGCGAGGACAAGGATCGGTACGAGGGTTACTAAGCGACGCATCGGCGGTTCATGCCGGGTCGCCCGATGGGTGGCAAGCTTGCTCCGGCGCTGAGGGGCGGCTAGGCGCCGCCGCGACCTCAAGCCACTCGCAGGATCCATTCATGACCGCACCCCGCCTCGACGTGCTGGCGATCGGCAACGCCATCGTCGACGTTATTGCCGACGCCGACGACCGCTTCCTCGAGGAGCAGGGGCTGAGAAAGGGGATGATGCGGCTGATCGACGAGCGCGAGGCCGACCGGCTCTATGCCGCCATGGGTCCGGGGCGCGAACTCAGCGGCGGGTCGGCCGGCAACACCGCTGCCGGCCTCGCGGCACTGGGCTGCAAGGCGGGCTTCATCGGCCAGGTCGCCGACGACCAGTTGGGCGCCATCTACCAGCACGACATCGAAAGCCTTGGCGTCGATTTCATCGTCCCGGCGCGTGCCGATGTCGGCGCGACCGCCCGCAGCCTCATCCTGGTCACGCCCGACGCGCAGCGGACGATGAACACGTTCCTCGGGGCCGCGCAGATGCTCGACAAATCGGACATCGAACCGGCCGAGATCGCGGATGCCGGCATCATTTATCTGGAAGGCTATCTCTGGGACCCGCCGGCACCGCGCGCGGCCATGGAGAAGGCGATCGAGGCGGCGCACGCAGCAGGCCGCAAGGTGGCGTTCACCCTTAGCGACACCTTCTGTGTCGACCGCCATCGCGAGAGCTTCTGGCAGCTG
>DATFEO010000173.1:0-8092 GCA_035250985.1 Sphingomicrobium sp. | reverse complement strand
TCGCTGCTGCGGCTGCCGGAGCTCGACCATCGCACCGTCACCGAGTGGCTCGCCGACCCGATCGCCGCGGTGCCGATGATGCTGCTGGTCGTCTCGACCTTCTGGCATCTGAAGCTCGGCCTCCAGGTCGTCGTCGAGGATTATGTCCATGACGAGGGCAGCAAATTCTTCTGGATCGTCCTCGTCAATTTCGCGAGCGTGTTCGCCGGCGCGCTGGCCCTGTTCGCGGTGCTCAGGATCGCGCTGGGGAGTCCGGCCTGATGGCCGCGCCGGCCTATCAGATCGTCGACCACAGCTACGACGTGGTGGTGGTCGGCGCCGGCGGGTCGGGACTGCGCGCCACCATGGGCGCGGCCGAGAAGGGGCTGAAGACCGCCTGCATCACCAAGGTCTTCCCGACCCGCAGCCACACCGTCGCCGCCCAGGGTGGGATCGCGGCCAGCCTCGGCAATGCCGGCCCGGACCACTGGACCTGGCACATGTACGACACGGTCAAGGGCTCGGACTGGCTCGGCGACCAGGACGCGATCGAATATCTGTGCCGCGAAGCGCCGGCGGCGGTCTACGAGCTCGAGCATTTCGGGGTGCCTTTCAGCCGCGACCCCGAAGGCAGGATCTACCAGCGCGCCTTCGGCGGCATGATGCAGAACATGGGCGAAGGGCCCCCGGCCCAGCGCACCTGTGCTGCAGCGGACCGCACCGGCCATGCCATGCTCCACACGCTCTACCAGCAGAGCCTGCGCTACGACGCCGACTTCTTCATCGAATATTTCGCACTCGACCTGATCATGGAAGGCGGCGAGTGCCGCGGCCTCATCGCCCTGTGCCTCGACGACGGGTCGATCCACCGTTTCCGGTCCAGCGCGGTGGTGCTTGCGACCGGCGGCTACAACCGGATCTATCATAGCTGCACTTCGGCCCACACCTGCACCGGCGATGGCAATGCCATGGTGCTGCGCGCCGGCCTGCCGCTCCAGGACATGGAGTTCGTCCAATTCCATCCGACGGGCGTCTATGGGGTCGGCGTGCTGATCACCGAGGGCGCGCGCGGCGAGGGCGGATATCTGACCAATTCGGAAGGCGAGCGCTTCATGGAGCGTTATGCACCCTCGGCGAAGGACCTCGCCAGCCGCGACGTCGTCTCGCGCTCGATGGCGATGGAGATCCGCGAAGGCCGTGGCGTCGGCCCGAACAAGGACCATATCTACCTTCACCTCGACCATATCGATCCGAATATTCTCGCCGAGCGGCTGCCAGGCATTACCGAGACCGGCAAGATTTTCGCAGGCGTGGACTTGACGCGGCAGCCACTGCCGGTGGTGCCGACGGCGCACTACAACATGGGCGGCATACCGACGAACTATCACGGTGAGGTCGTGACGCTGAAGGACGGGAATCCGGACTCGGTCGTCCCCGGCCTGTTCGCGGTCGGCGAGGCCGCGTGCGTGTCGGTCCATGGCGCCAATCGCCTCGGCTCCAACAGCCTCACCGACCTGGTCGTCTTCGGCCGCGCCGCCGGCCATCGCCTGGCCGAAGTGATCAAGCCCGGTCATGCGCCCAAGCCGCTGCCCAAGGGATCGGAGGAGCTCGCTCTGTCCCGGCTCGACAAATTCCGCCATGCCGAGGGCGGAAGTCCGACGGCCGAAATCCGGCTGGAGATGCAGAGGACGATGCAGGCCGACTGCACGGTGTTCCGAACGGATCGTTCGCTCGATGAGGGCAAGGCCAGGATCGATGCAGTCTACAAGAGGATGGCCGACGTCCATGTGTCCGACCGCAGCCTGGTCTGGAACACCGACCTGGTCGAGACTCTCGAGCTCGACAATCTCCTCGCCCAGGCGACGGTCACCATGCATTCCGCCGCCAACCGCAAGGAGAGCCGCGGCGCGCACAAGCATGAGGACTATCCCGATCGCGACGACAAGAACTGGATGAAGCACACGCTCGCCTGGTTCGACGGCTGGGGCGGCAGCGGCGGCGCCGTTCGCATCGACTACCGCCCGGTGCACGAGTTCACGCTCACCGACGAGATCGGCTACATCAAGCCCAAGGCGAGAGTGTATTGAGCGGCTGAGCCGCTTGGGGTTTGGGATATGCTCGGCTAAGGGCGTCCACCGATGACAGCCGACCATATCCCACCCAAGAGGATCTTTCCGGAAGCCAAGTTCGACGCGGATTCCGCCAAGCACGTCCCGTCGAGCCCGCAAACCGAGAGCGAAGCCTACAAGCTTGCGTTCCAGGACACCGAATTCCTGCTTCGGCCCGACCTCAGGCCGGTGCGCTTCCAGCTTGAGCTTCTGAAGCCCGAACTGCTGATGAATGAGGCCAATATCGGCTCGACTTTTGTCTTCTACGGCTCCGCGCGAATTCCCGAGCCGTCCAAGGCCGAGGCTCTGCTGGCCTCCGCGCAGACCGACTGGCAGCGCAAGGTCGCGGAGCGGCTGAAGGCGAAGTCACACTTTTATGATGTCGCCCGCGCGCTCGCCCGTCACGCCAGCCGCTGCGACTGCGACGAAGAAGGCAAGAGGCATTTCGTTGTCTGCTCGGGCGGCGGTCCATCAGTGATGGAAGCGGCCAACCGCGGCGCCCAGGACGAGAGTTGCGATTCCATCGGCCTCAACATCGTCCTCCCGCACGAGCAACTGCCGAACCGATACGTCACGCCCGACCTCAGCTTCCAGTTCCACTATTTCGCGCTCAGGAAAATGCACTTCCTGTTGCGAGCGCGGGCGGTCGCAGTGTTCCCCGGCGGGTTCGGCACCTTCGACGAGTTCTTCGAGCTGCTGACCCTGATCCAGACCGGGAAGGTCCGACCGCTGCCGATCCTGGTGTTTGGCAAGGAATTCTGGACCCGCGTGGTGGATTTCGAGGCTTTGGCCGAGGAAGGCGTGATCTCTCCCGGCGACCTCGACCTCTTCCACTTCTGCGAGGATGCCGACGAAGCCTGGAAGTTCGTCACCGACTATTACGACAACGACTAGGCGCGGTTCGCGCCGCCAATCCTGCCCGATTTAGTCCTTCTTGGCGGTCGGGTCGGTGCCGCTGACCTTCGGCGCGCCTTCGCCGCCGACATTCTTCTGACCGCCCGCGACCGCTTGCTGCTCGGTCATCACGCCTTCGTTCTCGGCCTTCTGGGCGCCCGCGTCATCGGCCTCAGCGGTGGCGGTGGCCGCCTCATCCGCGGGGACGGCCGGCATGGCGATATTGCTGCCGCGGCTGTTGAGGAAGGCCATGACATTGGCCCGGTCCTGCGGGTTGCCTAGACCCGCGAAGGTCATCTTGTTGCCCGGCGCGAACTTCTTTGGATTGGCCAGCCAGGCGGACATCTTGTCCCAGTCCCAGCTGCCTCCGACTTCCTTCAGCGCCGGCGAGTAAGCGAAGCCGCCGTGGCCGGCGATGGGCCGGCCCATCACGCCGAACAACGCGGGCCCGAGCGCATTGGCGCCGCCGGGATCGGCGTTGTGGCAGGCGGCGCACTTCTTGAAAACCTGCTCGCCCTGCCCGACGTCAGCGGAGGCCAGATAAAAGGCGATCGGCTTCTCCGCTTCGGCGGCTCCTTCGCCCTCTTCAACCACGCCCTCGATCGGATAGCCCATATGCTCAGGGCGCTCGGCCTTGAACACTTCGCCGCTGACGATCGAGCCGCCCAAAGCGACGATCCCGGCAAACAACAGCCAGCCGTTGATGGTGTTCTGGCGATCTTTCATGAAGGTCTAGTCCGGTTGAGGGCTTCGAGAATTGGCGCCCCCTTTAGGGCGGGCCAAGCGCTTCATCAAGCGGCTAGCCAGTGCTCGAGCAGGGTGCGGGCGATGGCATAGCGTGGGGGCGCCAGGAATGGCGCACTTTCGTCGCCCGAAACCGCGGCCGCCACGTCTTGCCGAGTGAACCAACGGGCATCGTCGAGCTCGGTGAAATCGACGGTCAACTGGTCGCTCAGCGCCCGCGCGCGGCAGCCGATCATCAGCGAGGAGGGAAAGGGCCAAGGCTGGCTGGCGACATAGCGGACGTCGGCGACCTCGATTCCGGCTTCTTCGCGAATTTCGCGGCCCACGGCGGCCTCGATCGTCTCGCCCGGCTCGACGAAGCCCGCGAGCGCCGAGAAGCGGCCGGGCGGGTAGTGCGGCTGGCGGCCGAGCAACAGGCGTCCGTCATGTTCGGCGAGCATGATGACGACGGGGTCTGAGCGCGGGAAATGCTCGCCGCCGCAAGCCGGGCACCGCCGCGACCAACCGCCGCGGACGATTTCGGTGACATTGCCGCAGACCGAGCAATGGCCATGCCGCCCATGCCAGTTTGCGAGGCTCAGCGCGCAGGCGAACAAAGGCGCCTGACGCTCGTCGAGTTGGGCGAGCAGGGCGAAGGCGGCGCCGGCAGGCGGGGCGGGGGGCAGCGCCGAAAAACGCGGCGCATCGCCGTCCATGCCCAGGAACAGCAGTGGGCTGCCGATCGGCCCCCAGCCGAGGCGCCCGTCGCGTTCCAGCAAAGGCATTCCGTCGGCCCATTGCAGCTCGCGCGCGTCAGCTCGCGCCGCCAATTCGGCGAGCCTGTCGGGCTGCGCACGCAGCAAGTCGGCGCGGTCGAGGCCCGGTCCGGAGAAGAAAGGTTCAGGCGGCAAGGGCGGTTCGCGTCCCCAGCACCGCATCGGCGGCGCGTCGGTAGAGGGTCGGCAGCCCGGCCTCGCCGAGCCGGTCGAGCGGCTGCCACCAGCCCTCGCTGCACGGCTCGGATTCGGCGACGATCACCAATTCGAGAGCGAAATGGGTGAAGACGTGGCGGGCGCGAGCGATCGCCGGGCCGGGGAGCGGCTCGTCCTGCCATTGCGTGCCCGGCAGCGCCGCCATGCCGCCGAGCATGCCCTTCGCCGGCCGGCGGACCAGCCAGACGCAGCCGTCGCGCTCGATCCACCAGGCGATGCCATATTTTTGCGGCCGGACCTTGCGAATCCTGGGAGCCGGGAAGGCCTCGGCTGCTCCAAGCGCGAAGGCCCGGCAGTCAGCCGACAATGGGCACTGGCCGCACAATGGCGCCTTTGGACGGCAAATGGTCGCTCCAAGGTCCATCATGGCCTGGGCGAAATCGCCGGCGCGGCCGGGCGGGATCATGTCCCGTGCCGCGTGGCGGATCGCCGCCTTGTCCGTGAGCCCCTCCAGCCGCGCGACGACACGTTCGATATTGGTGTCGACCGGCGCCGTGTCCTTGCCGAAGGCGATGGCGGCGATGGCCGCCGCCGTATAGGCGCCGATGCCTGGCAGGACTCGCAGGCCCGCCTCATCCCGAGGAAAGCCGCCGCTGGCGCGGATCTCGCGGGCGCAGGCGATCAAGTTGCGGGCGCGGGCATAATAGCCGAGCCCCGCCCATTCCTGCAGGACATCCGCTTCCGGCGCGGCGGCGAGCGCCTCGACCGTCGGCCATCGATTCACGAACCGGTTAAAGCGCGGAATGACGGCCGCCACGGTCGTCTGCTGCAGCATGATTTCGCTCAGCCAGACGTGATAGGGTTCCGGCGGCGTGCTGCCCGGGGGCGCGCGCCAGGGCAGGCGCCGGAAGTTATCCACATAATGTTGCAGCAGCCGCGTCGCGGCATTGGCGATCATGGAGGCGCTATGGCATGACTAGCGGCAATGTCGAAGCGAAAGCCCATCAACGACGATGCTCCCCGCCGCGGCCATGCCCGCGCCGCCGGCGACCTGGTCGGTGACATCGGCGGCATGGCGCTGAAGAAGTTCGGCTTCATCCAGGCCAGCGTCGTCAGCCGCTGGAAGGAGATTGTCGGCGAGCGCTATGGCCAGGTGTCCCTGCCCGAATCGATCCGCTTTCCGGCCGGCAGGAAGTCGGGCGGGACGCTTACCCTGCTGGTCGAGGGAGCGCATGCGCCGCTGATCCAGCATTTGGGGCCGATGATCATCGAGCGCGTGAACCGCTTCTTCGGCTATGCGGCGGTTGCCAAGGTCGTCTTTCGCCAGGGGAGACTGCCGGCCGCCGCGCCAAGGCGCCGCCGGGCCAAGCCCGCCGCGGTGCCCGAGGAGCTCGGCGAGAATTTGCGTTCCGTCGCCGATCCCGAGCTTCGGGCTTGCCTCGAAGCACTCGCCGGGCATATCGCGGCATCGACCGGCCCGCCGGTCATCCAGACCCAGGACGAGAAGCCCATCCCCATAATCCGGAGTCTCCCCAAGTGATCACTCGCACATTGTTCATGGCGCTTGCCGTTGCCGGCCTTTCGACCGCGGCCTGCAACGCCGAAAAAGGCAGCGATAATGGCCAGGCGGCGTCCGGCCCCGCGGCACCGGTGCCGCCGCCCGCGAACGGCGACTGGAGCAGCGTCGTCACCCAGACCGCCGAGGGCGGTTTCCTGATGGGCAACCCCAATGCCGCGGTGAAGCTCGTTGAGTTCGGGTCGATGACTTGTCCGCACTGCGCCGAGTTCGACCACGAGGCGATGAAGCCCCTGGTCGACAACTACGTGAAGTCGGGCAAGGTCAGCCTGGAGTTCCGTAACTTCGTGCGCGACCCGTTCGACCTCGCCGCCTCGCTGGTGGCGCGGTGCGGCGGGCCGACCAGTTTCTTCGGCCTGACCCGCGGCCTGTTCGCGGACCAGCGCGAGTGGATGACCAAGGCCCAGACCGCCGACCCTGCCGCCATGCAGCAAATCCAGGGCCTGCCGCCGCAACAGCAATATGCCGAAATCGCCAAGCTCGCCGGTTTCCAGGAATGGGCGGCGATGCGCGGCCTGCCGGTGGAAAAATCGAACGCCTGCCTCGCCAACCAAAGCGAGGTCGATCGGCTGGTGCAGATGCAGAACGATGCCGTCTCGTCCTACGACATTCCGGGCACTCCGGCATTCCTGCTGAATGGCGAGATGGTGGCGATCGAGGCCGGCTCGACGCCCTGGCAGCAGGTCGAAGCCAAGATCAAGGAAGCGCTCGGCGGGTAATGCCGGGCGCCGGGGAGGGGCGGCGCGTTGAAGATTAGGCGGCTCAAGCTCGGAGGCTTCAAGAGCTTCGTCGAGCCGGCTGAGCTTCGCATCGAACAAGGCCTGACCGGCGTCGTCGGCCCCAACGGCTGCGGCAAGTCGAATCTCCTGGAAGCGATCCGCTGGGTGATGGGCGAGGGAAGCCCCAAGTCGCTGCGTGGCGGCGGCATGGAGGACGTCATCTTCGCCGGCACCGCGACGCGCCCGCCGCGCGACTTTGCCGAAGTGTCGCTGCTGCTCGAGCGGGAAGCGGGGGACGGCGGCGAGACGGAAGCAGCGGGCGAAAGCGAGGTCACGCGCCGGATCGAGCGCGGCGCCGGCTCCGCCTATCGCATCGATGGCCGCGACGTCCGGCAAAAGGATGTCGCCTTGCTGTTCGCCGACGCGGCCACCGGCGCCCATTCTCCGGCGCTGGTCAGCCAAGGCCGGATCGGGGCCGTGATCGCCGCCAAGCCGGTCGAACGGCGGCTGATGCTGGAAGAGGCGGCGGGCATTTCCGGCCTGCATGCGCGGCGCAAGGATGCGGAGCAGAAATTGCGCGCGACGGAGGCCAATCTAACCCGCCTCACCGAGCTTTTGGGCGATCAGGAGGCACGGGCCGCGGCACTGAAGCGGCAGGCGCGCGCCGCCGAGCGCTATCGCCAGCTGAGCGAAAAAATCCGAGCGGCCGAAGCCCGGCTGCTCTATGCCCGCTGGCACGAAGCGGACGAGGCGGCGAAGGCCGCCGCCGAGGAAGCCCGCCGCGCCGGCGAAGCGGTCGGAACATTGCAGCAGGCGGTGCAGCAGGCGCAACTGGCGCAGGAGCAGGCCGCGACCGAGCTGGCCTCGCGGCGTTCATCGCTGGCCGAGGCGCGCGATCGTGGCCGCACCCTGGCACACGAGCTGGCGACGGCGCGGGCGCTCCGCGACACGATCGTCCGGAGGCTCGCCGAGCTCGATCGACTGCAGGAGTCGCTGCGAGCGGAAACGGCGCGCGAGGAAGCACTGCGCGAGGACGCGGCGAAGGCGATCGAGGCGCTTGCGGCTGAGCGGCAAGCAATTGAGACGAGGCTGGCGGACGGCGAAGCGCAAGCGGCGCGGATCGCGGCAGACCTCACGGCCGCCGAGGCGGCATCACGGCAG
>DATFEO010000169.1:0-7003 GCA_035250985.1 Sphingomicrobium sp. | reverse complement strand
CAAGCCGTTCGGAATCGGCTCGACCCAATGTGTCTCGGCGGTCAAGCGCGCGCTGCGCGAGGACGGACAGCCCCGGACCAAGGTCGGCCACGGCGGCACTCTCGATCCGTTGGCGAGCGGAGTGCTGCCGATCGCGCTCGGCGAGGCGACCAAGCTTGCCGGCCGAATGCTCGATGCGACCAAGACCTACGAGTTCACAATCAAGTTCGGCGAGGAAACGGCCACCCTGGATGCGGAAGGCGCGGTCATCGCCACCAGCGAGCACCGGCCAACCGTCGCCGACATCGAAGCCGTTCTGCCGCGCTTCACCGGCGCCATCGAACAAATTCCACCGGCTTTTTCGGCGCTGAAGATCGCCGGCAAGCCGGCCTATGCCCGCGCGCGCGCCGGCGAAGCAGTGGAAATGAAGCCGCGCCAGGTCACCATTCACCAGCTGTCCGTTCGTCCCGAGCGAAGTGGAGGGGCGGAGGAACTCGAGGAAATCACCCTCGCCGCCGCCGTATCCAAGGGCACCTACATCCGCAGCCTCGCCCGGGACATTGCCGCCGCCTTGGAAACGGTGGGCCACGTCAGCATGTTGAAGCGGACGCGCGCAGGCCCCTTTGGGCTGGAAACGGCGATTTCGCTGGACAAATTGGCCGATCTCGCTAAGGCGCGCACCCTTGATGGGGCGGTTCTCCCGCTTGTCGCGGGGCTGGACGACATCCCGGCCCTCCCCGTCACCCCCGAACAGGCATTGCTGCTCCATCACGGACAGCGGCTCGTCGGGACCCCCGCGGAGCCGGGCCTACACCTTGCGATGGACGGCGAAACGCCGGTCGCTCTGGTCGAGGTTTCGGCAGGCGACGTCCGTGTCGTTCGCGGGTTCAACCTTTGAATTAGAATGGAGTGAAACGATGTCGATTACCACGGAGCGCAAGGCCGCGCTGGCCAAGGAGCATGGCCGCGGCAAGGGCGATACGGGTTCGCCCGAGGTCCAGGTCGCCATCTTGACCGACCGCATTCAGACCCTGACCGAGCATTTCAAGACCCACGCCAAGGATAACCATAGCCGGCGTGGCCTGCTGATGCTGGTCAACAAGCGGCGTTCCTTGCTCGATTATCTCAAGAAGACGGATGTCCAGCGCTACAGCGATCTCATCGCCAAGCTCGGACTTCGCAAGTAACCGCAAGGGCGCCCTCCGGCGCCCTTCGCATATTGGAAACCCCACAATCCGGTGGGGCGTTCTGAAGGGGCTCAAAGGACGCCCCGAACCGCAGCGGGCCGGAAAGCCCGCGCCAGCTGCCCCCACCGGCATCCGGCCGTGGGCATAAGGAATCAAAATGTTCGATATCAAAACCGTAGAAACCGAGCTTGGCGGAAAGACCCTCAAGCTCGAAACCGGCCGCGTCGCCCGTCAGGCCGACGGCGCCGTCCTCGCCACCCTTGGCGAAACCGTCGTCCTCTGCGCCGTGACCGCCGCCAAGTCGGTGAAACCCGGGCAGGACTTCTTCCCCCTGACCGTCCACTACCAAGAAAAATTCTCGGCCGCCGGGCGCATCCCGGGCGGCTTCTTCAAGCGCGAGCGCGGAGCCACAGAAAAAGAGACGCTGACCAGCCGCCTCATCGACAGGCCGATCCGCCCGCTCTTCCCCGAGGGCTTCTACAATGAGATCCTGGTCATCGCCCAGGTGCTGTCCTACGACGGCGAGAACGAGCCCGACATTCTGGCGATGATCGCCGCCTCGGCCGCCCTCACCATTAGCGGTGTGCCCTTCATGGGCCCGATCGGCGCCGCCCGCGTCGGCTTCAAGGACGGCGAGTACATCCTAAACCCGACCCAGGCCGAGGTCGCCGAGGGCAAGCTCGACCTGGTCGTCGCCGGCACTCCCAATGCCGTGATGATGGTCGAGTCGGAGGCGAAGGAGCTTTCGGAAGAGGAAATGCTGGGCGCCGTCATGTTCGCCCACAAGGCCTCGCAGCAGGTCTGCAAGGCGATTATCAGCCTTGCCGAAAAGGCCGCCAAGGACCCGTGGGAGCTCGCCGCCAGCAACGACAAGGCCGCGATCAAGGACAAGCTCAAGAAGCTGATCGGCAAGGATGTTGAGGCTGCCTACAAGCAGACCAACAAGTCCGTTCGCCGCGAGGCGCTCGACGCCGCCCGCGTCAAGGCCGCCGAGGCCTTCGCCGAGGCGGAGCCGCAGGAGCAGCTGGTCGCCATGAAGGCGGTCAAGGGCCTCGAAGCCGACATCGTCCGCACCGCCATCCTGAAGGAAGGCCGCCGCATCGACGGCCGCGACACCAGGACCGTGCGCCCGATCGAGGCGATGGTCGGCTTCCTGCCGCGCACCCATGGCTCGGCGATCTTCACCCGCGGCGAGACGCAGGCGATCGTCACCACCACGCTCGGCACCAAGGAAGCCGAGCAGATGATCGACGGGCTCGAGGGCCTCTCCTACTCGCGCTTCATGCTGCACTATAATTTCCCGCCCTATTCGGTGGGCGAGGTCGGCCGCTTCGGAGCCCCGTCACGCCGCGAAACCGGCCACGGCAAGCTCGCCTGGCGGGCGATCCACCCAATGCTGCCGAGCGCGGAGGAATTCCCCTATACGATCCGCGTCCTTAGCGACATCACCGAGTCCAACGGCTCCAGCTCGATGGCGACCGTCTGCGGCGCGTCGCTGGCGCTGATGGACGCCGGCGTGCCGCTGGCGCGCCCGGTCGCCGGAATCGCCATGGGCCTGATCCTCGAAGGCAAGGACTTCGCTGTGATCAGCGACATCCTCGGCGACGAGGACCATCTCGGCGACATGGACTTCAAGGTCGCCGGCACGTCCGAGGGCATCACCAGCCTGCAGATGGACATCAAAGTCGCCGGCATCACAGAGGAGATCATGAAGACTGCGTTGGCCCAGGCGAAGGAGGGCCGCGCCCACATCCTCGGCGAGATGGCCAAGGCGCTCAGCAGCACCCGCGGCGAGCTCAGCGCCCACGCGCCACGCATCGAGACCATGCAGATCGCCAAGGACAAAATCCGCGAGGTGATCGGTACCGGCGGCAAGGTGATCCGCGAGATCGTCGCCACCACCGGAGCCAAGGTCGACATCGACGACGAGGGCGTCATCAAGATCGCCTCGTCAGACCTGTCGCAGATCGAGGCCGCCCGCCAGTGGATCCTCGGTATCGTCGCCGAGCCCGAGCCTGGGCGCATCTACACCGGCAAGGTGGCGAGCATCGTCGACTTCGGCGCGTTCGTCACCTTCATGCCCGGCAAGGACGGGCTGGTGCACGTTTCGGAGATCAAGAACGAGCGCGTGGAGAACGTCCGTGACGTCCTCGCCGAGGGCCAGGAGGTCAAGGTCAAGCTGGTCGAGGTCGACCCGCGCGGAAAGGTCCGCCTGTCGATGCGCCTGGTCGACCAGGAAACCGGCGAGGAGCTGCCCGACACCCGTCCGCCGAGGGAGCCGCGTGAAGGCGGCGACCGTGGCCCGCGGGGTGACCGTGGCGGCCGTGGCGACCGTCATCGCGAGGGCCGTGGCCCGAGGCGGGAGGGCGGCGACCGCGACCGAGGTCCGCGCCGTGAAGGCGACCGCGATCGCGGTCCGCGCGGCGAGCGCAGCGACCGTGGCCCCCGCCGTGATCGCGAGCCGCGCGACGAGGGCTCCGAGCCTTCCATCGCCCCGGCGTTCCTGACGGGCGAGGATAACGACTAAGCTGAGCCCCGGCGAAGGCCGGGGTCTAGTTCACGATCCTGAGGCCCCGTCGAAAGGCGGGGCCTTTTGCATTGGGGCGGTCAATCAATCGTCAGGGTCGTTGAGCACGCTGTTGGTGTTTGCCTTGTCCTTGGCCATGGCGTTGGCATGCGCCTTGGCCTGGGCGTTCGCCCGGGCCGTGGTGCGGCGGTTCTGGGCCGCCGCACGCAGGTCCATGGCACTGGTGAAGCCGGCGGTCGCATTGGCGTTGCCGACGGTGTGGCGGCGAACGATGCGCCAGCGCTTTCCCCGCTGCAGCTTCGGAGCCATCCGCCCGCTGTTTCGTTTCATCAAAGACGGAAGAGCGGCCGTGGGCAAACTTGGGACTACGGGAGTAAATCATGCGTAAATCCCTCTTCATCCTTGCCGCCGCGGCTCTGCCGCTGGCCGCCTGCGCCATGAGCCCCTACGGCTATGGCTACGACAATTCCCAATACGGTAGCTACGGCACCTACAACCCCGTTTACGGATCGATCGGCGCCCTCGGCTACGGCTCCAACTTCCGCCAGGCCGCGGCCAGCAGCTGCGCCAATTATGCCTCTCGCTACGGCCGCGCCAGCGTCCGCAACGTCCGGACGCTCGACAGCAGCCACGTCAAGGTCTTCGGCTACGTAAGCAACGGCTTCCGCAGCGAGGGATGGGACTGCACGTTCCGGGCGGATGGAAGGATCACTGACTTCGATTTGTAGCCCGCTTTGCGCCATCAAATCGACAAGGCCCCGGAGCGATCCGGGGCCTTTGCTGGAAGGCTGGTGGAGCTGAGGGGAATCGAACCCCTGACCTCTGCAGTGCGATTGCAGCGCTCTCCCATCTGAGCTACAGCCCCGCGCCCTCGGCAGGGCGCCCAGATAGCGACGCTTGACCCTTGCCGCAACCACTCCGTTTCGCCTCCGTTCGCTTGGGCCCGCGCGCGGCCTCGCTTCGTCGAAAGCAACAGGAACGGCGGCCCCTCCCGAACGTTTCAATTCCAACCCGCGAGCGAGTGTTGCCCGCGGTATCCTTGGAGGGAAAATCAATGGCTTATGACCGTTATGACACGCGCCGCGACTGGCGCGAAGGACGCGCGCGATGGCGTGATGACGACCGTTTCGGCAACGGCTCTTTCGACCGCGACCGCTTCGGCCGCGACCGCGACGACCGCGGTTGGTTCGAGCGCGCCGGCGACGAGATCGCCAGCTGGTTCGGCGACGAGGAGGCCGAGCGCCGCCGCCGGCAGGACAATCCGGATCGCTTTTCCGGCCACCTCAGGAACGAGGAGGACATCCAGCGCTATTATGGCGACCGCGAGCCCC
This sequence comes from Sphingomicrobium sp., assembly GCA_035250985.1. Lineage (GTDB taxonomy): Bacteria > Pseudomonadota > Alphaproteobacteria > Sphingomonadales > Sphingomonadaceae > Sphingomicrobium. The sequence continues at coordinate 1,979 of DATFEO010000169.1, read as the reverse complement.
GCGGTGAGCGCGACTGGCGCCGTGACCGCGACTTCGGCCGCCGCGAGCGCTTCGCCACCGACCGCGACCGCGATTTCGATCGTGGCCGCGCCTTCATGAGCGACGAGGACTTCACGCGTTATGAGCGCAGCCCCCGCTGGCGGGACGAGGGCTATCGCCGGCCCTATACCGGGCGCTTCACCGGCCGCGGCGACTTCGGCGGCGACCGCGGGGAACGCGCCTACCGGCCGATGGCGGGCGACTATGGCCGTAGCAGCGAGTTCGAGAGCCGGATGGAGCGCGGCGGCTCCTTTTACGGGGTCGGCGCCCATCATGACCGCCATTATGGCGAACTGAGGCAGCGCCACCTCGATGAGCTGGACCGCGACTATGAGGACTATGCGCGCGAAAATCGGTCCCGGTTCGAGGACGATTTCACCAGCTGGCGCGACCGCCGCCAGCAGAAGCGCGGCCTCCTCGGCCAGGTCCGCGAGCACATGGAAGTGCTGGGGTCCGATGGTGAGCCTGTCGGCACCGTCGACCGCACTGCCGGCGACCGGATCATCCTCACCAAAAGCGACCCGGAGGCGGGCGGCGCCCACCACTCGCTGATGTGCACTTCGATCGACCGGATCGAGGAAGACAAAGTGATTCTCGACATGACCGCCGAGCAGGCCAAGCAGCGCTGGCGCGACGACAGCCGCGAGCGGGCGCTGTTCGAGCGCGAGGACCAGGGCGAGGCCGGCCCGGGCGTGCTCAGCCGCAGCTTCTCAGGCACCTACTAACCGATCCTTGAGGAGAGGAGGGCCCGGTCGTCCCTGTGGCGGCCGGGCTTTTCCTACGGCCGAGGCGGGCGTAACGAGTTGCGGGAAGCAACGGAGACTTAGATGGCCCGCGCCTGGCACTTGACGAGCCGCCCGCAAGGGCTGCCAACCCACGACAATTTCGCACTGAGAGAAGTTGCCCTCCCCGCCCTCGGCCCAGGCATGGTGCGAGTGCGCAACCTTTGGCTGTCGGTCGACCCCTACATGCGCGGGCGGATGAACGACGTTAAGAGTTATGTCCCCGCCTTCGAGCTCGACCAGCCGATGGACGGCGGCGCGGTCGGCGAGATCGTCGAAAGCCAGGCCGAGGGCTTTTCGCCCGGCGACCAGGTGCTGCACATGGCCGGCTGGCGCGACGAGGCGGTGCTCGATGCCCCCACCGTCACCCGGCTACCCGACCTCGGCGTCGAGCCGCAGGCCTTCCTCGGCAATTTGGGTGTGACCGGCATGACCGCCTATTTCGGCCTGCTAGACGTCGCCAACGCGAAGGAAGGCGACATCGTTTTCGTCTCCGCCGCCGCCGGCGCCGTCGGATCGGCGGTAGTCCAGATCGCCAAGGCCAAGGGCATGACCGTGATCGGCTCGGCCGGTGGGGCGGGGAAATGCGATTTCATCCGCTCATTGGGCGCCGACCAGGTGTTCGACTACAAGGCCGGGCCCGTGGTGAAGTCGCTGGCCCTGGCAGCGCCGGAGGGCATCGATGTCTATTTCGATAATGTCGGCGGCGACCATCTCGACGCCGCCTTTGCGCATGCCCGGAGGGGCGCCCGCTTCGCGATCTGCGGGATGATCGAGGGCTACAACAAGGCCGAGCCCATGGCCTTCCGTTACATCATGCGGATGATCTCGCAGCGCATCCGGATGCAGGGCTTCATCGTCTTCGACTTCCAGCCGCGCCTCGGCGAGTTCCACCGAGACATGGCCTCGTGGATGGCGAGCGGCCAGGTCAAGTCCCGCGACACGGTAGTCGAAGGCCTGGAGCGGACGCCGGACGCCTTTCTCGGCCTGTTCGAGGGCGCCAATACCGGCAAGATGCTGGTGCGGCTATGACCGCGCCCTTTCCCCTGACCGGTATCGACCATGTCGTGCTTCTGGTCGGCGACATGGAGCGGGCGACGAGATTCTACACCGAAGTGATCGGCTGCGCCCTCGACAATGATATGCCGCAATATGGCA
>DATFEO010000058.1:0-4620 GCA_035250985.1 Sphingomicrobium sp. | reverse complement strand
GAGGCGCAAATCCGCAGCAACATGGCCCTCTACGAAGGCCTGAGCGCCGCCTATGATTTCGCCCTCGACGCCGAAAGCGAGCCGGAGGAATATCTCCGCCTCGTCGAAGCCCAGGGCCTCAAGATCCAGCTTCGCTCGCCGATGAAGCCGGTCGTCAAGCTCGCCTTCGACGGCATGTGCGACGAGCCAACCATCAAGCAACTCGAGGCCGTGCTCGCCTGGGCGCTGAAGCAGGACTTGCCGCGCGGCACGCTGTCCGAGCGCATCCAGGCCGAGGGCGGACTGGGTCCGATCCTCAACGGCAAGGCTGCCTAAATGGCCGAAAAAGTCCCCTTCGCGGACGACCAGCCCGATCGCCGGCGCGCTCCACGAGCCGGCCTTCGCCTCAGCGCGACGATCCGCGAGCCGGGCCGCAGCCGCGTCGGCGTCAAGGTGATCGACATCTCGACCCACGGCTGCCGGATCGAAGCGACGACGGGTGCCTCGACCGATGCATGGGTCCTGCTCAGCATTGCCGGCCTTGAAACGCAATATTGCCGGGTCGTCTGGAAAGCGCATGAGTTCGCGGGCCTCGAGTTCGCAACGCCGCTTGCCGAGCCGGTGTTCGAGCGACTCCTGCAGGACCAGAGCCAGCTCTCCGAAAAATCGATCGCCGACCTGCGCGACATTGCGAACCGCATGCACCGCTTGGGCACTGTCGAGACCAACAAGGACAGCGAGACCTTGGTCGACCTGTCGAGCAAATGCGCCGCCGATGCGGTGGTCGAAGCCCTGAAGCTGGGCGAAGCGAGGCAGACACCCCGGCGCTAGGTGACGCGGAGCCGCCAAGCGGCTAACGCGCTCAAAATGACCAAGCGCAGCGGCGCCAGAACCGGCGGACGGATTCTCGTCGACCAGCTCAAAATCCAGGGCTGTGACCGCATCTTCACGGTGCCGGGCGAAAGCTTCCTTGCGGTGCTCGACGCGCTGCATGACACGCCCGACATCGACCTTGTGGTTTGCCGGCAGGAAGGCGGGGTCGCCTACATGGCCGATGCCGATGGCAAGATGACCGGCCGGCCGGGCGTCGCCTTCGTCACGCGCGGCCCCGGCGCTACCAATGCCAGCGCTGGCGTCCATGTCGCATTCCAGGATTCGACGCCGATGATCCTCTTTGTCGGCGACCTCGCGCGCGCGGACAAGGACCGAGAAGGCTTCCAGGAGATCGACTTCCCGGCATTCTTCGCGCCCATCGCCAAATGGACTGCGAGGATCGACGATGCCCGGCGGATCCCCGAATATGTCGCGCGGGCGTATCGCGTCGCCAGCGCAGGCCGGCCCGGCCCGGTCGTGCTGGCCATTCCCGAGGACATGCTTCGCGACGAGGTCGAGGCGCTCGATCGACCGCCGGTGCCGCCTCTGGCCGAGGAGCCTGATCCGGGCGCCATCCAGGCCCTGTTCGAGCTCTTAAAGGAGGCGACGAACCCGGTCGCCATCATCGGCGGCGCCGACTGGAGCCCGCGTGCGGGGCATCATTTCGCCAATTTCGCCTTCCGCCACGGCATCCCCACCGCTGCCGCCTTTCGACGTCAAGACGCCGTGGACAACAAGTGTGGCGTCTATGCCGGCCAGCTCGGCTATGGTCCCAATCCGAAGCTGCAGCAGCGCATCCGCGACGCCGACCTGCTGCTGGTGGTCGGGCCACGCCTGGGCGAAGCGACGACCGACGGTTATACGCTCGTCACGCCCGATCACCCCGGCCAGACTTTGGTCCACGTTCACCCCGACCCGAACGAGCTCGGCCGCGTCTATCACGCCGACCTGCCGATCTGCGCCGACATGGGCGAGTTCGCCGAGATGATCGACGACTGGCAGGATCCCGACCTCGTCCGCTTCTCAGCTGGCGAGGAGGCACACAGGGAATGGCTCGACTGGTCCGAGCCGAAGCCTCGCAAGGGCGTCGCCATGGACCTCGGGCCCTGCGTGAAGGCGATGCGCGATGAGCTTCCGGCCGACGCCATCATCTGCAACGGCGCCGGCAATTTTTCGGGTTGGTGGCACCGCTACTGGCGCTATGCCGGCACCCCCGCGCAGCTGGCGCCGACAGCGGGGACCATGGGCTACGGCTTGCCGGCCGCGGTCGCGGCGGCGCTGCGCTTCAAGGACCGCGCCGTCGTCTGCATTGCCGGCGACGGTGATTTCCTGATGAACGGGCAGGAACTGGCGACCGCAGCCCAATATGGCGCCGACCTGCTGGTCATCGTCGTCGACAATTCCAGCTACGGCACCATCCGCATGCACCAGGAACGGGAATATCCGAAGCGGATCAGTGCCACCGATCTTCGAAATCCCGATTTCGCCGTCTTGGCTCGGGCTTACGGCGGCTGGGCCGACACCGTCGCCAAGACTGAGGATTTCGCCCCTGCCCTCGCCCGCGCCATGAAGCGCAAGGGCCTCCGTCTGCTGCACTGCATCACCGACGTCGAGGTGATCAGCAATGCCCGGACGATTGCGGAAATCAGGAAGTCCTAAAGTCCGAACGGCCAGGTTTCGTCGGCGCTGACCTGGTCGCCGGGGCGGACCTCGCCCGGCAGCGGCGCCACCGCCTCGGTCTCGTCGAACCAGACCCAGCCGTCGAACTGATCGGGCAGGATGGCCTGGCTGTAGTGGCTCCAACGCTCGGTCCCGGGCCGATAGATGACGCCGATATATCGCTCCAGCATCGGTTCCATGAGCCGCGCCGCGACCTTGCGGTTTTCGCCCTCGCGTAGGTCGAGAAGGAAGCGCGCAACGGCGCTGTCATGGCTGAGGCGCTCGTAGCTTTCATCAAGCGACGGCTGGATCGTCTTCACTTGCATCGGCGAATCCCAATCGTCGGCTGCCGCCACTGTGCCGGTATGCGTCCCAAAACCGATCAGCCGGGCCTGGTCGCCGAACTTCTCCTTGGCGAGCTGGCCGATGTTCAGCTCGCCGCGGGCAATGCCCATCTCGGTATAGCGGGCATCGCCGATATGGCTGTTGTGGGCCCAGACGATGGCTTTTGAACTGGGTCCGCGCGCATCGAGCAGGGCGCAGAGCGTCTCGAACATGTGCGTATCGCGCAGGTTCCAGCTTTCGGCCGCGCCCTCGTACATGGCGCGATAATAGCCTTCGGCATTCTTGACGAGCCGGGCATTGGCCGCCGCATCGAGCCATTCCTCGCCGTCCCTCGCCGAATAGTCGAGCTTCCTTGCCAGCAGGTCCTGCAGCATGGCGATCGCATCGTCCTCGCAGAAGCCATAGCCCTGGCTCATTGCCAGCCGGCCGTAAGCGGCGGGGTTGTGGCTGAACGGCTCGAGACAAGCGTAGCGCTCCTTTGCGTGTTTCGCTGCCTCCGGGTCGACCCCGGCGAGGTAATCGACCACCGCGCGCATCGAAGCGGAAAGGTTGTAGAGGTCGAGGCCGAACAGGCCGGCCATCTCCTCGAACGTCTTGCCCTCGTTATGGCCGTGCAGCCAGCGGACGAAATTGTCGAACTCGCGGTTGCGCCACATCCACATTGGGAAGCGAGCGAAGGCGCGGTTTTCGCCTTCCCTTTTCTCGCGGTGGCGGACGATTCGGTCGAGCGTCGCCGCGTCGGGCCAGTCAGCCTCGAGCGCGATAATCGTGAAGCCGTGCTTTTCGACCAGATGGCGCGTGATCGAGGCCCGCGCACGGTAAAATTCGCTCGTGCCGTGGGTGGCCTCGCCGAGCAGGACGACCCGGGCGTCCGCATAGCGATCGAACAGTGCGCCAAACCTCGGGTCCTCGATATCCGGCAGCGGCTCCGCCGCAGCGGCGATCATCTGCGGAACGGATTCCACCAGGGCTTCGCTGCCGTTGTCGCGAAACCCATGTTCACCGATCAGCGGGACGAAGCGCACCGCCCCCAAATCCTCGCGTTCCAGACGCCCGTCGGGATGCTTGGTGAGCTTGATAAGCGACTGCACGCTCTGCGGGTCGCCGACCGGCATGACGATCCGGCCGCCGGGCTTGAGCTGGTCAATGAGGACGGAAGGGACGTGGCTGCCGCTCGCAGCGGCGACAATGGCATCGAAAGGCGCCTCGGCGGGGCAGCCGCGCGTGCCGTCGCCCTCGAGGATGCGGACATTGGCATAGCCGAGCCTCCGCATCCGCTCCTTGGCCAGCTTAACCAACTCACCATGTCGCTCGATGGCGATGACCTCGCGGGCGATCTGGCCGATCACGGCAGCGGCGTAGCCCGAGCCAGCGCCGATCTCGAGTACCTTGTCATCGGCGCCGATTCCCGCGGCGTCGATGGTCAGCGCGACAATGTAGGGCTGGCTGATGGTCTGGCCGGATTCGATGGGCAGCGGGCCGTCGGCATAAGCAAATTCGGCATAGTCCCCACTTATGAACTCCTCGCGAGGGACGGCGTCAAAGGCCGCCAGCATGGCTGGGTTATCGAGACCGCGCCGGCGAATTGTGCGCTCGATCATCGCCTGGCGCTCCGACGCAAAGTCGATCATGGGACCTCTCCGCAGCAAGAACCCCCGATCGACGAAGGCCGTTCCGCCACCTAGCTGGCTCCGTCCTCGTCAGGGCGAAAATGGAGGATGCCGATCGTCTTCCAACCTTTCTTCGCCGAGGCTCTCGCCGTTT
>DATFEO010000179.1:0-5709 GCA_035250985.1 Sphingomicrobium sp. | reverse complement strand
CCCTCTTCCACCGGCCTTCCCGGTCCGCCATCCGAATCCCTGTTGCTGACGGTGCCGGAGCCGATGATCGTGCCGGCACCCAGCGTCCGCGTCTTGGCCGCATGGGCAATCAGAGTGCCGAAATCGAAAGTCATGTCTTCGCCGGCATCGGCGCGGCCGAACGGCTGGCCGTTCAGCTCGACCTCAAGCGTCCCGTGCAGCTTGCCGTCGCGCCAACGAGCCCCGATCGCATCGGGAGTGACGAACACCGGTGAAAAGCTGGAGGCGGGCTTCGACTGGAAGAAGCCAAATCCCTTGGCGAGCTCGGCGGGGATCAGATTGCGAAGCGAGACATCATTGGTCAGGCCGACAAGGCGGATGCGCTTGAGCGCTTCCTCGCGGCTGATGCCCTGCGGGACGTCCCCGGTGACGACGACCACTTCCGCTTCCAGGTCGCAGCCCCAGCCCTCGTCGGCGAGCGGGATGTCGTCTCGAGGACCGAGAAAGCTGTCCGAGCCGCCTTGGTACATCAACGGATCGTGCCAGAAGCTTTCCGGCATTTCGGCGCCACGCGCCTGCCGGACGAGGGCGACATGATTCACATAGGCCGAGCCGTCCGCCCATTGAAAGGCGCGCGGCAAGGGCGCCGCCGCTTCGCGCTCGTGGAAGCGCTCGCGCGGGATCGCCTCATGCTGCAAGTCCGTCGCCAGCAGCCGGAGCTGCGGCTCAATTCGCTCCCAATCGTCGAGCGCCGCCTGCAGCGTCGGAACGATGTGGCCGGCACCCGCGCAATAAGCGAGGTCGTCGGAGACGACCACGAGCCGCCCGTCGCGGCCATCCTTCAGCGATGCCAGCTTCATTCAGTCAGGGAGCCGGGATCGACATGAAGCCACTGGGCGTGCTTCGGCGCCTTCTTGGTCCGGCTCCATTCGTCGAGCATCAGCGGCGCCACCCGTTCGAGTTCGGCATATTGCTCGGCCGTGCCGATGTTGCACGCCAGCTCGAGCCGGTGGCCGTTGGGGTCGAAGAAATAGATTGAGCGGAAGATGCCGTGATAGGTCGGACCGAGCACCTCGACCCCCTGTGCCTCGATATGCGCCTTGGCAGCCATCAAGGCGTCAAGATCGGCGACTTCGAACGCGACGTGCTGCACCCATTCGGGCGTATTGGGGTCGCGGGACATTTCCGGCTGGTTGGGAAGCTCGAAGAAGGCGAGGACGTTGCCGCCGCCACAATCGAGGAACACGTGCATGTAGGGGTCGTAGGCGCCGGTGGAGGGCACATGGTCCTCGGCGAAGGCGTTGGTGTAGCGCATGCCAAGCACCCGGCTGTACCAGGCGACCGTTTCGCCCGCGTCCTTGCAGCGATAGGCGGCGTGGTGGATGCGGCTGAGAGCGAAGGGATGGCTCATGGCGCTCGCGTTACGCCGGGCCGCTGGATATTTCAAACTGCTGGCAGGGGTGGATTGGGCCGGACCCTCGCGACCGCGAAGATCCGGCCCATGTGCGGGTCAGTTGACGTTGACCTCGATCTGATCGGGGATTTCGATGTCGGTGTCGTCGCCGCCGCCGAGGCCAAGCTGGTCGCGGAACAGGAACAGCAGCACCAGGATGACGATGATCAGCAGCACAATGGCGAGCACGCCGCCGCTGCCGCCGCCATTGGTCTCGACGATCGTCGTCCGTTCAACGGGTTCTTTATTGTCGTCGTCGGCCATGACTTCACTCCCTCAAGGCCCTTTCAATGGCGAAACGAACGCGCGCGCCATTGGCCGGTTCCGAAAAACCGGAGCCTGCGGAGTGAAACTAAGGAATGGGCTGCTTAGCCCTGCCTCGCCTTGAAGCGCCGATTCGTCTTGTTGATGACGTAGGTCCGGCCACGGCGGCGAATCACCCGGCAGTCGCGATGGCGCGACTTCAGCGACTTGAGGCTATTGCGAATCTTCATGGCCGGGCTGCCTGCTCGTTCTCTTGTTTTTCCAAATTGTTGGGGGTCGTTAAACCGGGCGCTCCCCTAGAGGGCCAGTGTGGCGAAGTCAAGGCGAGCGGCGGCTTTCAACTCGCCAATGAAGTGCGCCAGCGCCCCCGGCGGCGCGCCATCGGCGACACGCCCGACCAGAGCTGAGCCGCAAATGACGCCGGCCGCACCGTGGCGGAGCGCTTCGGAGACATGTCCGGGGGTCGCGATCCCGAAACCGAGAACGGGCGGTGGCGCACCCGCCATTTCCAGCGTCGCAAAGAGGGTTTGATGGTCAAGTCGAAGCTGCTTGTCGGCCCCTGTTACACCGGGCCGGGCGACGCAATAGGTGTAGCCGGAACTCAAGGAGGCGATGCGCGCGATCGTCGCCTTAGGGGTGTTGGGTGCCGCAATCATCACCAGTTCGATGCCCGCATTGCGCGCCGCGGACGCATAAGGCTCGGCCTCCAGGCTCGGGACGTCGGCGACCAGCAGGCTGTCGGCGCCCGCCTCGGCCAGCTCGGCCGCGAAGCGGTCAATGCCGCGCGCGGCAACGATATTGGCATACGTCAGGATGCCCACGGGGACGTAGGGATGCCGCGCCCGGAACCGCGCGATCATCCTGAGGCAATCGCCGGTGCGCACGCCCGACTTGAGGGCACGCGCCGCAGCCGCCTGGATGACCGGTCCGTCGGCGATCGGGTCGCTGAACGGGATGCCCAGCTCGACCATGTCGGACCCGCCTTCGACGAGAGCGTCGAGATACGCCTCGCACTCACGAACGCCCGGATCGCCAAGCATCAGGAAGGCGCCGAGCGCGCCCTCGCGGCGGGCGAGGCAGTGTTCGAACATGGCGGCGTAGCGGCTCATTTGGCGAGCAGCCGTTGCGCCGACGCCATGTCCTTGTCGCCGCGCCCGGACAGGTTGACGAGCAGGATCGTCTCGTCATCGCGCTCGTGGGCCAGCTTCAGCGCATGCGCGACGGCATGAGCGCTTTCGAAAGCGGGGATGATCCCCTCGGCCTTGGTAAGCGCCGCGAACGCGGCCAGTGCTTCCTCATCCGTCACGCCGACATATTCGGCGCGGCCGATTTCCCTCAGGTGCGCATGCTCCGGCCCGACCGCCGGATAATCGAGGCCCGCGGAGACCGACCAGGTATCGTCGATCTGCCCATCGGCATCCTGCAGAATCAGGGTCTCGGCGCCGTGAAGGATTCCCTGCCGGCCGAGCTGGATCGTCGCCGAGTGGTCGCCGCCATCCAGGCCCTTGCCGGCCGCTTCGACGCCAATGAGATCCACGTCCTCGTCTTCGATGAAGTCGGTGAAGATGCCGATGGCATTCGAACCGCCGCCAACACAGGCGACAACCGCATCCGGCAGCCGCCCTTCCATTTCCAGGACCTGCTCGCGAGCCTCCTTGCCGATCACGCGCTGGAACTGGCGCACCATCAGCGGGAAGGGGTGCGGTCCGGCCACCGTGCCGAGCAGATAATGCGTATCGGCGAAGCTCGCCGTCCAGTCGCGCAGCGCCTCGTTGACTGCATCCTTCAGGGTGCGGCCGCCGCTCGTCACCGGGACCACCTCGGCGCCCATCAGCTCCATGCGGAAGACGTTCAATTGCTGCCGCTCGACATCGTCGGCGCCCATGTAAATGCGCGTTTCGAAGCCGAGCAGAGCGCCCGCCATGGCCGTGGCTACGCCATGCTGCCCGGCCCCCGTCTCGGCGATCAGGCGCCGCTTGCCCATGCGCCTGGCGAGCAAGGCCTGGGCAAGCACCTGGTTCGTCTTGTGCGCCCCGCCGTGAAGCAGGTCCTCGCGCTTCAAATAAATCCGCGCCTTGCCGGCGCCGAGGTTGCGGCAGCGGGTCAGTGGCGTCGGCCGGCCGGCATAAGTGGTCAGCAGCTCCCCAAGCTCAGCCTGGAAGCCCGGATCATCGCGCGCCGTGAGGAAGGCAGACTCGAGCTCGGTGATCGCCGGCACCAGGATCTCGGGGACATAGGCGCCGCCGAAGCGGCCAAATCGGCCGGTCATCAGCATAGGTCACTCCTGCATCCCGGACGCAGGGCATCGAACAGGGCCGTCACCCTATCCGGGTCCTTCAGCCCGGGCGCGCACTCGACGCGTGAGCAGACATCCAGACCATAGGCGCCGACCGCCGACGCCGCCTTGGCGTTATCCGGGCCGATGCCGCCGGCGAGGAAGGCGGTGGGCAAATCTTCACGGTCCCCGACGAGCGACCAGTCGAAGGCCTCGCCGGTTCCGCCTGACGCACTATCGAACAGGCTGCGGTCGGCTCCCGTTCGGGCGGGTGGCGCCGCGCCATTGACCGCGCAGGCGGCCCAGATCTCAATGTCGGACGGCAGTTGCTCGCGCAAATCCGCGATTTGCGCGTCAGGTTCCCGGCCGTGCAACTGGACGGCTTTCAGCCCGATGTCGCCCGCGACGTGGACGACCTCCCGAACTGCGGCATCGCGGAAGACGCCGACACTCTTCATGCCGGACGCGCGGCTTGCCTCGGAAATCCTGCGCGCCTGCACCGCTGTGACTGCGCGGGGCGTGCCGGGAATGAAGATCAGACCGGCATGGGTTGCTCCCGCCTTCGCCGCCAGCGCGACGTCCGCTTGGCTGGTCAGGCCGCACAGCTTCACGTGACCGTGGACCAATGCCCGCGCCGCCTGGCCGGTGTCGGGCGCCGCCATCAGCGCCGAACCGACCAGGAAGGCGTCGACCAAGGGGGCCAGGCGGTCGACGTCTTTGCGCGCGGCGATGCCGGATTCGGCGATCGCCAGCACGCCGGCGGGGATGAGCGGCGACAGCCGCTCGGTGACGGAGAGGTCGGTCGTCAGCGTCTTCAAGTCACGATTGTTGACGCCGATGATCTTCGGCCGGAGTGACAGGGAACGCTCCAGCTCCTCTTCGTCATGCACTTCGACAATCACGTCCATGGCAAGGCGCTCGGCCTCGGCCATGACGCCGCGCGCTTCGTCGTCGGACAATACCGACATCATCGCCAGCACCGCGTCGGCGCCGGCGGCCCGCGCTTCCGCAACCTGGGCGGGATCGACGATGAAGTCCTTGGCCAGGATCGGTCCGTCAAACAGGCTCCGCGCCTCTCGCAGGTCATTAACCGAGCCGCCGAAGCCGGGGCCGTCGGTCAATACGCTGAGCGCGTCGGCGACGGGCGCATAGGCTTCCACAGCGTCCGGAACCGAGAGGTCGCTGCGATGACCGGACGGAGAGGCGCGTTTCACCTCCATGATGAAGCGCGCGCCGGGGCGCGCTAGCGCACTACGAAGGTCGCGCGTCGTGGGCCGGGCGTCGAAGGTCCGGCCAGCAAGCCGCGCTGCGACCTCCCGCCGCTTGCGCTCGACGATCCCCGCCAGCACGTCAGCCATGGCTGGCCTCGACAAAGGCGTTGAGCACGCGACCGGCTTCGCCGGACAGCAGTGCGTCGCGGGCTTGGTCGGCACCCTCGCGCAGGCTCTCGCACCTGCCCGCGGTCAGCAGGAGCGCGCCGGCGTTCAGGGCGGTGATGTCCTGCTCCGCCCTGGCACCGGCGCCGGCCAGCAGCAGTCGCAGGCGGGCGGCATTCTCCTCGGCATCGCCACCGAGAGTGACCTCCAGTGTTGCACGTTCGAGGCCAGCATCCTCGGGGGTTAGGACCAGCTCCTTGAGCTCGCCGTCCGACAGGCGAACGGCGTGTGTTTCCGCATGCAGGGCGATCTCGTCGAGGCCCGAACCATGCACGACCAGCCCCTTGCTGACGCCCATGGCC
>DATFEO010000172.1:0-25467 GCA_035250985.1 Sphingomicrobium sp. | reverse complement strand
CGACGCGCAGCTGGCCGCCATGCGCCCGGGAAGCATCGTCGTCGACCTGGCGGCGGAGGCAGGCGGCAATGTAGAGGGCGTTCAGGCAGGCAAATCCGTCGTTCGCCACGGCGTTACAATCATCGGCGCCGTCCAGCTGGCGCGTACGCTTGCGGCCGATTCATCGGCCCTGTTCGCACGCAATCTGTACAATTTCCTTAGCGCCTTCTGGGACAAGGAGGCCGCAAAAGTCGTGCTTCCCGAGGACGACGAGATCGTCAGGGCACTGCGAGTCGCTCCGGCGCTCGAGGCCGTCCCCTAGAACTGCTGCCGTTCATCGATCGGGACTGTGATCGAGCCAAAGAAAAAGACCGGCCAGGTTTCCCCGTGCCGGTCTAATTTCCAAGAAACTCAGAATGTTGCGCGGAATTATCCGCTGCTGCCGGCGTTGCTCCAGCCACTGCCGAAGAGCCAGCTCCAGAAGCCCTTCACGGGCGGGCGCTTTTTCATGGGTTAATCCCCCTATTGCTTCGTGCGAATCGCGTCGGCACGTCCGGGATATTAACCCTAATCGAAATGGTTATCAAACCATTAACTATTTGGCCCGAATTGAGCGCCCGCGGGACTCTGTGGAAGGGGCATGCAGCTGGCCGCGGTCGAGGCGCAATCACTGCGCCGCCGACGAATAGTGTTAACTAATTGGGATTGGAGCGCGCCTTTACTGGCGTGGTCCTTAGGCGGCCGAGCGGCGGCGCTCGACGAGCAGCCGTCGGACGATCTCCTCGAAGCTCATCGGCCGGCCAACGATGAAGCCCTGGGCGACATCGCATTTCAGCATGCTCAGCTGCTCCAGGCTCTGCAAATCCTCGACGCCCTCGGCGACGACGGTGCGACCCAGCGAGTGAGCGAGGGCGATCGTCGATTGCACCATGATCAGGTCGCTGCGATTGTCGCGCATCGACTTGACGAAGCTCTGGTCGATCTTGATTTCGCTGGCCGGGATTTTCTTGAGATACTCGAGCGTCGACAGCCCGGTGCCGTAATCGTCGATAGCGATTTTGACGCCTAGCTCGCGCAGCGCCCCAAGCATTTCGATGCCGTTCCCGCTGCCCGACACGGCCGCCGTCTCGGTCAGCTCCAGGGTCAACTTGGCAGGTTCCAGCCGGTGCTTGTCGAGTGTCGCGGCAATCCTCGCCGGCAGGCGGCGGTCGCTCAGCATGCGCGCTGAAAGATTGACCGCGATCCCGAAATCAATGCCGCGCTGGCCAATGCGCGCGGCCGCCTCGATCGCCTTGTCGAGGACGAAATCGGTCAGCGTTTCGATGCGGTCATGCTGCTCGGCGGCGGAAATGAACTCGGTTGGGCTGATCGGACCTTTCTCCGGGTGGGTCCAGCGCGCCAGCGCCTCGGCGCCGATCGTCTGGCCAGTCTCCAGTTCGACCTTCGGCTGGTAGGCCAGCCATACCTCGCCATTCTCGATCGCCTCGTCGAGCTGCGAAAGAAGCGACAGGCGCCAGGGAACCTCCTCGAGGCGAGCCGGGTCGTGGAACTTCCACTTGAGGGATTCCGCGTCCGCATCGTCGGCCGCGACCAGGGCGCTGCCGAGCCGGCTGCTTGGAGAGCGGCTGCTGCCCATCTCGACGCCGAAGCTCAGGACCGCGTCGATGCTCGTCTTGCCGACCCGGACGGGGCTGCGGAACAGCGCATGGAGGGCGTCCAGGTGGGACGCAAAGGGCGTGCCCTTGGGAGCAAACCAGGCGAAAATGCCTTCGTCGCCCTGGTAGACCTTGCGGCCTTGCTGGCCAAGCGTGAGCCGGGCAACGATCTGCTCGATGAACTGGCGCTCGCCGGCGGCGTCGAGGGTGGAGGCGATCTCGGCATAATTATGGACGCGGACGGCCACCAGGGGCAGGTCGCGGCCGCTCGAGTCCAAGGCCAGGGCCGCCAGGTTCGGCAGGCCCGTCACCGGATTGACCAGGCCCCGGGCGCGCGACCGCATCCAGGTCAGGCGAGCTCCCACCGCGCCGAGCAGGAACAAGGCCGGCGTGATGTCGAATGACACGAGCAGCGCTTCCGTCCCCAGCGGCAGGGCAAACAGGACGACGGCGGCAAGGCCGAGCAGGCGGCCGCGGCGCGGGCGGAGCGCGTAGGCGGCCACGGCCAAAGCGGCAATGAGCGCAGGAATCCAGCCGAGGTCGATGGGCCGCCCCGCCTTCAGCGTTTCGGCGGCGAGGACATGGATAAAGACGCCGCCGCGCTTGCCGAGACCCGGGATGACATATTGGTCGATGCGCGGCGAGTTGGTGCCGACGACGATGGTCTTGCCCTCGATTGCGTGGCGGGCAACTTGTCCTTTGAGAAGAGCGCCAGCGCTGACTCGCGGAACGCTCTCGGCATCGAAGGCATAGTCGATCCGGAAGTCGCGCCCTTCGGGTCCGGCGACCCCGGCCATGTCCGCTGCAAGCGAGGGCAGGGTCTTGCCGTTTACTGCCGCCGAATAAGGCACCTTCCAGGCCGCATTCTGCCAATTGTAGAAGACGCCGATCGCGGCAAGCCGCGCGTGCTTGGCAAAGGCAGGCAGTGGCAAGCCAGCGTCCTGCTTGCCGGAGCGGTCTCCGATCCGGTTCTGGACGGCGAGCGTGACCTTGCCGGATCGCGCAATCGACTCGGCCAGCGCCGCATCTTCCGCCGGCGCGCTGGGATTGGCGTAGAGTATGTCCATGACGATTCGGCGCGCGCCTAGGCCGTCAATCTCTTCGATCAGCTGGCCTTGCTTCGAGCGCGGCCATGGCCAGCTACCGACGTCACGCAGGCTGGCGTCGTCGATTTCGACCAGCACGATGTCGCCGCTGACTGGGTGATTGCGCACGGCGTTGCGGCCGATTCGCAAGGCATCCTCCAACAGCTCGCCGAACCCGATGAGGCCGAAGACGATCGCAGCCAGGACCGGCCACAACAGCAGCCGCAATCCCCTGTCCGTGCCGTCCGCGGCCTTGTCGGGCGATGCAGCGCGCATCTCGTCTCCAAAAGGGGATTGGTCCCCGCGCGCACCTATGCGCGTGCAAAGGTTAAAAAATTGGAAACCTTCTTCGGGTTAACGCTCTGCACTCTCGGGCAATGTGCAAAGGTCGACCCAGCGGTCGCCTACCAGCTCGAACAGGCGATCGACGGCCGTTCGTACGGAGGTGTTGAGCGATCCGCCCGCCGGATAGACCGTCCCCGGCGGTTGCAGCGAAATGTCCAGGTAAACCGGCAACCCACTTGGCAGATCGAACGGACAGACGCCGCCGACCGGATGCCCGGTCAGGGCCAGCGTCTCCTCCTCTCCAAGCATTCGCGGCCGAGCCCCGAACTCAGCCTTGGACTTGGCATTGTCGAGGCGGGCAATGCCGCTCGTCACCAGCAGGAAGACATGGTTTCCCGCGCGTACCGCCAGGGACTTCGCAATCTGGGCAGGGAGGACGCCAAGCGCGCTGGCTGCCTCGGCGACCGTCGCAGTGCTGGCCTTGGCTTCGATATATTCAAAATCCGGTGCGCGGCTTTCGAGCCAGGCTCGTACCGATTCGGCGCTCATCTCACTCGCCCATGACGTGAAGCACGACCTCGCGCTCGTGCGGCGCGCTCCGGTGCTCGAACAGGAAAATGCCCTGCCAGCGGCCGAGCGCCAGGCTTCCGTCCAGCAGCGGGATGCTGAGCTGGGTCTGGGTGAGGGCGGCGCGGAGATGCGCCGGCATGTCGTCCGCGCCCTCGTCGTCATGCTCGTATGGCCCGCCCTCGGGTGCAAGCCGCTCGAAATAGGCTTCCAGGTCGCGGCGAGCCGCAGGTGCGGCGTTCTCCTGGATCAGGAGCGAGGCGGAGGTGTGCCTGCAGAACAAGGTGGCGATGCCGTGGTCGATGCGGCTGTCGCGGACGTGCGCGACGACATTCTCACTGATGTCGATCAGCCCCTTGCCATGGGTGCGGATACTGAACGTGTATGACGCCTGGCGCATCGCCCTTCCCCTAGCGCGATTGCCTCTGTCCTACAGCCGTCTTGTTGTGCAATGTCGGCGACCGAGGAACCGGGCAACAGGGGCAATTTTTTCCGCAAGAGGGCGCAGGCCTAAACTTCCTAAACTTTCAAATAGCCAAGAGGGGCTGATGGACTTCATCTCGATCCTGTCGATTTTCGTGCTGGCCTGCTTCGTCGGCTATTACGTCGTCTGGTCGGTGACCCCGGCGCTGCACACGCCGCTGATGAGCGTCACCAACGCCATTTCCTCGGTGATCGTGGTCGGCGGGCTGATCGCTGCTGCCGCTGCTGGCAGCCCTTATGCGAAATGGCTGGGACTGGCTGCGGTGGCGCTCGCTTCGGTCAACATATTCGGTGGCTTTGCGGTGACCCACCGGATGCTAAGCATGTACAAGAAGCGGGAGCGGCGCGATGCATGAGGCTTCCGCGACGCCGTCCTGGGTCCTCCTCGCCTATCTGTTTTCGGGCGTCTGTTTCATCATCGCGCTGCGCGGCTTGTCGAGCCCGGAATCCTCGCGTCGCGGCAACCGCGCGGGCATGCTGGGCATGGCCGTCGCCGTGGCGACCACCTTGGCGGTGCACGAAATCGCCTCGCTGCCCGAAATTATCGCCGCCATCGTCATCGGCGGCGGCATCGGCCTGGTAATCGCCCGGCGGATCCAGATGACCGCAATGCCGCAGCTCGTCGCCGCCTTTCATAGCCTCGTCGGCATGGCGGCGGTGCTGGTCGGCGCGGCAGCATTTCTCAATCCGGGCGCCTACGGCATCCTCGGGCCCGACGGAATCCTGCAGGTCAGCCGCGTCGAGATGGGCCTCGGCGTCGCCATCGGCGCCATCACCTTTTCCGGCTCAGTGATCGCCTTCCTCAAGCTCAACGGCAACATGTCGGGCAAGCCAATCCTGCTGCCGCTGCGCCACGTCATCAACCTCGGCACGCTGGTCGCCATCCTCGGGCTGATTGCCTGGTTCACCCAGGACCAGGATCCGTGGGTCTTTTGGACCATCACGGCGCTGAGCTTCGCCATCGGATTCCTCCTGATCATCCCGATCGGCGGCGCCGACATGCCGGTCGTCATCTCCATGTTGAACAGCTATTCTGGCTGGGCGGCGGCGGCGATGGGCTTCACGCTCCACAATAGCGCCATGATCATCACCGGCGCCCTGGTTGGCAGCTCCGGCGCCATCCTCAGCTACATCATGTGCCGGGCGATGAACCGCAGCTTCATCTCGGTCATCGCCGGCGGCTTCGGCGGGGACGCCATCGCCGGCGGCGACGCAGCCGCGATCGACCGGGCCTACAAGCGTGGCTCGGCCGAGGATGCCGCCTTCCTGATGAGCCAGGCCGACCAGGTGATCGTCGTCCCCGGCTACGGCATGGCCGTGGCTCAGGCCCAGCACGCGCTTCGCGAGATGACCGACCTGCTCAAGAAGGAAGGCGTGCGGGTCAAATTTGCGATCCATCCTGTCGCCGGTCGCATGCCGGGACACATGAACGTCCTCTTGGCCGAGGCCAACGTTCCCTATGACGAGGTGTTCGAGCTGGAGGACATCAATAATGAGTTCGCCCAGACCGACGTTGCCTTCGTCATCGGCGCCAACGACGTCACCAATCCGGCGGCGAAGACCGACAAAAGCTCGCCGATTTACGGCATGCCGGTGCTCGACGTGGAAAAGGCCCGCACCGTCCTGTTCGTCAAACGGTCGATGGGCGGCGTGGGTTACGCCGGTGTCGACAATGAGTTATTCTATCGCGACAACACGATGATGCTGCTCGCCGACGCCAAGAAGATGGTGGAGGAAATCATCAAGGCCTTGGGCTAAGCATCGGGGATACAAGCGTTTCTGGGTTCGAGCCCCCAGCCGGACAACCCCGGTCGGGGGCTAGTGCGCGAAGGGTCGATCGTTGAAGAAGCTGGGAATCATCGGCGGGTCGAGCTGGGCTTCCACCGCGCTTTATTATGAACATCTGAACCGGGGTGTCGCCGCGCGGCTCGGCGGGCTGCACAGCGCGCTGCTGGCGATCGAGAGCATCGACCTGGCGCCATTCGCCGCCATGCAGCAGGCCGGCGACTGGGACGGTGTCGCCCGAGTCACCGTCGAAGCCGGGCGGCGCCTGAAGGCCAGCGGCGCCGAGGGCCTGCTCCTCGCTTCCGGCACCATGCACAAGGTCGAAGGCGCCGTTGCGGCAGAGACCGGGCTGCCCGTTCTCCATATCGCCGACGCCGCGGGGGACCGCCTGGTCGCCGATGGCAGGACTCGTGTCGCTTTGCTCGGCACGCGCTTCACCATGACCGAGCCCTATTTCCGCGAGCGGCTGGAAGCGCGGGGAATCGCGCTTGCGCCGATCGACCGGGGCTGGGTCCGGGAGGTGGACCGGATCATCTATGAAGAACTCGCCGCCGGCCGCGTCGTCCGCGATAGCCAGCGCAAGCTTAAGTCATTGATTACAGAGCTTTCCAAGCAAAAAGTGCAGGCGATCGTGCTTGGCTGCACTGAGTTGGTGCTTGCAGTGGATACCAAGGCCAATGTCCTGCCGGTCTACGACACGACCGCCATCCATGCCCGCCATGCCGTCGAGTGGATGCTGAGTGAGCAAGAGCAAGCCCGAGCCGCTGCCTAGCGCGAGGGCCGCACCGGTCCTAAATCGGGCGGGTGAGCAAAGCCGATCGCCCCGACCATCCGCGCGCCGCGGAGCGCTTCAACGAGGCTCAGGCGACCTTTGCCGTGCGCGGCGCCGACGCGCCCGACCTGGAAGCGGGCGTGGCGGCGATCCGCAACGTGCTGAAGACCCTGCCGACACGTCCGGGGGTCTATCGCATGCAGGATGCGCGCGGCGACGTGCTTTATGTCGGCAAGGCGCGGGCGCTGAAGAACCGCGTCACCAATTACACCCAGGTCGCCAAGCTGCCGAAGCGGCTGCAGCGGATGGTCGCCCAGACCCGGTCCATGACCATCGTCACGACGCGCACCGAAGCCGAGGCGCTGCTGCTGGAGGCGCAGCTCATCAAGCGTTTCCGCCCTGCCTACAATGTCCTGCTGCGCGACGATAAAAGCTTCCCCTTCATCCTGCTGCGGGAGGATCATGATTTTCCGCGCGTCCAGAAGCATCGCGGCGCCAGGCGCATCAAAGGGCAATATTACGGGCCGTTCGCGAGCGCCGGATCGGTTACCCGCACACTTAATGCGCTGCAGAAACTATTTCTTCTAAGAAGTTGTTCTGACAGTTTTTTCGAGAACCGGTCGCGGCCTTGCCTGCTTTACCAGATCAAGCGCTGCTCAGCTCCCTGCGTGGATCGCATTTCCCGAGAAGAATATGCCGAGCTGGTCGAGGATGCGAAGGCGTTCCTGGCGGGCAGGTCGACCAACGTGCAGTCGCGCCTGTCAAAGCTCATGAGCGCGGCTGCCGAGGCGCAGGATTACGAGCTGGCGGCCGTCTACCGCGACCGGCTGCGGGCACTAACCTACATCCAGGGCAGCCAGACCGTCCATGCCGAGGGGTTGGGCGATGCCGACATCTTTGCGCTCGCCTGCAAGGCCGGGGCGATGTCCATCCAGGCCTTTTTCATCCGCGGCGGGCAGAATTGGGGGCATCGAGCCTTTTTCCCGGCGCACACCAACGACGTGCCGGAGGCCGAGGTTTTGTCGAGCTTCCTCGTCCAGTTCTACGAGGACATGCCGCCGCCGCGCCGCATCCTGGTCGACCGCGAGCTGCCGGACGGCGCCTTGCTGGCCGAGGCTCTCACCGAGCGCGCCGGGCACAGGATCGCCATCGAGCGCCCCCAGCGCGGTGATCGCCGCAAGCTGCTGGAACAGGCGCGCCGCAATGCTGAAGAAGCGCTCGAGCGTCGCATGGCCGAAACGACGACGCAGGGGAGGTTGCTGCGCGAGCTGGCCGACACGTTCGAGCTTGCCGAGCCGCCGAAGCGGATCGAAGTCTATGACAACAGCCATATCATGGGGACCAACGCCACCGGCGCAATGATCGTCGCCGGGCCGGAAGGCTTCCGCAAGAACAACTATCGCAAGTTCAACATCAAGCGCGCCGACACCCAGCCAGGCGACGATTTCGCGATGATGCGTGAAGTGCTGGAGCGGCGCTTCGCCCGGCTGGAAAAGGAAGATCCCGATCGTTCGAGCGGAGAATGGCCCGACCTGCTGCTGATCGACGGCGGGAAGGGCCAGTTGTCGGCCGTGTGCGAGATCCTCGAGGACGCCGGCGTCCACGACGTGCCGGTCGTCGCCGTGTCGAAGGGCCCCGACCGCAATGCCGGCCGTGAGATCTTCCACTTGCCGGGCGGCCGCGAGATCAGCCTGCCGCCCAATTCGGCCCTGCTCTTTTACCTGCAGCGGCTGCGCGACGAGGCCCACCGCTTCGCCATCGGCACCCACCGGCAAAAGCGCGCCAAGAGCCTCACGACCTCCAGCCTGGACGAGGTCCCGGGCATTGGCCCGAACCGCAAGCGGGCGCTGCTGATGCACTTCGGAACGGCACGGGCGGTCAAGGGCGCGGCGCTCGAGGATCTCGAGCGGACGCCGGGGATCAGCAAGGCGATGGCGCGCCAGCTCTACGATTTCTTCCATCCGGGCGGGTGATGCGGATCGAGACCCAAGCCATTGTCTGTGCGTCGCTGGATCATGGCGAGCATGGCGCGGTCGTGCGGTTGATGACCCGCGGCCATGGCTTGCAGGCCGCCTATGTCCGCGGCGCGCGCGGCCGGCGCAAGCGCCCGGTCCTGATCCCGGGCAATCTGGTCGAAGCCCGGCTGTCCGCGCGGACCGACACCCAGCTCGCGCAGGCCGAGATCGAGCTTGTGCGTAGCCGCGGCCCATTGCTCGGCGAGCCGCTGCCTGCCGCCGCCATCGAATGGGTTACCGCGTTGACGGCCACCGCGCTTCCGGAAGCGCAGCCCTACCCGCGGCTCTATCAGGCGCTCGACGGCCTGCTTGCCGCCATCGAGGCCGCTCCGGCGGCCAGCGGCTGGGGCGCGGCGCTTGCCCGCTACGAGCTCTTGCTGCTCGCGGAGCTCGGCTTCGGGCTGGATCTCGAGCGCTGCGCCGTCACCGGTGCCAACGAGTCGCTCGTCGCCGTCAGCCCAAGATCTGGGCGGGCGGTCAGCGCCGCGGAGGCCGAACCCTATCGCGAGCGGTTATTGGCGCTGCCACCGTTCCTGCTTGCTGGCGGCGCCGCGCCATGGGAGGACATCATCGCGGGGCTGCGGCTGACGGGCCACTTCCTGGTGCGCGACGTGCTGACCGATCGTGCCGCGCCGCTGCTCGACGCCCGGGAACGCCTCGTTGAGCGCTTGCGCCGCGCCGCCGGTGTGGCCTAGCGTCCGTGGCTATGAGCAGCCCGCCCAGTTTCGACTCCATGGCGATGATGTTCCCTCATGTCGCGACGACGGGCGACATCCATGTGCGCGTCGCTGTCTCGTACCTTCCCGAGCAGAGCGCGCCCAAGGCCGGGCGCTGGTTTTGGTCCTACCATGTCCGAATCGAGAATGATGGCGAGCGCTCCGTGCAGCTGCTCTCGCGTCACTGGCACATCACAGACGGGCGCGGCACGGAGCATGAAGTGAAAGGTGAGGGCGTGGTCGGGGAAATGCCCCTCATCCCGGCCGGCGGCAGCTACGATTATGTTTCGGGATGTCCGCTCGCGACACCGAGCGGGGCGATGCATGGCAGCTACCGGTTGGTGGATGAGGAGGGCAAGACCTTCGATGTCGCGATCCCGACCTTTCAGTTGCTTAGTCCCATCGAGTGAAATCGGCTGCTGAGCGTATCTGCCTGCAACTTTGGCCCTCCAGATTGGTTATCGGTTTTGGCCCGAAGTTCGGGCAGCCGCCATTTTGCAAAAGGGGTGTGTGATGATGAAGCCCAGCCTAATCACGGCTCTTGCCGGCGCAGCGGCGCTGATTGCTCCGGCCTCGGCTCTTGCCCAATGGGTCCCCGGATCGGAGATTGTCGGGCAAAGCCTGCAGGTCACGACCAACGGTGTCACGAACACTGTTGTCCTTAATCCCGGCGGCCAGGCGCAGATCACGACGCCCGGCGGCAATGTTATCCCGGCGACCTGGTCTGCCGCCAATGGCCAGTTGTGCCTGAACACGGGTGTTGCCCAGGAGTGCTGGGCTTACACATCACCGTTCCAGCCGGGTGCGCCGATGACGCTGACCAGCAGTTGCGGATCGTCGAGCTGGCTCGCGAGCTCTACCAACATGCCGCCGCCGCCGCCGCCGCAGGCCCCAGGGGGCGAGCGCGGCTAGGGAACGCGACGCCCGTCGATGTTGCCGGCGGGCGCATAACGGCAGACCAGCACGTCGAAGCGCGCGCTGCTGGCGGTCGCGCAGCCGACTCCCCTCGTCGTCGGCCAGATCATCTGCGTATAGTGGCCGACGGCCGACCAATGACCGGTGCGGCCGACGGCAGGGAAGATTCCCGGACGGAAGTACGCCTTTTCCGTAACCCAGCTGTCGATCATTTCCTGCACCGAAAATGCGCCGCGGCTGCCGATCCATAGGTTTTCGCCTTGGCCGGGCCGTGCCGTTCGAGGTGAATGGCGAAGATCGCCTAGCGAGGCGAGCTGGCGGGCATAGGCGGCAGCGTGACCGGCCAAGACCGGATCCCAAGACAGCGGCGCGACGCCCAGCGCCGCGCGTTCGCGGTTGTGGACCTGGACCAGCATGGTGGCCATGTCGGTCAAGCGTCGAGAGTCGGCCCCAGGCTGAAGGTGCCCAGCTCCCGGACCACATGAGGCCACGAACATTAGCAAGCAGGGAAAGACTTGGCGGCCCTGCTGGCGCCCCATACGAAAATGGCCGCCGACGCGGCCATTCTCTGTAGAACCAAAACAAGAATCAGACAGGGCTGATCCCAATGTCCCGATCGTCTCCATCGTCCGAATCGCTGAGCGCCGCGATAATCCCACCGGCCAGGGCAAGACCAGCCAGGGCCAATAGGATGGGCGGTATTCCAAAGTCCGCCGGGGGCGGAAGGGGTGCTACTTCGGAAACCGGCGGTGGGGCCGCTGCATCCGTGGCCGGAAGCACACAATTGGGCTGGGCCTGTGCCGCAGCTGCACCGGCGGCAGTAGCGGCGCCCGCCGCACCCGTGCAAACGGCTTGAGCCGAAGCCTGCGTCCCAAAGACGCTGATAGCAACGAGTGGGCTGACGGGCTGGATAGAGGTGGACGTCGCAGCTGAGGCCATTGTTGGGCTCACACAGAGCGCGACAGCTGCGGCAGCGGCGGTGAACGATTTGAACTGGACAGTCATAGTCTACTCCCCGCGCGAGGGGGTGGCCCCCGACTGCGCGTAAACGCTTCATTTCGGGAGAAGTTTCGGCCGTTCTGAAAGGAATTTTGCTAACATATGAAAATGGCCGCCAACGGCGGCCATCTCCAGTTGGGCAACCCGGGCCCTAACTTGGGCTGATGGGAGAATCGCTGTCGCTATCGCCGTCGCCACTGGCTATCAGCGCGGCGAGTCCGGCAAGTCCCAGCAGCCCGAGGATGATCGGGGTGATTCCGATGCCGCTCGATTCAACGACCGGCGGGGGACCGACATCGGCGGGCGGGGGCGCGGCATCTGTCGCCGGCAGAACGCAGCCGGCCTGGCCTTGGGCGGCAGCGGCGGCACCGGCGGCGGCAGCCGCGCCTGCAGCATTCGTGCAAACTTCCTGTGCCGAGGCCTGAGTGCCGAAGACGCTAACCGCGACCAG
The DNA here is from genome assembly GCA_035250985.1 of Sphingomicrobium sp. Classification (GTDB taxonomy): domain Bacteria; phylum Pseudomonadota; class Alphaproteobacteria; order Sphingomonadales; family Sphingomonadaceae; genus Sphingomicrobium. Next base: position 13,760 of record DATFEO010000172.1, on the reverse strand, counting down.
CGGGCTGATCGACTGAGCAGGAGTAACTGCGGCGGTCGTGGCGGCCGTCGCAACGGTTGGGCTAACACAAAGTGCGATGGCAGCAGCCGTGCCTATGAATGGTTTTCCACGGAATAGCAGCATAACCCAACTCCTGCCCGTTACTCACTCGGCCTATACAGGCCTTCACCAGCCTTGTTAAGTGGGGCCGCCGAGATCCGCGCATGAACGTCCAAATCGGTTGGAAGTTGCACCATCCATGAGCAGGTTTGCCGATAGCTGCAAAGTATGGACAGAATGTGACTGCGCGTAGCTTGCCGGCCACCCGGATCGCCCTTCTCGCCGCAAACAGCGCGTGGAACATCCTCAACTTCCGCCGCCCCTTGGTTGAGGCCCTGCTGGCTGCCGGATGGCGGGTCATTGCCCTTGCGCCCGAGGACGGCCACGGTCCGGCCATCCGATCGCTGGGCGTCGAATTCGTCCCCATTTCCATCGACAGCTCGGGCACGTCACCGGTCCGCGATACGCGCCTGTTCATTGCCTATTGGCGGATCCTGCGTGCTCTGCGGCCGCATGCCTTCCTGGGATTCACCGCCAAGCCCAATATTTATGGGTCGTTCGCCGCCCGGCTGCTAGGCATTCCGACCATCAACAACATTAGCGGCCTCGGCACCGCGTTCATGCGGCCTGGCCCTCTTAACCGGCTGGTGGGCCTGCTCTATCGTGTGGCGCTGCACCGATCGGCGCGCGTCTTCTTCCAGAATCCGCACGATATGGCGCTGTTCCTCGACCGTGGCCTTGTGCGTCCAGACCAGGCTGAGCTTATCCCGGGGTCCGGGATTGACCTCGATCGCTTCAAGCCGGTGGAGATGCCCGGCAGGCCGGGGAAGCAGTTCCAATTCCTGTTCGTCGGCCGCTTGCTGCGCGACAAGGGCCTGGCGGAATATGCCGAGGCCGCGCGACTGCTGCGGACGCGCTGGCCGAACGTCGAATTCGCCGTTCTCGGTTTCGCCGGCAGCGATAACCCGAGCGCGGTGCCGATCACCGAGGTCGAGCGTTGGCAGGCAGAGGGAACCGTGAACTATCTCGGCGATACTGATGACGTCAGGCCGTTCCTGGCCGAATGCGGTTGCGTTGTCCTGCCATCTTATCGCGAGGGGCTGCCGCGTTCCCTGCTTGAAGCTGCCGCCATGGCCAGGCCGATGGTGGCGACCGATGTTCCCGGCTGCCGTGAGGTTGTGAGCGACAAGGAGACGGGGTTCCTTTGCGAGGTGCGGTCGGCGCCAGCGCTCGCCACTGCAATGGAGGCGATGCTGGCGCTGGAACCTGCCGATCGCGAGGCCATGGGGTTGCGGGCGAGGGACAAGGTCGAGAAGGAGTTCGACGAGGCCTTGGTCGTACAGGCCTATATGGAGGCGCTGAAATGAAAGCATTAAGGCGCTTCCTGGCGGGGCCCGCGACGAGCGGCGAGCCGCGCCTGCCGGACGGCTACCGCCTTTATGCCGTCGGCGACGTTCACGGCCGGGACGACCTCCTTGTCGACCTGCTCGCCATGATTGAGGCTGATTCCAGCGAGCGGCGACCAGCGAAGCGGATCATCGTCTTTCTGGGGGACCTGATCGATCGCGGACCGGCCTCGTCTGCAGTCGTCGAGCGTCTTCGAACCTACCGACCGGCGGACACCCATGTCATATTTCTTGCCGGCAACCACGAGGAGGTGCTGCTCCGAATCCTCGACGGCGACGAGGAACTGGTGGCGGACTGGCTGCGCTTCGGGGGAGCGGAGTGCATTCGCAGCTACGGGGTCGATCCGGGAGATCTGCGCAGGATGTCGCCGGAACGGGCGATCGAGATCATTCGTTCGGCCATCCCCGCCGCCCATGCAGAGTTCTTGCGCGGGTTCGACGATACCTTCCGAGCCGGCGACTATCTTTTCGTGCATGCCGGCATCCGCCCCGGAGTCCCCCTCGCGGCGCAGGCGCGCTCCGACCTACGCTGGATCCGCGAACCGTTCCTGACTGACCGGGCCGAGCACGGCTTCATCGTCGTCCACGGACACACCATTCGCAAGCAGATTGAGGATTGTGGCAATCGCATCGGCATCGACACCGGAGCTTATCGCTTCGGTGTGCTTAGCGCCCTTGGACTCGAGAGCACCGATCGCTGGTATTTGCAGGCACCACTCGGGAATTCAGGCCCCGGAGGGAACAGGTCAACTTCATCCGCATTAGATGCAGTTAGTAGTCAGTCCGGATAGGTCTTGCTAAGGAGCCGCCGGCTGCGTCCGGTTTGGGGAGCGTTGCAGTGAGGGAAGTCCAGCGTACAAACCGCAGTGCCGGTAATGTAGGTCGTGCAATTGCAGCCATTGCCAGTGCAGCCGTGCTAGCCAGCTGCGCTGACACGCGCGGCGGACCTATCCCTTACAATGTCCAGAATTTCGGGACGCCCGATGCGCCGACCGTCGTCCCGCTTGAAGACAATTACCGCATCGCGCCCCTCGACGTCATCAACGTCCGCGTCTTCAAGATGGCGGACCTGACGGGAGATTATGAAGTCGATCTCACTGGCAAGATTTCCATGCCCTTGGTCGGCGAAGTCCCTGCGATCGATCTGACGACGGCGGAACTCGATCAGCGCCTGACTGCAAAGCTGGGCGAGAAGTATCTTGAGAACCCCGATGTCAGCGTCGGCATCAAGTCATCCACGCGCCGCAGCGTCACCGTCGACGGTTCGGTCGGCAAGTCGGGAACCTACGGGATCAATGGACCGACGAGCCTGATCCAAGCGATCGCGGCGGCCGGCGGCACGTCCGACAAGGCCAATCCACGACGGGTCGCTATCTTCCGCCAGATCGGTGGCCAACGGCAGGCCGCGGCCTTCGACCTGACCAGCATTCGCCGCGGCGAGATGCCCGATCCGCCGGTCTATCCCGGCGACATCATCGTCGTCGACGGATCGGAGACGAAGGAGACGCAGCGTCAGATCCTCAACAGTTTGCCGCTCCTCAACATCTTCCGGCCCTTCTGATGAGGCGAGGCACGCAATGACGTTCGAAGCAGGACCAGCCGATGGGAAATGATGTGGCGCTGACGCCTGCGGATCGCCAGGCATTGGTCGATCCCTTCGCGCCTACCCGCGGTCACGGCCTGCACTGGCAGGAACGTAATCAGGCCGACCGTGCTCTGGACTTTGCCGCGCTGGTGCGGATCCTTCTTGAATACCGCTGGCTGATCGCCGGAGCGGCCGCGCTTGGACTGCTTCTCGGTGTCTTGGCGGCGCTGATGACAACTCCCTTGTATCGCGCCGACGTGACGCTCGAGGTCAATGCTCCGGGCGTCGAAATCCTCGACGAGCAGCGCCGCGAAAGCTCGACGTACCAGACTACTTGGGACTTGGTCACGACGCAGGCGGGGCTGCTGTCCAGTCGCAGCCTCGCCGAGCGGGTCGCCCAGGACCTTAACCTGGCCGCGAACCCGGAGTTTGTAGGAACTGAGGGCGATGCGGCTTCGCGGCTTAGGGCCGCGGCTGACCTGGTCCAGGCTGGTCTCGTGGTCGAGGTCCCCGAGGAGGGCCAGCTGATCAAATTCTCCTACGTTTCGGAATCCCCAGAGCTCGCGGCCCGCATTGCCAATGGGATTGCCGATGGCTTCATCGATTCCAGCCTGCAGCGGCGGTACGACGCGTCTGCCTATGCGCGGAAGTTCCTGCAGCAGCAGATCGCCAAGACTCGTAGCGCCCTCGAACGGTCGGAACGGCAGCTGGTCGCCTACGCCCAGCAAGAGGGCATCATCAATACGGCGACTGGTCAACCCGGACAGCCGGCCGGCGACGCCGCCTCTATCCAGGGCGAATCCCTCATCGCGTTGAACCGGGCCCTGGCGGAAGCAACCGCGAAGCGCGTCGCGGCCGAAGGGGCCTATCGTTCGGCAAGCCTGGCCGGGGCGCTAGACGCGAGCGAGAATACGCAGCCGCTGCGCCAGTCGCGGGCGGCGCTTGAAGCCGAATATCAGGACAAGCGCACGTTGATGAAGCCGGACCATCCGGACATGCTCAGCCTGCGTTCACGGATCGAGGAACTCGACCGTCAAATTAGCCGCGAAGGGGCAGCTGCCGCCGGCGGCCGGGCGAGTTCGCTTCAAGCGGAGTACCTGGCGGCGGCTTCGGCGGAACGTGCCCTTCAGGGACGGGTCGCGGCACTCAAGGGTTCCGTTCTCAACCTGCGCGGGCGCAGCATCCGCTACAACATCCTGCAGCGCGACGTCGATACGAACCGTGGCCTCTACGATGCGCTCCTGCAGCGCTACAAGGAGATCGGCGTTGCCGGCGGCGTCGGTGCCTCGCCAGTCTCGATCGTCGATCGCGCGAACGTTCCCGGCGGACCCTTCAAGCCCAACCTCCCCATCAACCTCTTCGTCGGACTCGGCCTGGGCCTGGTCGCGGGCGTCGGAGGTGCTCTTGCCCTCGAATTCCTTCACGACACGATCAAGACCCGGGAGGACGTGCGGACGAAGCTTCAGCTCGCCTGTCTCGGAGTCGTTCCGCGTCGCCGCGGAAAGGGTAACGTCGTCGAGGAACTCAAGGACCCGTCTTCGTCGGTTTCGGAGGCTTATGCCGCCGTGCTTGCATCACTGCGCTTCAGTACCGAGCATGGCGCGCCGAAGATCTTGCTGATTACCAGCACCGAAGCGGCCGAAGGCAAGTCCTCATCGGCCTTCGCTCTTGCGCAGAATTATTCACGGCGCGGTGAATCGGTCCTGCTGATCGACGCCGACTTGCGACGGCCGGCCTTCCGGGGGGCATCGAACCGTCAGGGCCTGACCAAGCTTCTCACCAATGATGAGCCGATCCGCGGCCATATCCTGGAAACCCAGTTCGAGAGCCTCTGGCTGCTGCCCTGCGGCCCGACCCCGCCCAATCCCGCCGACCTCCTGTCAACCGGGCGGTTCAACGAAATCGTCAAGGAAGCAGCAGAGCATTTCGATCGGATCGTGATCGACGGCCCGCCGGTGCTCGGTCTGGCCGATGCATCGCTGCTGGCCGTGGTCGCCGGCAGCGTCATGATGGTGGTCGAATCCGGCCGGACAAAGACCCGGCTGGCCCGCGATGCGATCGAGCGCATCCAGGCGTCGGGCGCGCATATTGTCGGTGTGGTGCTGACCAAGTCGGGCGACGAAGCCAGTCAGTACGGCTACCGCTTGTATCAGTACGGCTACAAGCAGGTCGACGATAAGCGCAACGAGATCGTCATGATCCAGCACCAGCCGGAAGGCTGATGACGGCGCGGGGGGTGCCAGGGCAGCTGCGCATCGCTGCCATCGTCGGCGTCGCCGTGCTTGCTTCCCTGCAGATTGTGAGAACCGCGGCGGTCGCGGATCGCGACGTGCGGCCGCGGTTGGCTGCGACGCTCTGGCCCTCCCATCCAGCGGTGCTGACGGACGGTGTCCTGCTCGCCATCGCCTCTGCGGCAGCGAGGGGCCATCCGGCTCCACCTTCGACCCGTGCGGACCTGCGACGGATTGCTGCCACGGCTCCGCTTTCGCCTGATCCTTTTCTGATCGAAGGAGCGATTGCCGAAACCGAAGGACGAAGCGACGTGGCCGAGCGTCTCTTGCTCGAAGCGCGTGCTCGAGATCCGCGCTCTCGCGCCGCGCGTTACCTGCTCGCCGATCGCTTTTTCCGCACGGGCCGGGTGACCGAGGCGCTGATCGAAATGCAGGCGCTCGTCAGCCTTCAGCAAGGTGGCGGTCGGCCCTTTGTCAATGTGCTCGCAGCTTATGCCCGCACGCCCGGAGCCGTGCCACCGCTCAAGGCATTCCTGCAGAAATACCCGCGCGTCGAGGCCGCGGTGCTGTTCACCTTGGCGGACGATGCGGCCAATACCGATCTCATCCTTGCCCTCGCCAACGTCAGAGAGCTGGACCTGGACTGGCGGCCACGGCTCATCTCGTCGCTGGCCACGTCGGGCGAATATGCCCGGGCCCATGCCATCTGGGTGCGCTACGCTGACGGCCGGCCGGCCGCGGGCCTGTTCAACCCTTCATTCCGGGAGCTGCGCTCGCCGCCGCCGTTCAATTGGGCCTTTCCCAAGGGTCGGGAAGGGGTAGCGGAGCCGGACGGCAGGGGCGGCCTTGAACTCCTCTATTACGGCCGGGCCAATAGCGTCCTGGCAAGCCAGCTCCTGCTCCTTCGGCCCGGACAGTACCGGCTGGCGATGGTTGTCGAGGGTGCCGGCGGCGAAGACGGCGCCGTCCGCTGGCTCATCCGCTGCCCGAAAACCAAAAAGCGCCTCGCAGAATTGCCGCTGCGCGAGGGCGATAACGCCGTCACCTTCGAGGTTCCCGCCGGCTGCGACGCCCAGTGGCTCGAGCTGCGGGGCGTGGCGAGCGATTTGCCGCGAACCAGCGAGTTCACCATCCGCAACCTCCAACTCACTGCTGGAGCGGGCCAATGAGCAGGGCCAGGCAAGCTATTCTTCCCGGCTACGTCCTGCTCTGCCTACTGATCGGCGGCAGCGCCCAGGGCATGTGGGGCAATGCCATCCTACAGCTTGGCGCGATCGCCCTGCTGGCCTGGGCAGCGCTGACGCGCGAGCCACAGTCGATCGCTCGTGCCGGCCGCTGGCTGCTGGGGATCGTTGGCGCCTTGCTCATCCTGTTTGTTGTACAGCTTATACCGCTGCCGCCGGATCTTTGGGTGGTGCTCCCCGGTCGCGCGCAATTCGCCGAAGGCTTCTCGATGCTCGGAATGCCGCCTCCGTGGCTGCCGATCAGCCAGTCGCCCTATGACACGGCAACTACCGCCATGACCCTGTTGCCGCCGCTGGCTGTTCTCGTCGCCATGCTTCGCCTGCGCTGCTGGACCGCAGGATGGCTGCTCGCCGCCATCGTCATCGGCGCGGCCATCTCCATTGTCCTTGGGATCCTGCAGATAACGGGCGACACCGACTTCTGGTATTTTTACCAGCGAACCAATATCGGCACCGCTGTCGGCGCATTCGCCAACGGCAATCATTTCGCGACGCTGCTGCTGGCCAGCGTGCCGCTCCTGGCGGCGCTCGTGATGGGCCGCTGGCGATCCCGCAGCAAGGCACCGCAGCGCGCCTCCACTCTTGCACTGGCCGCGACGTCGATTGCAGTGGTCGCAATCGGCTTCCTCATCAATGGATCGGCGGCCATGTTGCTGATCGGACCGGCGGTCGTCGCGGCGACGGCGCTCCTGGCCCTGCGGCCTTCTCCGCAGTCGCTTCGCATCGGCCTGGCTGGGACCGGATTGTTGTTGGTGATGGCCGCCGTCGCGATCGTCTTTGTCGGAAGGGACCTGCCCGGCTGGGGAACCGAAGCCTCAATCGAAACCCGCACCGAATTCTGGTCGAAGAGCCTGCGTGCGGCAGGGGACCAGATGCCGGCGGGCTCGGGTTTCGGTACGTTTCAGCAAACCTATCGCCGCTATGAGGATTTCGGGGCCGTCGACCGCTGGTATGTCAACCACGCCCATAACGACTTCCTGGAGATTGCCCTCGAGGGAGGAATCGCGGCTGTCATCCTGCTGGTTGTTTTTCTTCTCTGGTGGATCGGCCGCGCGCGCGACGCATGGTTCTCGACGAGCGGCACAGTCGAACAAAGAGCGGCCTCGATCGCGTCCGCCGCGATCATCCTTCACAGCGCCTTCGACTATCCGTTGCGGACCGCCGCGATCGCCGCGGTCATGGCGGCGTGCCTGGCGCTGCTCGCCGGCGCGGTCGGCACCGTGCGGTCCAGCCGGGACGAGGACGAACCAGTCAGGCACACCACCCTCGAAGGTCTCTAAAAGACGCCTGCGGCGACCCGTGCCTGTCGGCCGAGCTCCTCCATTTTGTAGCGCATGCCTGGCATAAGGAAGAATTGGGTTAGGTGGATCGTGCGGGTCCCGAAGGGGCGCTCGGTGGGTTCGCCGCTAAGCAGGTCATCGAGCGCCGCTCGAGTCAGCCAGCGGCTGACATTCGATTTCCTCAGCCGCTTGCCCAGGGTTTCGCCCAGGGGAATCGCGTAGAGCCGGTCAGCGAGCAGCAAGGCCTGTCCGGCCGCCCGCGCAGCCCCCAGCTCTTGCGAACGCTCGTACAGCATGTCGATTTCATCCGGGGTTCGTGCGTGCAGCAGCGCAGCGAAATCGGTGATCCACTTCAACCGGAACCAGGCACTGGATGCGCCGTGCACGCAGAGATATGCAAATGTCTCCTCGTCCGCGAAGGTCGGCAACTCGATGCCCGGCACGATCTCGACGAGCTGGCGCGGGCTGCTGGCAGTCAGCGTCCGTAATAATTGCGGCTGGTCGGCGACGCGGTGGTGCAGCTCCAGGACCAGCCCGTTCTCCCCTCGCCAGACCGATTCTTTCGACAAGCCATGCCAGCGCATGAGCTTGCTGTCGGTCGCCGGAACCTGGAGGCGATAGCCAAGCTCCTGGAGCACGGTGGCCGAGCGCACGATATCCTCCGGCAAAATCAGGACGTCGACGTCCGCGCTCATCTTCGCGAAGGGCTTGCCATAGGCGAGCATGGCCAGCGCCAACCCCTTCAGGAAGAGCAGGGGTACATCTGCCAGCTCGAATGCACCGGCCAGCCTCCCGGACTCCCGTGCCGCGCGCAGGCCGCGCTCTGCGATTGTCCGGGCGTCGCCCGACAGCGCGATCCGGACCGGCGGCGGCACATCGACCTTCAAGCCACTGAGCGCGTTCCAAACCAGGCCTTGCACGCGATGGCGCCGGCACGTTTCGATAAAGCGAACCCAGTCCGCCTCGGCCGCGCTTCGCCTCACAGCCTCGTCGCTGTCGCCCGCAAAGGCCCAGCGGCAACAGGCCAGCGCCAGACGGAATTCGGTGGGCAGGTCAAGCGGTGGCTGGTAACTCACGGCGGCTCCGGTCAAACATTGTCGGACATTGTTTAGCGCCTGTGGAACGTAATGCATGTCCGACGAAAGCCAGGACGGTCCATTCGATTACCAGCTGTTCGGGCTCGCCGTCCGCAGCGAGCTGGAGCTGCCGGAGTTACTCCCGCACGCCTTCGAGGGCGAGCCCGATGTGGCTATCCGATGCGGCAAGAGTGATGACGGAACGCTGATCGCAATTGACGGCATCGCCGAATTCCGCGTTTCGAACGGGTCCAGTGTCTCGGTTTGCGCGTCGCCCGGCGCGTCGCCGCGTAACGTTCGGCTCTACCTCCTCGGTTCGGCCATGGGTCTGCTGCTTCACCAGCGCGGGTTGTTGCCGCTCCACGCTAATGCGGTCGACGTCGAGGGGAGGTCGATCGCTTTCATCGGTCCCACGGGCTCGGGCAAGTCAACGCTTGCGGCCTGGTTCCATGACAATGGCTACCAAGTCCTTGCCGACGACGTCTGCGTCGTGCGCTTCAGCGATGATGACACGCCATCCGTCTGTCCGGGATTGCCGCGCCTTCGCCTTTGGAAGGAGGCGCTGGAGGCGAGCGGGCGCGACGCCGCTCACTTCGCGCGCTCCTATGCGGGCGACGAGAAGTGGGAGAAGTTCGACGTGCCACTCGAGCACGCCGGGGCGCCGAAGGTCGCCACGCCCCTCGCGGCCATTTACCTGCTTGCCGAGGGCCACCCAGCTAGAGTGGAACAGCTTTTCGGCGTCGAGGCGGCCGAAGCCCTCTTTGCCAACACCTATCGGGGACGTTTCGTGGCAGAGGCCGGCAAGCCGAAAATGCATTGGGAAGCTTGCGTCCGGCTGGTGCGCTCGACGCCGATCTTCCGGGCCGTGCGGCATTGGGGGCTGGACCGGCTGGAGGAGGAATCCCGCCGCCTGCTGGATCATGCGCGCTCGCTCAAAGGCTGAAACCGTGCCGGTTCAGCAACGTTCAGTCTGCAGTAGAAGGGGCTGAATGGAGATTGGGATGGTCCGCACGCTCGGCACGGCAGTCGTTGCGGTGGTGCTGACCAGCGCCTTCTGGATATTCTTCTACAACATTCGGTCCGCGCCATCGGTCTCGCTTGCCGGCCAGAGCGAGGTCGTCGATCCTGCGAGGGCGCCGCCAGTTGCGCTCGCGGAAGGGGTGACGGTCGGCCCGGCCGGGCTCGCTATTCCCGTGGTCGGCATGAAGGCGAAGGACCTCACCGATACCTTCACCCAGGCCCGTGCTGGCGGTGCCAGGCGGCACGACGCGATCGACATCGCCGCGCCAATGGGCCGGCCGGTCGTCTCGGCCGCCCCGGGCAGGGTTGAAAAGCTGTTCTTCAGTGATGGTGGCGGCGGCAACACGGTCTACGTTCGCTCCGATGATGGACGCTGGATGTATTATTATGCGCATCTCAGCGCTTACGCTCCCGGCCTCCATGAAGGCCAGCGGCTGCTGCGCGGCGCGCCGATTGGCTTTGTCGGCGCAACCGGCAATGCCAATCCGGCGGGACCGCACTTGCACTTTGCGATCCATCGCATGGAGCCCGGCGAACGCTGGTGGCAGGGCACGGCGATCAATCCGTTCCCGCTCCTTGCCGCCAAACGGGCCAGCCGCTAAGGCCGCGCCGGCTTTTTCTCACATTCCATAGGTTTCTCCATGAAGATCAGCGGCGTGGACATCCGTCCGGGCAACATCATCGAATATGAAGGCGGCATCTGGCGGGCGGTGAAGATCCAGCACACGCAGCCGGGCAAGGGCGGCGCCTATATGCAGGTCGAGCTCAAGAACCTCATCGACGGCCGCAAGAACAACGTCCGCTTCCGCTCCGCCGAGACGGTCGAGCGCATCCGCCTCGACACCAAGGATTTCCAGTTCCTCTACCATGACGGCGACCAGCTGGTGTTCATGGACAAGGAAAATTACGAGCAGGTATCGTTGGCCGAGGATTTGATCGGCGAGCCCGCGGCTTTCCTGCAGGACGGCATGGACGTGATCATGGAGCTGCACGAGGAGAGGCCGATCTCCGTCCAGCTGCCCGATACGATCGAAGCGACCATCGTCGAGGCCGACGCGGTGGTGAAGGGCCAGACCGCCAGCTCGTCCTACAAGCCGGCGAAGCTCGACAATGGCGTGCGCGTCATGGTGCCGCCGCACATCGCCGCGGGAACGCGCATCGTCGTCGACACCTACAGCCGCGAATACGTCCGCCGCGCCGACTAATGGTCTCGCACTCCGGCCTCGTCACCGTAATGCAGCGCGCCGCGCGCAAGGCGGCGCCGCGACTGCGGCGCGACTTCGGCGAGGTCGAGCAGCTGCAGGTGTCGAAGAAGGGGCCGGGCGACTTCGTCTCCATGGCCGACAAAAGGGCGGAAGCCACGGTTGTCGAGGAGCTGCGCAACGCCCGTCCCGACTGGGGCTTGCTGTTGGAGGAAGGCGGCGAGATTCCGGGCAATCCCGACAAGGCGCGCTGGATCGTCGATCCCTTGGACGGCACCACCAATTTCCTGCACGGCATCCCGCATTTCGCAATTTCGATTGCCGTTGAAGAGCGGAGGCCCGACGGCCGCGGCGAGATCAGCCACGGCCTCGTCTACCAGCCGCTGACCGACGAGACCTTCTGGGCAGAGAAGGGCAGGGGCGCCTGGCTCGCCGACCGGCGCCTGCGAGTCTCGGCCCGGCGTCACCTTGACGAGGCGGTAGTCGGCACGGGCATCCCGCACATGGGCCGCGGCAGCACCGAGAGCTGGGCGAAAATCTACAACGCCATCGCGCCCGAGGTCTGCGGTATCCGCCGCTTCGGATCGGCCGCACTTGATCTAGCCTGGGTCGCCGCCGGTCGAATGGATGGTTTCTGGGAAGACGACCTCGACATATGGGATACGGCGGCGGGCGTTTTGCTCATTCGTGAAGCCGGAGGCTTTGTGACCGACTATCGTGGCTCCGACCGCAGTTTTGAGCGTCGCGAATATCTCGCCGCCAATGGCGAGTTGCACAGCAAGCTCCATAAGCTCGTCGCCGGGGCGGTGCGGTGATCCTTGCGGCGCTGGCCCTGGCAGCGAGCGCGCCGCAAACGATCCTCACCGTTGATCCGAAGCATAGTCTAATCGAAGGTGTTGCAAGCGACGGCTCGACCATCTGGTTGTCGAGCCTCGTCGACCGCGCAATCCTGGCTTGCACGAAAACGTGCACAACACTGGCGACGCTTCCCGCCGGCCTCCATCCATTCGCGATCAGCTGGGATGCACGGGCCAAGCGGCTCTGGGTCGCCGCCGACTGCCCGCCCGGCGTGGCGTTTATCGCCGAATGCGAACGCGGCGGACTGCTCGGCCTCGATATGCGCGGCAAAATCCGTACCTGGGTCGCGCCAATGGGCGGCGCCTTCCATCCCGGCGATGTTTCAGCCGCCAATGGCGAGGTCTTCGTCTCCGACAGCCAGAATGGCGCGGTCTATCGGCTCGCCCCGAATGGCAAAGCCCTGTTGACGCTGGTTGCGCCGGGTGTCGGCAAGAGCGGGCAGGGGATGGCCCTCGGCGCCGGCGGCAAGCAATTGATCGTCGCCGACTACAGCCAGGGGATCGCCAGCATCGATCTCTCCACCGGCGCGCGGACCTTGCTTCCACGCCAGGACGGCAAGCCCTTGCGCGGCGTCGACGGCATGGCCCGCTGCGGCGGCACCTTTTTCGGTATCTACAATGGCGCCGCTCCCGGCCGCGTGCTGACCATCACCATGCGCCCCGGCGGCGTCACCTATGGCGAGGCGATCGACGACCTGAAGCTGCCCGACCCGACGCAAATCGCCTTCGACGGCAAACGGCTGCTGGTCGTCGCCAACAGCGGCTGGGAGCCAGCGATGAAGGGCACGGCGCGAACCGAGGGTGCGCCGATCCTCGCCATTCCGCTGGGGAAGGATTGCAAGCCGCTCTGATTGAGTCCTTATTGAGAATCATTCTCACATCCCGACGCCTTGCCCCTCGCGGGCGCGCGTCCTAAAGCCCCGCCAGAATTTCGCCCCCTTGGAGTCCTCCCTTGGCAAGCGTTGCCTTCGGATATTTGCCAATCCTCCTGTTCCTCATCGTCGCCCTGACGATGTCGGCCGGTTTTGTCGTGCTGCCGATGCTGGTCAGCCGCCTGACCGGCACGCACAAGCCGGATCCGCAGAAGCTCTCGGAATATGAATGCGGCTTCCCGGCGTTCGAGGATAGCCGCTCGCAGTTCGACGTCCGTTTCTACCTGATCGCGATCCTCTTCATCGTCTTCGACCTCGAAGCCGCCTTCCTCTTTCCCTGGGCGGTATCGCTCCCGGAAATTGGCTGGGTCGGCTGGTTCGCCATGCTGATCTTCCTTGCCGAGCTTGGCCTCGGCCTCGCTTATGCCTGGAAGAAGGGCGCGCTCGAATGGGAGTGATGCTCGACCCCCAGGCCAATCCGGCGCCGACGGAAGAAGAGCTGGCCCGCCTCGCCGGGCTTGTCCCCGGCGGGCCGGAGATGAAGCGCTTCGAGGAGATGCGCCGCGAGCTCGATGAAAAGGGCTTCCTCGTCACCACCACCGAGGATCTCTTCACCTGGGCGCGGACCGGTTCGCTCTGGTGGATGACCTTCGGCCTCGCCTGCTGCGCGGTCGAGATGATCCACGTCAACATGCCGCGCTATGACCTCGAGCGCTTCGGCGTCGCCCCGCGAGCATCCCCCCGCCAGTCCGACGTGATGATCGTTGCGGGCACGCTGTGCAACAAGATGGCGGCGCCGCTGCGGCGGGTCTACGACCAGATGAGCGAGCCGCGCTACGTCATCTCGATGGGCAGCTGCGCCAACGGCGGCGGCTACTATCACTACAGCTATTCGGTGGTGCGCGGCTGCGACCGGATCGTGCCCGTGGACATCTATGTCCCGGGCTG
>DATFEO010000144.1:0-4973 GCA_035250985.1 Sphingomicrobium sp. | reverse complement strand
GCAGGCTGAGGTCCTTCATCGCCGCCGCATCGGCATGGACCAGCCGGCCATAGCAAATGCGCCAATAGAGGTAGAGCATGTAGGCCGCGCCGAGGATGATGCCGGTTGTGGCGACGATCGCCGCCCAGCTCGACACCTTGTACAGCCCAACCAGGGCAAGGAACTCACCGACGAAATTGGCGGTGCCTGGCAGGCCGACGCTGGCCATGGTGAAGACCATGAACAGCAGGGCATAGCCCGGCATATTGTCGGAAAGACCGCCGTAGCGGGCGATCTCACGGGTATGCAGCCGGTCGTAGATGACGCCAACGCAGAGGAAGAGCGCGCCCGACACCAAACCGTGGGCGAGCATTACCATCATCGCGCCCTCGATGCCCTGCCGGTTGAAGGCGAACAGGCCGAAGGTGACGAAGGCCATGTGCGCGACCGACGAGTAAGCGATGAGCTTCTTCATGTCGCGCTGCGCCAGCGCCACCAGCGAGGTGTAGATGACGGCAACGCCGCTGAGGGCGAAGACCAAAGGGATGTAATAGTTGGACGCTTCCGGGAACATCGGCAGCGAGAAGCGGATGAAGCCGTAGCCGCCCATCTTCAGCAGCACTCCGGCAAGGATCACCGAGCCCGCGGTCGGGGCCTGGACGTGCGCGTCGGGAAGCCACGTATGAACCGGCCACATCGGCAGCTTCACCGCGAAGCTGGCGAAGAAGGCGATCCACAGCCACTTCTGGGCGTCGAACGGGAAATCGTAAGCCATGAGCTCGGGGATCGAGGTCGTGCCGCTCTCGAGCACCATGTAGAGCATGGCGATGAGCATCAGCACCGAGCCGAGCAAGGTGTAGAGGAAGAACTTGTAGGCCGCCTTGATCTTCTCGGCGCCTCCCCAGATGCCGATGATCAGGAACATCGGGATGAGGCCCCCCTCGAAGAAGATGTAGAAGAGCATCAGGTCCTGCGCGCAGAAGACGCCGAGCATCAGCGCCTCCATCAGCAGGAAGGCAGCCATATATTCCGGCACGCGCTTCTCGATCGCCACCCAGGATGCGCCGATGCAGATCGGCATCAGGAAGACCGAGAGGACGATCAGCATTAGGGCGATGCCGTCGATGCCGAGCGCCCAGGAAGGGGTAATCCCGCCACCGAAGCGGACCAGCTCCGTGAATTGCCATTGCGGCCCGCTGGGATCGAACGCGATCCACAGCCAGATGCCGACGGCGAGGTCCAGCATCGTCGCGATGAGCGCGATCCAGCGCGCGACGTTCGGTTTGACGAACAGGCACAGGGCGCCGGCGACGAGCGGCAGCCCGATGAGGATGGTCAGGATGGGAAGGCCCATCAACGCACCCACCAGAAAACCCAGGTTGCGGCGGCGATCAGGCCGAGCAGCATGACCAGCGCATAGCTATAGACATAGCCGGACTGCAGCCGCGCCGTGACCTTGTTGCCGACGCCGACCGCGTAAGCGACGCCGTGCGGGCCGAAGCGGTCGATCGTTCCCTCGTCGCCCTTCTTCCACAGCAAATTGCCGAGCCACATCGCCGGGCGGACGAAAATGAGGTCGTAGATCTCGTCGAAATACCATTTGTGCATCAGGAAGCGGTGCAGGTGCGGGAACTGGGCGACGAAGGCCGCGGGCGCCTCCGGCTTCATGATGTAGTTCCTATAGGCGATGGCGAGGCCGACCAGCATCACTGCGAACGGCGCGTATTTCACCCAGAGCGGGACTTCGTGCATCGCATGGGCGAGATGCTCGTCGAACGAGACGCTGCCCGCCCAGAATGCGGGACCCTGTTCCGCTTCGACAAAGGCGCCGTGGAACAGCTGGCCGGCGGCGATGGCGCCGAGCGATAGCAAGGCCAGCGGAACGAGGATCGTCCACGGGCTTTCGTGCGGGTGATAGCCGGCGGTACCGGTTTTCACCTTCACCTCATGGTCGGTAGCGCTGTCATGATCGGCGGCGATTTCGCCCGCATCCTCATGGACGTGATGGACCGCGTGCTGGATATGCTCACTGCCGGCCCAGCGGGGCTGGCCGAAGAAGGTCAGGAAAATGAGGCGCCAGCTGTAGAAACTGGTCAGCAGCGCCGCGAAAGCG
This sequence comes from Sphingomicrobium sp., assembly GCA_035250985.1. Lineage (GTDB taxonomy): Bacteria > Pseudomonadota > Alphaproteobacteria > Sphingomonadales > Sphingomonadaceae > Sphingomicrobium. The sequence continues at coordinate 2,881 of DATFEO010000144.1, read as the reverse complement.
CCGAGCCAGAAGGCGATGTTCCCCGCCACCCCGCCATTGGCGAACGAGGCTTCGAGGATGGCGTCCTTCGACCAGTAGCCGGCAAAGCCGATGCCGAAGATGCCGACGCCGGTGATCGCCAAAGTGCCGGCGATCATCGCCCAGAAGGTCAGCGGGATTTCTTTCCGCAGGCCGCCGTAGAAGCGCATGTCCTGCTCATGGTGCATGGCGTGGATGACCGAACCGGCGCCGAGGAACAGCAAGGCCTTGAAGAAGGCATGCGTGAAGAGATGGAACATCGCTGCGCCATAAGCGCCGACCCCGGCAGCGAAGAACATGTAGCCCAATTGCGAGCAGGTCGAATAGGCGATGACCCGCTTGATGTCGTTCTGCACCGTGCCGACGGTGGCGGCGAAGATGGCGGTCGCGGCGCCGACATAGGTGACGGTGTTGAGCGCCACTTCGCTGGTTTCGAACATCGGCGACAGGCGGCAGACCATGAAGACGCCGGCGGTGACCATGGTCGCGGCATGGATCAGCGCGCTGACGGGGGTCGGACCCTCCATCGCGTCAGGCAGCCAGGTGTGGAGGCCGAGCTGCGCCGACTTGCCCATCGCGCCGACGAACAGCAGCAGGCAGAGCAGGGTCATGGTGTCGACGCGCATGCCGGCAAAGCCGATGGTCGAGCCGGCCATGCCGGGCGATGCCTCGAGGATCGCGGGGATCGAGACGGTGCCGAAGACCAGGAATGTCCCGAAGATGCCTAGCGAGAAGCCGAAATCGCCGACGCGGTTGACGACGAAGGCCTTCAATGCGGCGGCATTGGCCGAGGGCTTGTGGTACCAGAAGCCGATGAGGAGGTACGAGGCGAGGCCGACGCCTTCCCAGCCGAAGAACATCTGCACCAGGCTGTCGGCGGTCACCAGCATCAGCATGGCGAAGCTGAACAGCGACAGATAGGCGAAGAAGCGCGGTTGGCTCGGGTCCTCCTCCATATAGCCCCAGCTGTAGAGGTGGACGAGCGAACTGACCGTGGTCACCACCACCAGCATGACCGCCGTCAGCGTGTCGACACGCAGCGCCCAGTCGACATCGAGGTCGCCGGACTGGATGAACTTGAAGACGGAAACGACCTCCGGCTCGGCGGCGCCGGTGAGAAACTGGAAGAAGATCGGCCAGCTCAAGACCGCGCCGATCATCAGCGCGCCGGTGGTGACAACCTTCGACGCCCTCTTGCCGATGACGCGCCCGCCGAGCCCGGCGACGATCGCCGCGAGCAAGGGCAGGAAGACGATGAGCTGGAGCTGCAATCCCATGTCAGCCCCGCATCCGGTCGGCGTCGTCGACCGCGATCGAGCCGCGGCGGCGGAAGAAGATGACGAGGATGGCGAGACCGATGGCGGCTTCGGCGGCGGCGACGGTCAGCACGAACATGGCGAAGACCTGGCCGGTCAGGTCGCCGAGGAAGGCGCTGAAGGCGACGAGGTTGATGTTCACGGCCAGGAGGATGAGCTCGATCGCCATCAGCATCAGGATGATGTTGCGGCGGTTGAGGAAGATGCCGAGCACGCCGATCGTGAAGAGGATGGCGGCGACGGTCAGGTAGTGCGAGAGGCCGATCACAGCTTCACCCCCTGCCCCACTTCCGGCTTGGCCAGCTTGATCGCCTTGTCGGGCCGGCGATCGATCTGTTTCCACACCTTCTGCCCACGCACGTCCTTGCGGCTGCGATGGGTCAGGACGATGGCGCCGACCATCGCCACCAGCAGGATCAGGCCGGCGATTTCGAACGGAAACAGGAAGCGGCTGTACATCGCCTCCCCAAGGGCCACGATGTTCGGCTGCGCCGCGTCGGGAGGCCGGTCGGCGATCAGCGGGCCGGCACCGCGCGCATTGGCGGCGATGATGATTTCGGCGAGCAACACCAGGGCGACCAGCAGGCCGAACGGCAGGTTCTTCGTGAAGCCGGAACGGAGCTGCGAGAAGTCAATGTCGAGCATCATGACGACGAACAGGAACAGCACCGCGACCGCGCCGACGTAGACGATGACCAGAAGCAGGGCGATGAATTCGGCGCCGGTCATCAGCATCAGGCCGGCAGCGTTGAAGAAGGCCAGGATCAGCCACAGCACGCTGTGGACGGGATTGCGCGCGAAGATAACGAGCACCGCCGAGGCGATGGTCATGGCCGCGAACAGATAGAAGGCGAGGACAGCGATCATGGGATTGCGGCGCGCCTAGCGATAGGCCGCGTCGGCGGCAAGGTTGGCGGCAATCGCCTGTTCCCAGCGGTCGCCATTGGCCAGCAATTTCGCCTTGTCGTAGAGCAATTCCTCGCGGGTTTCGGTCGCGAATTCGAGGTTTGGCCCCTCGACGATGGCGTCGACCGGGCAGGCTTCCGCGCACAGGCCGCAATAAATGCACTTGACCATGTCGATGTCGTAGCGGGTGGTGCGGCGGCTACCGTCTTCGCGCGGCTCGGCCTCGATGGTGATCGCCTGCGCCGGGCAGATCGCCTCGCACAGCTTGCAGGCGATGCAGCGCTCCTCGCCGTTGGGATAGCGCCGCAGCGCATGCTCGCCGCGGAAGCGGGGCGACTGCGGCGCCTTCTCGAACGGATAGTTGATCGTCGCCTTGGGCTTGAAGAAATACTTCAAGGTCAACGCGTGCGCCTTGACGAACTCCCAAAGCGTAAAGGCCTTGATTGTGCGCGCGATCATACGCCGCCTCCGTAGCGCCAGAACATCAGCCAGCCCGAGATGAGGACAACGAAGACAATGCTGAGCGGCAGGAAGATCTTCCAGCCCAGCCGCATCAGCTGGTCGTAGCGGTACCTCGGCACCGTCGCCTTCACCCAGCCGAAGATGAAGAAGAACAGGCCCATCTTCAGGAACAGCCAGAG
>DATFEO010000097.1:0-18947 GCA_035250985.1 Sphingomicrobium sp. | reverse complement strand
AGATGGACCGTACGGGAACCGGAACCCTGTCCTTGTTTGGCGCTCAGATGCGCTTCGACCTGGCCGACGGTTTCCCTCTGCTGACCACGAAGAAGCTGCACCTGAGGTCGATCATCGTCGAGCTGCTCTGGTTCCTGCGCGGCGACACCAACGTCCGCTGGCTGCAGGAGCGCAAGGTCAGCATCTGGGACGAATGGGCCGATGCGAGCGGTAATCTCGGGCCTGTCTACGGCAAGCAGTGGCGGGACTGGGAAAGCGCCGACGGCCGTCACATCGACCAGATCGCCAATTTGATCGAGCTGATCCGCAAGGACCCGTCCTCGCGGCGCCAGATTGTCACTGCCTGGAACCCGGGCGAAATCCACCGCATGGCGCTGGCGCCCTGCCACTGCCTGTTCCAGACTCAGGTCGCGGCCGGCCGCTTGAACCTCCAGCTTTACCAGCGCAGCGCCGATCTGTTCCTCGGCGTCCCCTTCAACATCGCCAGCTACGCGCTACTGACTCACATGCTGGCGCGCGAGTGCGGCCTGGCGCCGGGCGTGTTCGTCTGGACCGGCGGCGACGTTCACCTTTACTCCAACCATCTCGAACAGGCGCGGCTCCAGTTGTCACGCGAGCCACGACCGCTCCCGCGGCTTGTCCTCAAAGACCGCGGCCAGGGCCTGTTCGACCATGAGCCGGACGATTTCGCCTTTGAGGCTTACGAGCCTCACCCGCACATCTCAGCGCCCGTTGCGGTCTGACTGGCGTAAAATTGCGTTGGCGAAATGAACTCCATTGCCTATGCCGGCGTTCAGTGGCGGCAGACAGGGAGACAAATCCATGGTTCGCAAGGTTTTGACCATCGCGCTGATCAGCGGCGGCCTTCTCACCGCGGCATGCAACACGGTTCGCGGTGCTGGCGAGGACGTCCAGTCAGTTGCCAACTGCACCGAGAATGCCATCAACAACGGCCAGTGCTGAACTAGAGTCGTTTGACGCGAAGGCCCCGTCGGGTTTCCGGCGGGGCTTTTGCATGGGGGGCATTCCATTCAGCCGTTGGACAGGCGAAATGATGATCTTCGAGTGCGTTTAGGGGAGATACGGAATGATTCGTAAGGTTCTGACAATGGCGCTGATCAGCGGTGGTCTTCTGCTTGCCGGCTGCAACACCGTTCGCGGTGCTGGCCAGGACATGCAGTCCGCGGCCAACTGCACAGAGAATGTGATTCATCAGGGCGGGTGCTGAGCCCGACGGCCTTCACGGCATGAACGAAGCCCCGCCGGATCCACTCCGGCGGGGCTTTTTGTTGGGACCTTAACCGTGGTCGCCATTCCCCCGGCACGGCTGTGCGCGGTCAATCTTGCAGATAGTCCCCGGCATCGGCGTCGGTGCCGTTACCCGAAGGCACGACTTCCGCGAGCGGCTCGCCATTGAGCGCCGCTTCCGGACCCTGCGCCAGCTCCGCGGCATGCTCCTCGGCCGCACTGTTCGGCAGGATCAGGCTCTCCTGCAGCTTGCGCTGGGCTGCGCGGAGCGATGCATCGCGGCTCGAGGCGGCCACTCGCAGTCGGTTCATGCCCGCGCCGGTACCCGCTGGGATCAGACGGCCGACGATGACGTTCTCCTTGAGCCCGTTCAGCGTGTCGATCTTGCCCTGCACCGACGCTTCGGTGAGGACCCGAGTCGTCTCCTGGAACGAGGCTGCCGAGATAAAGCTGCGGGTCTGCAGACTCGCCTTGGTGATGCCGAGCAGAACCGGCCGGCCCTCGGCCTTCTTCTGCTTCTTCTCGAGCCTGGCGTTGGCCTCGTCCATTTCGTCGCGGTCGACTTGCTCGCCGGCCAACAGAGTGGTGTCGCCGCCGTCGGTGATCTCAACCTTCTGCAGCATCTGGCGAACAATCACCTCGATGTGCTTGTCGTTGATCTTCACGCCCTGCAGTCGATAGACCTCCTGGATCTCGCTCACGAGATATTCGGCCAGCGCTTCCACGCCGAGGACTTCGAGGATGTCATGCGGGTCCGGCGAGCCGCCAACGAGGTTATCGCCCCGCTTGACGTAGTCGCCCTCCTGGACCTCGATCACCTTCGACTTCGGCACCAGATATTCAACCTCGGCCGAGCCGTCGTCGGGGATGATCGCGATCTTGCGCTTGGCCTTATAGTCCTTCTTGAAACTGACCTTGCCGGAGACCTTGGCGATGATCGCATTCTCCTTCGGCTTGCGCGCCTCGAAGAGCTCGGCGACACGCGGCAGACCGCCGGTGATGTCGCGGGTACGGGCGGCTTCGCGCGGCATACGGGCCAGCACTTCGCCTGTTTCGACCTCCTGGCCGTCCTCGACCGCGACGATCGCCCCCGCGGCGAGACGATAGACGCCAGCCTCCTTGGCGCCCTTGCCGGTCAAGGTCAGGCGCGGACGCAGGTCCTCCTTCTTCGACTTCGCTGCGTCGTCGGTGACGACGCGCTGGGCGATACCGGTCGACTCGTCGATCTGTTCGGTCATTGTCCGGTTCTCGATCAGGTCCTGGTACTTCACGGTACCGGCCTTTTCGGTGATTACCGGGCTGAACGAGGGGTCCCATTCGGCGATGCGGTCGCCGCGGCTGACGATATGGCCGCTCTCGCACAGCAAGTGCGCACCATAAGGCACGCGGTGCGTCGAGAGTTCACGGCCGTCCATGTCGACGATCGCGATCTCGCCCGACCGCGACAGCGAGATGTGCCGGCCGCGGGGGTCGGTAATCGTCGGCATGTCGCGGAACTCGATGGTGCCGTCGACCGGCGCTTCGAGGTTCGACTGCTCGTTGAGCTGCGCCGCGCCGCCGATGTGGAAGGTCCGCATCGTTAGCTGGGTCCCCGGCTCGCCGATCGACTGGGCGGCGATGACGCCGACTGCCTCGCCGATGTTGACCGGAGTACCGCGAGCAAGGTCGCGACCGTAGCATTTCGCGCAGACGCCCTGCTTGGACGCGCAGATCAGCGGTGAGCGGATTTTCATGCCTGGCAGGCCCAGCTCCTCGATCCTGGCGACCATGGCCTCGTCGAGCAGCGCGCCCTCGGCGATAACGACTTCGTTAGTCTTCGGATCGAGGATGTCCTCTGCCGTCGTGCGGCCGAGCACCCTCTCGCCCAGTGAAGCGATGGTGGCGCCCCCCTGGATGATGGCACGCATCTCCAGCGCACGGTCGGTGCCGCAATCCTCCTCGACGATGACCGCGTCCTGGCTGACGTCGACGAGGCGGCGGGTCAGATAGCCCGAGTTCGCCGTCTTCAGCGCCGTGTCGGCCAGGCCCTTGCGGGCGCCGTGGGTCGAGTTGAAATACTCAAGGACGGTCAGGCCTTCCTTGAAGTTTGAGATGATCGGCGTCTCGATGATCTCGCCGGACGGCTTGGCCATCAGGCCGCGCATGCCGGCGAGCTGCTTGATCTGCGCCTGTGAACCCCGGGCGCCCGAGTGGGCCATCATGTAGATGGAGTTGAGGTCGGCCTGGCGGCCGTCCGGACGCTTCGGCGTCGCCGAAATTTCCTTCATCATCTCCTGAGCCACGCGGTCACCGCAGCGCGACCAGGCGTCGATCACCTTATTGTACTTTTCCTGCTGGGTGATCAGGCCGTCTTGGTACTGCTGCTCATAATCCTTCACGAGTGAGCGGGTCTCCTCGACCAGCTTCTCCTTCTCGGCCGGGATCACCATGTCGTCCTTGCCGAAGGAAATGCCGGCCGCGAATGCATGTCGGAAGCCCAGCTGCATGATCGCGTCGGCGAACAGCACCGTCTCCTTCTGGCCGGTGTGGCGATAGACGATGTCGATGACGTCGCCGATCTCCTTCTTGGTCAGCACACGATTGACCGTCTCGAACGGCACTTTGTGGCTCTTTGGCAGCGTCTCGCCCAGGAGCATGCGGCCCGGGGTTGTTTCGAACCGCTTCATGTAGCCGTTGCCGTCCTCGTCCGTCTGCGGGACTCGGCTGACGATCTTCGAGTGAAGCGTGACTGCGCCGGCGGCCAAGGCCTGGTGGACCTCGGCCATGTCGCTCAGCAGCATGCCCTGGCCGGGCTCGTCCTCTTTCTCGAGGCTGAGGTAGTAGAGGCCGAGCACCATGTCCTGCGACGGCACGATGATCGGTTTGCCGTTGGCGGGTGACAGGATGTTGTTGGTCGACATCATGAGCACGCGCGCTTCCAGCTGGGCTTCGAGGCTCAGCGGGACGTGCACGGCCATCTGGTCGCCGTCGAAGTCAGCATTGAAGGCGGCGCAGACCAATGGATGCAGCTGGATGGCCTTGCCCTCGATCAGGACCGGCTCAAAGGCCTGGATACCGAGGCGGTGGAGCGTCGGCGCGCGGTTCAGGAGCACCGGATGCTCGCGGATCACCTCGTCGAGAATGTCCCAGACTTCCTTGCGCTCCTTCTCAACCCACTTCTTCGCCTGCTTCAGAGTCATGCTGAGGCCCTTGGCGTCGAGCCGCGAGTAGATGAATGGCTTGAACAGCTCCAACGCCATCTTCTTCGGCAAGCCGCACTGGTGGAGCTTCAGCTCCGGACCGGTGACGATGACCGAGCGGCCCGAATAGTCGACGCGCTTGCCGAGCAGGTTCTGGCGGAAGCGGCCCTGCTTGCCCTTGAGCATATCGGATAGCGACTTCAGCGGGCGCTTGTTGGCGCCGGTGATGGTGCGGCCGCGACGACCGTTATCGAACAAGGCGTCGACTGCCTCCTGCAGCATCCGCTTCTCGTTGCGGACGATGATGTCCGGAGCGCGCAGTTCCATCAGCCGCTTCAGACGGTTGTTGCGGTTGATGACGCGGCGATAAAGGTCGTTGAGGTCGGAGGTCGCGAAGCGGCCACCGTCGAGCGGCACCAGCGGACGCAACTCCGGCGGGATAACCGGGATGACCTCGAGGATCATCCACTCGGGCCGGTTGCCGGACTCGAGGAAGCTTTCGACGACCTTCAGGCGCTTGATGATCTTCTTCGGCTTGAGCTCCGACTTGGTCTCGGCCAGCTCCTTCAGCAGCTCTTCCTTCTCGCCTGTTAGGTCGAGGTCGATGAGCATGGTGCGGACCGCCTCTGCGCCGATGCCGGCGGAAAAGGCGTCCTCGCCATATTCGTCCTGCGCCTGCAGCAACTCGTCCTCGCTGAGAAGCTGGAACTTCTCAAGCGGGGTCAGGCCCGGTTCGATGACGACATAGCTTTCGAAGTAGAGGATTCGCTCGAGCTGCTTCAGCTGCATGTCGAGCAACAGGCCGATGCGGCTAGGCAGCGACTTCAGGAACCAGATGTGGGCGACTGGCGCGGCCAACTCGATATGGCCCATGCGCTCGCGGCGAACCTTGGAGACGGTCACCTCGACGCCGCACTTCTCGCAGACGATGCCCTTGTACTTCATGCGCTTGTACTTGCCGCACAGGCATTCATAGTCTTTGATCGGACCGAAAATGCGCGCGCAGAACAGGCCGTCACGCTCGGGCTTGAACGTGCGGTAGTTGATCGTCTCCGGCTTCTTGATCTCGCCGAAGCTCCAGCTGCGGATCTTGTCCGGCGAGGCGATTCCGATCCGGATCTGGTCGAACGTCTCCGGCTTGGCGATCGGGTTGGCGAAGTTGGTCAGCTCGTTCATTTCTAACTCCTGCCCCCTCCGCTTGGAGAGGGGGTAAGTGGATGTCCTGGTTACTCGGCGGCGATGGCGGTCGGTTCGTCCTCGTCGCTCTCGATCGAATCGAGCTCGACGCTGAGACCCAGGCTCCGCATTTCCTTGACGAGCACGTTGAAGCTTTCGGGGATTCCGGCTTCGAACGTGTCGTCGCCCTTGACGATCGCCTCATAGACCTTGGTGCGGCCGATGACGTCGTCCGACTTCACGGTCAGCATTTCCTGCAGCGTGTAGGCGGCGCCATAGGCCTGCAAGGCCCAGACCTCCATTTCGCCGAAGCGCTGGCCACCGAACTGCGCCTTGCCGCCCAGCGGCTGCTGGGTAACCAGGCTGTACGGGCCGATCGACCGTGCGTGGATCTTGTCGTCCACCAGGTGGTGCAGCTTCAGCATATAGATGTAGCCGACGGTCACCTTGCGGTCGAAACTGTCGCCGGTACGGCCGTCGAACAGGGTCACCTGGCCCGACTTGTCCAGCCCCGCCTTCTCAAGCATCGCGCTGACGTCCGGCTCGCGGGCGCCGTCGAATACCGGCGTCCCCATCGGAATGCCGCCGACGAGATTGCTGGCCATCTCCATGACGTCCTCATCGCTGCGGGCGTCGATGTCCTTGGCATAGCCGTCGCCGTAGATGTCCTTGAGCTTGGCCTTGACCTCCTTGACGTCCTTGCCGGTCAGCTCCTTGCCCCGCTCGTGCATGCTCTCCAGCATGTCCTGGATCTGCTTGCCGAGGCCGCGTGCGGCCCAGCCGAGGTGAGTCTCGAAGATCTGGCCTACGTTCATGCGTGACGGCACGCCCAGCGGGTTCAGCACGATGTCGACCGCGGTGCCATCCTCGAGGAACGGCATGTCCTCCTGCGGCAGAATGCGACTGATGACGCCCTTGTTGCCGTGGCGACCGGCCATCTTGTCGCCCGGCTGCAGCTTGCGCTTCACCGCGACGAATACCTTGACCATCTTCAGCACGCCTGGCGGGAGCTCGTCGCCGCGCTCCAGCTTCTCGACGCGGTCCTCGAACTTACGGTTGATGACCGCAATCGCCTCGTCATACTGGGCTTTCAGGGCCTCGATGTCCGCCTGGCGCTTGTCGTCCTTGACAGCGATCTTCCACCAATCGTGCTTCTCGGCGCCTTCGATTGTCGCCTCATCGAGCGTCGCGCCCTTCTTGATGCCCTTCGGCACCGCCGTGGCGGTCTGCTTCAGAAGCATTTCCTTCAAGCGGGCGAAGGTGGCGCGGTTAAGGATTCCGCGTTCGTCGTCGGCGTCCTTCTTCAGCCGTTCCTTCTCTTCCGTCTGGATGGCGCGGGTGCGGTCGTCGATGTCGATGCCGTGGCGATTGAATACCCGCACCTCGACCACCGTGCCGGAAACGCCCGGCGGCAGGCGAAGCGAGGTGTCGCGCACGTCGCTGGCCTTTTCGCCGAAGATGGCGCGCAGCAGCTTCTCTTCCGGGGTCATCGGGCTTTCGCCCTTCGGCGTGATCTTGCCGACCAGGATGTCGCCCGGCTCGACTTCGGCGCCGATGTAGACAATGCCCGCCTCGTCGAGGTTGCGCAGCGCCTCCTCGCCAACGTTGGGAATGTCGCGGGTGATGTCCTCGGGGCCCAGCTTGGTGTCGCGGGCCATGACCTCGAATTCCTCGATGTGGATCGAGGTGAAGACGTCGTCCTTCACGATCCGTTCGGAGATCAGGATCGAATCTTCATAATTGTAGCCGTTCCACGGCATGAACGCGACGAGCACGTTGCGCCCCAGCGCTAGCTCGCCAAATTGGGTCGACGGGCCGTCGGCGATGATCTCGCCAGCCTGGACCGTGTCGCCCACCTTCACGAGCGGCCGCTGGTTGATGCAGGTGTTCTGGTTCGAACGCTGGAATTTCATCAGCGTGTAGATGTCGACGCCCGATTCACCGGCCCTGAGTTCGCCGGTGGCGCGCACGACGATACGAGTGGCGTCGACCTGGTCGACGATGCCTGAACGGCGGGCGGCGATGGCGGCGCCGGAATCGCGCGCGACCGTCTCCTCCATGCCGGTGCCGACCAACGGCGCGTCGGCCTGAAGCAGCGGCACGGCCTGGCGCTGCATGTTCGAGCCCATCAGCGCGCGGTTGGCGTCGTCATTCTCCAGGAACGGGATCAGCGAGGCTGCAACCGACACCAGCTGCTTGGGACTGACGTCCATCAGCGTGACCTGCTCGCGCGGAGCGATCAGGAACTCGCCGTTCCGGCGGGCCGAGATGATGTCCTCTGCAAAGCCGCCCTTGGCGTCGAGTTCGGCATTGGCCTGGGCGATCGTGTGTTTCGCCTCTTCCATCGCCGACAAATAGATGACCTCCTTCGTCACCTTGCCGTCGACGACCTTGCGGTACGGCGTCTGGATGAAGCCGAACGGCGAGACGGTCGCGAACGACGCCAGCGACCCCATGAGGCCGATGTTCGGCCCTTCCGGAGTCTCGATCGGGCAGATTCGGCCATAGTGGGTCGGGTGGACGTCGCGGACCTCGAAGCCGGCGCGCTCGCGCGTCAGGCCGCCCGGCCCAAGCGCGGAGACACGACGCTTGTGGGTGACTTCCGACAGCGGGTTGGTCTGGTCCATGAACTGCGACAGCTGCGAAGAGCCGAAGAATTCGCGCACCGCGGCCACGGCGGGCTTGGCGTTGATGAGGTCGTTCGGCATGACTGTCGACACGTCGACGCTGCTCATGCGCTCCTTGACCGCCCGCTCCATACGCAGCAGGCCGACGCGATACTGGTTCTCCAGCAGCTCGCCGACCGAACGGACGCGGCGGTTGGCGAGGTTGTCGATGTCGTCGATCTCGCCCTTGCCGTCCTTGAGGTTCACCAGCTCCTGCACGACCGCGAGTATGTCCTCGCGGCGGAGCGTGGTGACCGTGTCCTCGGCGTCGAGACCGAGGCGCATGTTGAGCTTGACCCGGCCGACGGCCGAAAGGTCGTAGCGCTCCGGATCGAAGAACAGGCCGTAGAACAGCGCGTCGGCGGTTTCGCGGGTCGGCGGCTCGCCGGGACGCATGACGCGGTAGATGTCCGCAAGCGCGCTGTCGCCGTCCTCCGACTTGTCCGCCTTCAGCGTGTTGCGGATCCAGGGGCCGGTGTTCACATAGTCGATGTCGAGCAGCTCGAGCCGGTCGACGCCGGCCTTGTCCAGCTTCTCGAGATTCTCCGGCGTAACTTCGTCGCCGGCCTCAATATAGAGTTCGCCGGTCTTCTCGTTGATGAGGTCATGCGCCGAAAAGCGGCCGAAGATCTCTTCGGTCGGGATGATGACGTTCTTGAGGCCATCCTTGCCGGCGGCGTTCGCCTTGCGCGGCGTGATCTTCTCGTGCGCCTTGAACATCACTTCGCCGCTGTCGGCGTCAGCCACGTCATGGCTCGGCTTCTGGCCGCGCCAGCTCTCCACCGAATAGGGAATCTGCCAGCCGTTCTTGCCTCGCCGGTAGGTGACCTTGTTGTAGAAGGTGTTGAGAATCTCTTCGCTCGACAGGCCGAGCGCGTGCAGCAGAGCCGTCACCGGGAGCTTGCGCTTGCGGTCGATGCGGACGTTGACGATGTCCTTGGCGTCGAACTCGAAGTCCAGCCAGCTGCCGCGATAGGGGATGACGCGAGCGGCGAAGAGATATTTGCCGCTGGCGTGGGTCTTGCCGCGGTCATGATCGAATAGCACGCCGGGCGAACGGTGCATCTGGGACACGATGACGCGCTCGGTGCCGTTGATGATGAAAGTGCCGTTCATCGTCATGAGCGGCATGTCGCCCATGTAGACGTCCTGCTCCTTGATATCGATCACCGACTTGGCCTCGGTGTCGGGGTCGATTTCGAAAGTGGTCAGCCTGAGGGTGACGCGCATCGGCGCGGCATAGGTCAGGCCGCGCTGGCGGCACTCGTCGGTGTCGTACTTCGGCGGCTCGAGTTCGTAGCGGTCGAAGTCAAGATGCGCCGTGCCGGCGAAGTCGACGATCGGGAACACCGAGCGCAGCGTCTTCTCCAGGCCCGAAACATAGCCGATGGCCGGGTCGGAACGGAGGAACTGCTCATAGCTTTCACGCTGAACCTCGATGAGGTTCGGCATCTCGCTGATTTCGTGAATGTTGCCGAAAATTTTGCGGATTCGCCGCTGGTTGGTCTTCGTGCTCGCATTGGTCTTGCGAGGTGCGTCGATCGCCTTGGTCGCCATGAAAAATCCCTGCGCTCTGGACGCGCGCCTTCGAGCGCGGTCCGTCTGGTGTCGGGCGCTATTCCCTGCTTGGTCCCTTCCATTCGTTCAATCCGTTGCGCGGTCGGATCGTGGCCCGGAAGGGGCAGGAAAAGCTCCGGGCGCACGTCACCGTGCGGCGGAGCCGTTATTTGTTGGATGACGCCGATATAATCATTTTGCGGCGTCGCGCAAGAGTCGACGACGGCAGCGGCGACTGAATTCGCCGGCAACCTTTTGGCTGCCCTCCTATAGGCTGGCTTCCTCCATGGCCTTCAGGGTCGGAGCCGGCAGGCCACCGGCTTCGATCTCGGCTTTCAACTGCTCCTTGCGGGTGCGCAGCTCGTCACCGAGCGCGTCCATGTCGAGGCCGGCCGCGCGCGCCTGCGAGAACAGGCCCTCAAGCCTCTTCTCCTCCTCCTGGACGTGGTGCTCGATTTGCTCCTGGAGGACCTTGACCTTGGCGTCATAGAATTCGTCACTCGGCTCGCCGGCCATGATCTCGGCGATCAGAACCTTGGCGCCGTCATGCTCGACATAAGCTTCCTTGAGCAGCTCCTCTTCGACCTTGCCGTCGCAGGCCGGGTAGAAAATCTCTTCCTCGATCTGGGCGTGAATGCTGAGCTCAGTGCAAATCTCGGTCGCAATTTCCTGCTTGCGACCCCCACCGCGCGCCTTCTCAAACTGGGCGAACAGATCCTCGACCGTGCGATGGTCTTCCTTGAGCAGGGCAACCGCATCCTTCGGCTTAGCTTCGGCCATGATGAACTCCTCCGTTACGCGCGCGGCATCAACGAGACGTGTTTTGAAGCAGTTCCTTGCCGCAACTTATATTATCTGGTTGGACTAGCCGTTGACGATCACCCCGCCATTGGGGTGCAGCACCTGGCCGCTCATGTAGCTTGAGTCCTCGCACGCCAGGAAGAGGAAGCTCGGCGCTACCTCGTTCGGCTGGCCGGGTCGCCCGATCGGCGTCGATTTGCCGAAGTCCTTCATCTCCTCCGGCGGCTTGCCGCCCATCGGGTTGAGCGGAGTCCAGATCGGTCCAGGAGCGACTGCGTTCACACGGATGCCGTCCTTGATCAGATTCTCCGACAGCGAGCGGGTGAAGGCGGTAATGGCGCCTTTGGTGGCGCTATAATCAAGCAGGTCTTCGCTGCCCTTGTACATGGTCACCGACGTGCAGTTGATTACTGCCGCGCCCTTCTTCAGGTGCAGGCGTGCCGCCTGGGTCAGGTAGAACATCGAGAAGATATTGGTTTGGAAGGTCCGGCGCAGCTGGTCTTCGGTGATGTCGCGGATGTCCTTGTCCGGATGCTGCTCGCCGGCATTGTTGACCAGGATGTCGAGCTGGCCGAGATCATCGATAACCTGCTGCATCGCTTGCTTGCAGAATTCGGGGTCGCCGACATCGCCGGCGATGGTGATGGCACGGCGGCCCTCGCCTTCAACGATGCTCTTCGTTTTTGCCGCATCGTCATGTTCGCAGAGATAAAGGATGGCGATGTCGGCGCCCTCGCGAGCAAACAGAGCGGCGACCGCGCGGCCGATCCCGCTGTCGGCACCAGTGATCAGCGCGACCTTGTCCTTTAGGCGGCTGGAACCCCGATAGCGCGGTTCCCAGTCCGGCTTCGGCTCGAGTGCGCTTTCATGCCCCGGCAGCGCGTCCTCATGGATCATCGGCTCCAGCGTGTCGGTCTCATCGGCCATGGCAAGTACTCCTTGCCAATCAAACCCTTTGGCGGCGGAGGCCGTTCCGAATCAGCCGCGCTTCCTGTCGCTGTCTTCACCCGACATGACGGGGTCGGGCTCGGGTGTCGGCTCGCCGGCCTTGTCGATCTCCATCCAGTCGCGGAACGGCAGATCATAAAGCATGTCCATTACCTCGAATTCGAGGCCGCCAGGCTGGCTGGTATTGCTGTTCCACAGCGCCACCACGCCGCTCTTTAGCTTGGGATCGAACAGGATCAGCGAGCGATAGCCGTTCACGCCGCCGCGATGACCGATAACGTGATGGCCGGCATAATCATAGCTGCGCCAGCCATAACCGTAATAAGGATCGTCCACTCTCTCGAGGAACTTGCGCAGCCGCCCGCGCTCGCTTGGTGTCGGCACCCGTGGCGCATGGATCGTCGCGAGCACCGTCGGACTTAGCACTTCAGGCATTTCGCCCATCTGGGCGATCATCCACAGCGCCATGTCCTTGATGTTGCTGTTGACGCCGCCCGCCGCGGGCACTCGATAATAGCTGTCGGTGACCTCCAGCGGTCGCCGGCCTACGCTGTGCGGCCGCGCCCAGCTCTTGGAGCGCTGAAGTCCCTCCCGGCTCACGGTCGCCGACGTCATGCCGATCGGCGCGAACAGCTGGTCGCGGACGGCCTGCTGGTAGGGCTTGCGGGTCGCCTGGGCGACGACCTCGCTCGACGCGTCGAAGGCGATGTTCTGGTAGCTCCAGCAGGTGCCCGGCGCGCAGAGCGATGCCAGTGTCGCGATGGACTGGCGGATTACGCGCGGATCCTCCCCTGCCTCCAGCTTGTCGTCCCATGCGTTGCGGTAGATGCCGAGCCGGTGGCTGAGCAAGTCGCCAAGCGTCGCCCGCCTCTCATTGCCGCCGGGCAGTCGCAGGCTGGTGCGATAGGTCGCGATCGGCGCATTGAGGTTGAGCTTGCCCTGCTCGGCCAGCTTGGCCGCGATAGCGCCGGCGACTCCCTTTGAAACGGACGCCCAGCGAAACACGGTTTGCGCTGTCACCGGATCGCCCGAGCCTTCGAGGGTTTCGCCATAGCCATTGAGGAAGGTAATACGGCCGTTCTCAACAACCCCGACCGCGAGGCCGACCACGGTCGGCTTCTCCGCCAGCCGCCTCAGCCGGGCATCCAGCTTCGCATAATCGATGTCGCGACGGGCAGCGGTCGAAAGGCTGGCGAGTCGTAAATTGGCGGCGGCCACCGGCGAAGCGTCTTGGCTGGCGGGACCGGTCTCCTCAACGGTCCCGGCAATAGCCAAGGCGCCGAGCAACAGGCCGAAGCCGGCAATGCCGATCGCAAATTGTCGTTCCAAATCTTGGCCTTCCTCCCCGCCCAAGCAGTGTGGCCAGTGCACGGCGACGGCTCAATGCGCAAGCACCGCGGCTGCGCCGAAGCGACTCGGGCGCACGACGAATGACTCCCAACCTAGCGTTCCGTTCCCTGCTCGCTTAAGGACGCACCCGCGGAAAGGGGAGCCGATGCAATTTTTGCGGACCCTGCTTTGGGTCGTGATCGCCGCCTTCGTCGCGATCATTGCCAGTCAGAACTGGCGGGACGTCACTCTGGACCTGTGGGGCGACCTCCAGGCCGATATTAAGATTCCGGTCCTGCTTATCTTCACCTTCCTGCTCGGTTTTTTGCCGACGTGGCTCATCATGCGCGGCAAATTGTGGCGGCTGAAACGCCGCGCGGTGCAAGAGGATGTGGTGAAGCCGGTTCCGGCAGCTCCGCCGCCGCCGCCCGCCGAGGACGGGTTATGAGCAGCCCGATCTTCGTCGCGATCGATACTCCCGACCTCGACCAGGCAAGGCGGTTGGCAAAGGCGGTCAAGCGCCACGCTGGGGGGCTGAAGCTCGGGCTAGAATTCTTCGCCGCCAACGGCCCTGAAGGAGTGCAGGAAATTGGCCATCTTGGACTTCCGTTATTCTTGGACCTGAAGCTCCACGACATTCCGAATACGGTTGCCAAGGCCGTCCAAGCCCTTCGCCCGCTCGAACCGGCCGTGCTCACCGTCCATGGCGCCGGCGGCCGGGCCATGCTTGAGGAAGCCAAGGCCGCCGCTCCGGCCGCCACCAAGGTGGTCGCGGTCACCGTTCTGACCAGCCTCGATGAGGCCGACCTCGAGGCGACCGGCGTCAACGGCAACCCGCATGACCAGGTCGGGCGACTGGCCAGACTGGCAAAGTCGGCGGGACTCGACGGCATCGTTTGCTCAGGAAACGAGGTAAAGGCGGCACGCAAGGGCTGGAGCAACGGCTTCTTCGTCGTTCCAGGCATCAGGCCGGCCGAAGGCAATAGCGCCGACCAGAAGCGTGTCATGACGCCGCGCAAGGCAATGGACGCGGGCGCCTCCATCCTCGTCATCGGTCGCCCAGTCACCGGCGCGCCCGATCCAGACGAGGCACTTCGCGCCATTGCCGCGACGCTGTAGACAAAGTGGTGCCGACGGCGTTACCCGCCCGCCAATCGATTTGAGGATGTGACATGAGTTGGCTGAGCCGCGTGCGCAGCGGCATTCCCTTCCTTCCCAAGCGCCAGAGCGCCGACAATCTCTGGCACAAGTGCGGCAAGTGCCAATCCATGGTCTTCACCAAGGAGTGGGAAGAGAATCTTTATTGCTGCCCGCGCTGCGACCACCATGACCGCATCGGTCCCAAGGCGAGGTTCAAGCAGGTCTTCGACAAGGGCGAGCACGACCTGCTTCCATCACCCGATGTGCGTGAGGATCCCCTGCGCTTCCGCGACGCCAAGCGTTACACCGACCGGCTGAAAGCAGCACGGTCCGCCACTGAAGAAAAGGATGCGCTGCTAAACGCCCGCGGCAAGATCGGCGGTAAGCGAGCAATTGTCGGCGTCCAGGACTTCGCCTTCATGGGCGGGTCCATGGGCGTCGCCGTCGGTGCTACCTTCGTCGCCGGCGTCCGGGCTGCGATTGGCGATGGCGTGCCCTACATCCTCTTTACGGCCGCGGGCGGCGCGCGGATGCAGGAGGGCATATTGTCGCTGATGCAAATGCCGCGGACGACAGTAGCGCTGGCCGAACTCAAGGACGCCGGCCTGCCCTATCTGGTCGTCCTCACAGATCCGACGACCGGCGGCGTGACCGCCTCATACGCCATGCTCGGCGACGTGCAGATCGCCGAGCCCGGCGCTCTCATCGGCTTCGCCGGCGCACGGGTCATCGAACAGACGATCCGCGAAAAATTGCCGGAGGGGTTCCAGCGTGCCGAATATCTCCTCGAGCACGGCATCATCGACATGGTTGTCCGTCGCCACGACCTGAAGGAGCGGCTTGCCTCCCTCATCGATTATCTCGGCCCCAACAAGGACAAGGCCAAGAAGAAGGCGGCCTGAGTGGTGGACTTCGCGCGTTCGGCCAACCCTGCGGTCCAGGCCGAGTTGGATTTGCTCTCAAAACTGTCGCCCGGAGGCGACCTCCTCGGCCTCGATCGGATCACGCGCCTGCTCGAGCGCCTTGGCCGGCCGCAGGATTCACTCCCACCGGTGTTCCACGTAGCCGGCACCAACGGCAAAGGATCGACCTGCGCATTCCTTCGCGCCGCGCTGGAAGCGTCGGGGCACAAGGTCCATGTGTTCACCAGCCCGCACCTCGTCCGTTTTAACGAGCGTATCCGCATCGCCGGCAGGCTGATCGAGGATGATTTGTTGGCGGCGCTGCTGAAGGAGGTCCGCGAGGCGAGCGAAGACATTGAGCCGAGCTTCTTCGAGGCGACGACCGCGGTCGCCTTCCTCGCTTTCGCCCGAACACCGGCCGATGTGGCAATCGTCGAGGTCGGGCTCGGCGGCCGGCTCGATGCCACCAACGTAATCGACAAGCCGCTCGTCTGCGGGATCGCCGGCCTCGGCCTCGACCACCAGCAGTTCCTGGGACGGCGGATGATCGACATTGCCGACGAGAAGGCCGGCATCGCCCGGCGCGGCGTACCGCTGGTCACGCAGCTCTACCCTGACAAGATCGCCACGCGGATCGGCGGCGTTGCTACCAATGTGAGTGCGCAGTGGCTGCCGCGCGGCGGCATTTGGGATGCCGAAGTCCGCCAGGACCGGCTGCACTACCGGGACGAAGCGGGCGAACTGGCACTGCCCCTCCCCCGGCTTCCGGGCCGCCACCAGGCCCTCAATGCCGCGCTCGCCGTCGCCATGCTCCGCCACCAGGACAGGCTCAAGGTGCCGGTATCGGCGCTCAATGCTGCAATGGGCTGGGCCGACTGGCCGGCACGGCTGCAGCGGCTCGGTCGGGGACCGCTGACCGGGTTGCTGCCGACCGGCAGCGAGCTGTGGGTCGACGGCGGCCACAATCCGGCGGCGGCCCGACTCGTCGCCGACCATGTCAAGCACGAGTGGCGCGACGGCCGGCCGGTCCACCTGCTGTTTGCCGCGCTGGAGTCGAAGGACGCCGACGGCCTCCTGAAGCCCTTCGCCGGGGTCGCCGACATGGTCCACACCCTGCCGATCGCCGACCATGACTGCCGCGACCCCAAGGCGCTTGCCGACATGGCCCGGAAACAGGGGTTCGAAGCCCACCCCCGCGAGAGCCTCGGCCAGGCGCTGGCGGCGATCCGCAAGTCGAGCCGGGCACTGGTCTTCGGCTCGCTCTACCTTGCCGGCGAAGCGCTGGCGGCCAACGGCACGATCCCCGACTAGGTCTTCGCCGTACCCTCGCCTTCGACGCCGGCGGTGCCGATCGAGCTGTCGACGTAGCCCGAGCGGATCATCCACCAGAAGAGCAGGATGCCCGGCAGCGCCAGCAGGGTCGTCATCAGGTAGAAATTGACATAGCCCATGGCGTCGATCAGCGCTCCGGCGGTGGTCCCGGTCAGCACCCGGCCGACGACGCTCGCCGCCGCGGAGATGAGAGCATATTGGGCGGCGGTGAACCGCAGGTCGCACAGCGCCGAGAAATAAGCGACGACGCAGACCCCGCCGATGCCGCTGGCGATATTCTCGAAGCCGATGGCGGCGGCCATGCCGATGTTGGAGTGGCCGGAGCCGGCGAGCAGGGCGAAGCTGAAGTTGCTCACGGCCATCAGGATCAGACTGACCATCACCGACTTCTTCATGCCCATCTGGGCGTACATGATGCCGCCGATGAAGATGCCGATGAGATAGGCCCAGAAGCCGACGCCGACGTCCCACAAGGCGATCTCGTCGTTGGTGAAGCGCAGGTCGTCGAAGAGGAGGCGAAAGGTGAGGTTGGCCAGCGTGTCGCCCATCTTGTGCAGCAGGATGAACAGCAGGACGAGGAAGGCGCCCTTGCGCTGGAAGAACTCGACGAACGGCTTCCACACCGCGGCGACGGCGCGGGCGACGCCGGGCTTGCTGCTGACCTCATGGTGGCGCCTCGGCTCGCCCATGACCAGCGCCACGAGCATCGCCGGCAGAGCGAGGGCGGCGCAGGCGAGATAGGCGGCTTCCCAGCCAGCCCTCGCCGCGACGACCAGGGCCAGGGCGCCGGCGCCGGCCGACCCGATCCGCCAGCCGTACTGGCTCATCCCCGAGCCGACGCCGAGCTGCCGCGGCTCGAGATATTCGATGCGGCTGGCGTCGATGACGATGTCGAAGCTGGCGCCGGCGATGCCGACCAGGATCGCCGCCGTCACGACCGGCCCGATGCCCGCGGCGGGGTCGACCAGCGCCAGGTTGGTCACCGCCGCCATCACCAGCACGCCGGTGACCAGCATCCAGCTGACCCGCTGGCCGAGCCGGCCGAGCAGCGGGATCTTCACGCCGTCGATGATCCACGCCCAGAGGAACTTCAGATTGTACATCAGGAAGACGAGCGCGAAGGCGGTGATGGTCGACTTGTCGATCCCGTCCTGTTTGAGCCGCGTGGTGAGCGTCGCGCCGATCATCGCATAGGGAAAGCCCGAGGAAATGCCGAGGAACAGGGCGGCCAGCGGCGCCGCTTCGGTATAGGGCCTGACGCCCGCCGGCAAAGAGCTTCGCCAACCCGTCGCCGTTCCCGCTGTCGCCATCAGTGCCTCCCGTCCGAAGCGCGCAGGTTAGCGGCGAAATCGAAGTAGGAAAGGCCCGATCAACGCCCCTCGGCTGCGCTCGGGACGAACGGAGGGTCAGACCTCTATGAGCCGCAAGTTGAGATACGCCTCGTCGAAGCGGGCCATGGCCTTGAGGCGTTCCCAGTCGAGGACCTTGGCCCAGCCCTGGGCGAAGGTCAGCAGCCTGGCCTCGCGCAGCTCCTTCAGGCAGCGGTTCAAATGGACATGGGTCATGCCGGCATAGTCGGCCAGTTCCTGCTGCGAGAGCGGCATCGGGAAGCCCATTTGCGTGGCGATGCCGACGAGGCCGAGGCGCAGCTGCATCTCGCAGAAGGTATGCGCCAGCTTGGCGGTGCCGCGCTTGGTGCCGAGCGCCTGGATCCAGGCCGACTGGATCGAATGGTCGATCGCCGCCTGCAGCCAGAAGACCTTCTGAATGGCCGGCGATTGCTCGGTCAGCGCCCGCACCTCCTTGTGCGGCAGCATGGCGACCTCACAGGGGCTGAGCGCAACCAGCTCCTGCTCCAGCTTGCCGAGCACCGCGCCGTGGATGTCGGCGAGATCTCCGGGAATGGCGATGCCGACCAGCTGGCGGCTGCCGGCGCTGTCCTCCTGGGCGCGGGCGGCAAATCCGCTGAGGAGCAGATGGACGTGATCGAGCGGTTCGCCGGGTCGGACGATGACCTCGTGCCGGGCGAAACGCTGGTGAACCCAGGCCGCATCGCGCAGGAGCGCCTCGTCCTCTGCACTCAATGCCTGCCGGCTACGCAACTTGGCGACAAAGCGGTCCATACGATACGCAAACCCCACAACCCCGGGGCTCCCTGTGGCAAATTTCGCGAGCACGCGAATTAATAAATGTTACAATGCGTTGGCGAGACATTCGGGCGCTGACGGCGTGTGGCCGGGACAGCGTCCTATCCTCTTCCGGTCTACGAAAATTCACTGGCCTAACATTTGTTCCGCACCCGGTTTCGAGGGAACTTTTGGTCCAGGCCGCACCCTGGCCTTGCGGCTCGCCGTCCCTTGAAGCGCCCGAAAAAGCGACCCCGCCGCATCATATGTAAAATCGCCCTGACAGCTTGCCGTGCTACGGCCTTGCCATCGGGTGCCTGACAATCGAGCACGGGCCCGGCTGAGAGACCGCGTGCGCTCCCGCTTGTGTTTGTTGGGAGAGACGGTGTGGACTTCGAATACCTGCTGCGGCGAATGAACGAAGAGCGGCAACGCGCGGCCGAGGCCGACAGCGAGGCCGCCCGCGCCGCGCACAATGCGCTGGCCGACCAATATGCGGCCGAGATCGCCAGGATGCGCGCCGCCAGCGGCCCGCAGCTGGGG
>DATFEO010000081.1:0-3291 GCA_035250985.1 Sphingomicrobium sp. | reverse complement strand
GTGGTCACGCCACCGGCAGGCGGCGACCGGCTTTCCGTCGCCTTCTTCCTCGGCGCCAACCTCGCCTCCACCATCCCGGTGCTCGACCTGCCGCCGGAGCTTGCGGCCGAGGTCCGCGGCGTCACCCAGGATCCGCAGAACCCGCTCTTCCATGAGGTCGGCCGCAACGTGCTGAAATCCCGGCTGCGCTCGCATCCCGATGTCGCCGCCGAGCACCACGCAGACCTGCTGGAACAACAGAAGGCGGCCGTGCCCGCCTGATTGACCGGACAGCGCCGATCAACCCGAGAGCCAAGGAGAAATGGCATGACGATCCATCAGAAGCCGGAGGAACCAGCAGCCGAGATCAAGGCACCGACAGGGCTGCGCGAGACCGGCGGACGGCTGCATCCGGAAACGCTGGCGCTCCATGGCGGCAGCTATCGCTTCGATCCGGCAAGCGGCGCCGTCGCCGTGCCGATCTACCAAAACGACCTCCTATCAGCTGCCGGGCACGGATGGCGCCGACAAGCTCTTTGCGCTCGAGGCTCCGGGGCATCTCTACACCCGTGTCTCCAACCCGACGCAGGACGCCTTCGAGCAGCGGCTGGCGGAAATCGAAGGCGGGGCAGCAGCACTGGCACTCGGCTCGGGACAGGCGGCATCCGCCTTCGCCCTGCTGAACCTTGCGCGCGCCGGCGACAACGTCGTCAGCGCCGCCGGCCTCTATGGCGGAACCTGGGCGCTCTTTGCCGCGACGCTCAAAAGCTTCGGCATCGAGGTGCGTTTCGTCGATGCCGCCGACCCGGAGGCCTTCGCCCGGGCGACGGACGATAGGACACGCGCCTACTATGCCGAGTCCTTGCCGAACCCGAAACTTGACGTCTTCCCGATTGCCGAGGTCGCCGAGGTGGGCCGGCGCTTCGGCATTCCGCTGATCGTCGACAACACGGCCGCACCGCTGACGATCCGCCCCTTCGATCACGGCGCCGCAGTGGTCGTCTACTCCACGACGAAGTATATCGGCGGTCACGGCACCTCGATCGGCGGCGCGATCATCGACAGCGGCCGCTTCCCCTGGCACGACCATGAGGCGCGGCACCCGAACCTGCATGAGCCGGACCCGAGCTACCAGGGCAAGACCTGGCTGGAAAAGGCCGAGGCGATCGCCTTCCATCCCTACATCCTGCGTGCCCGCGCGGTTCTCTTGCGCGACCTCGGCGCCGCCATCAGTCCGTTGAACGCCTTCCAGTTCATCCAGGGCCTGGAGACGCTGCCGCTCAGAATCCGCCAGCACAACGAGAATGCGATCAAGGTGGCCGAGTTCCTCCGCACCCACCCGAAAGTGGCGCGCGTAATCTTTCCAAAATTCCAGGAGGGCGAAGCGGAGGCTCGCGCCGAGAAGTATCTCCGGAATGGACACTTTGGAGCCCTGGTCGGCTTCGAACTGAAGGATGGACGCGAGGCGGGACGCCGTTTCATCGACGGGCTGAAGCTGCTCTACCATGTCGCCAATATCGGCGACGCGCGCTCGCTTGCCATCCATCCGGCGACGACGACGCATTCGCAGCTTACCGAGGAGGATCAGCTCAAGACCGGCGTGACACCGGGTTATGTCCGGCTTTCGATCGGCATCGAGCATCCGGACGATATTATCGCCGACATCAAGCAGGCGATTGACGCCGCCTGATCGAACGCTTTTGCAGGAGTTGCCGCGGGCTCGCCCTTTAGGGTCCGGCCCGCGGCGCCATTTTGGCGTCCGAACGCGCCGGTAGGCCTCCGTTCGGTTTCATGCCACAACATGCTCTAATCGAGCGTCCGTCGGATGGCACCCCGGCGCAGGTCCGGCCATGCATAGGGAAGGAAAGACAATGAGCACGAACACCCAGGTTCTGCTGGCCGCCCGGCCATCGGGGCGACCGACGCCGAGCGACTTCCGCATCGTCGAGACGGCAATCCCGGAGCCGGCCGAAGGCGAGGTTCTGCTCAAAATCCTCTACCTCTCGCTCGATCCCTACATGCGCGGGCGCATGAACACCGGCCGGTCCTATGCCAAGCCGGTGGAGATCGGCGCGGTTATGGAGGGCGGCACAGTTGCCCGCGTCGTGCGCTCGCGCCACCCGGATTTCAGCGACGGTGATTTCGTGCTCTCCCATTCCGGCTGGCAGAGCTATGCGCTGTCGCGCGGTGCGGACCTGCGCAAGCTCGATCCGTCGGCGGCACCTCTGTCGACCGCGCTCGGCATTCTGGGCATGCCCGGCTTCACCGCCTATGCAGGACTGCTGACGATCGGCAAGCCGAAGCCGGGCGAGACGGTCGCCGTGGCCGCCGCAAGCGGCGCCGTCGGCTCGGCCGTCGGCCAGATCGCCCGCATCAAGGGTGCGCGCGCCGTCGGCATTGCGGGCGGTGCGGACAAGTGCGCTTTCGTTCGCGACACGCTCGGCTTCGATGCGGTGATCGATCACCGCGCTCCGGATTTCGCCGAGCAACTCGCCGCGGCGTGCCCCAAGGGCATCGACGTCTATTTCGAGAATGTCGGCGGCCATGTCTGGGACGCGGTGTTTCCGCTGTTGAACGATTTCGCCCGCGTGCCCATTTGCGGGCTGATCGCGCACTACAACCAGGCCGGCGGTCCGCAGGCTGGCGGCGACAGGCTGCCGGGCGTCATGCGGGAGGTTCTGAGCAGGAGCCTGCTGATCAGGGGCTTCATCCAGCGCGAATTCGCCGATCAGCGTCCGGTTTTCTACCAGGAGATGGCGGGCTGGATCGCCAACGGCGAGGTTCGGTACAAGGAGGACGTTGTCGATGGCATCGAGAACGCCCCGAATGCCTTCATCGGGCTGCTCGAAGGCCGCAACTTCGGCAAGCTGGTCGTGCGGGTGGCCGCCGAGAACTGAAAACCACGCCTCGCGAGCGATCAGTGCAGGCCGGCGAGGCGGACGCCGGCCTTGCCAAGACCATCATCGAGAAGCGCGATCAGTTCGGGCGTATAACCACGCGCGGCGAGTTCGCTCTCAATCGAGCCAGCCTTGTTGCGCTGTAAGCCGTCAAGGGCACTCGTGGCCTCTCTGGTTAGGCCGAGTTGACCTGCCGCCGCCATCCGCAGGAGGTTGACGGCAGTGTCGGCGGGATTGGCAAGCTGGCGCGCACGCGTCAGCGCTTCGCGGTATTTGCCGTTTCGGTAGTCTTCGAGCGCCAGCGTGAGCGCCGCGTCGTGGTGCACATATTCGCAGCCCACTTCCGCCACCCGCGCAAGGTTCACGCCCTCCGAATATTGCCCGCTGACGAAGAGCAGCAGACCGAGCCGAGCGG
>DATFEO010000073.1:0-4894 GCA_035250985.1 Sphingomicrobium sp. | reverse complement strand
CGGTAGGTATTGTCGAAATCGCTGGTCGCCAGCAGCGCGTCGTAAAGTGCCTGATGCTCAGGGTTGAGCGTCGCCGAAGGCAGCAGGTTGAGCCGGCGGCCGGCGAAGGACAGCTGCGCGCTGGTTCCCCGGTGAGCGCTGAGCGCACGTTGGGCGAAGGCGCGGTTCTGCGGGTCCTGCGCCCGTTGCAGCGCCAGTTCGGCCGACTTCACCTCGAACAGGTCGATCGAAGAGGCGGCGGCGACATAGGCTGCGGCGCTGATCATCACCGGCGCAGCGATCACCGCAGGAGTCACCGCGGCGGACGGGACCCTGGTCCTGCTACCTCCTCCTCCCCCCGTGCAACCGCCGACCAGCAGCACTGCCGCGAGCGTTGCAATGGATTTAGCGGAGGGACGCATGACTTTTTCCTCGCGAAGCGGGCGAAGCCTAGCAGCAAATCAGCGGCCGAGCATCTTCTCCGGCTTTACCACCCGGTCGAACACCTCTTCCTCGACCAGGCCCAGCTCCAGCCCTGCTTCCTTGAGAGTCTTGCCGGTCTTGTGGGCATGCTTGGCGATGGCGGCGGCATTGTCGTAGCCGATCTCGGGCGCCAGCGCCGTCACCAGCATCAGCGACCGGCCCATCAGTTCGGCGATGCGCGCCTCGTCCGGCTGCAGCCCGTCGAGCGTGCGCTGGGTGAAGCTGTCCATGCCGGTCGAGAGCAGGTTGATCGAGCGGATGACGTTGGCGACGATCAGCGGCTTGAAGACATTCAGCTCCATATGGCCCTGCAACCCGCCGACGGTGACCGCAACATGGTTGCCCATGACCTGGGCGGCGACCATGGTCAGCATTTCGCACTGGGTCGGGTTGACCTTTCCCGGCATGATCGAGCTGCCAGGCTCATTCTCCGGCAGCTTCAGCTCGCCGAGGCCGCAGCGCGGCCCGGATCCGAGCAGGCGAATGTCGTTGGCGATCTTGGACAAAGAGACGGCGATCGTGCTGAGCACGCCCGACAGCTCGACCAATGTGTCGTGGGCCGCGAGCTCGGCGAACTTGTTGGGCGCCGAGGTGAAGGGCAGCCGGGTCAGGTTGGCCACTTCCTTGGCGAATTCCTCGGCGAAACCCCGAGGCGCGTTGAGCCCGGTGCCGACCGCGGTGCCGCCCTGCGCGAGCCTCAGGATCCGCGGCAGCACCGCTTCGACCCGCTCGATATTGTCGGCCATTTGCGCGGCATAGCCGGAGAATTCCTGGCCGAGGGTCAGCGGCGTCGCGTCCTGCAGGTGCGTGCGGCCGATCTTGACGATCGAGTCCCAGCGCAGCGCCTGGTCCGCCAGCCGTTCCTGCATTCGCCTTAGCGCGGGCAACAGCTTGCGGACCACGGCGATCGCCGCGGCGATGTGCATGGCGGTCGGGAAGCTGTCGTTCGACGACTGGCTCTTGTTGACATGGTCATTGGGGTGGACAGGCGCCTTGCCGCCGCGGGCTCCCGTCAGTGTCTCGTTGGCCCGGCCGGCGATCACCTCATTGGCGTTCATGTTCGACTGGGTGCCGGAGCCCGTCTGCCAGATGACGAGCGGGAACTGGCTGTCGAGGTCACCGCGCGCAACGTCACCGGCCGCCTGCTGGATGGCCTCGGCGATTTCCGGATCGAGGCCGCCCAGCCGGGCGTTCACGCGGGCCGCCGCCTGCTTCACATAGCCGAGCGCATGAACGACCTCGGCCGGCATCTGCTCGCGCGAGCCGAAGGGGAAATTGCCGATCGACCGCTCGGTCTGGGCGCCCCAGTAGCTATCGGCCGGGACATCGATCGGCCCGAAGCTGTCGGTCTCGGTGCGGGTGCTGCTCGCCATGATTCTCCTTCCGCGCGGGAGCCGTCACTTTTTCTTGGTGAAATCGACGTTGACGACGTTCGAGCCGTCCGGCGACGCGGCCGGCGCGTCATTGTCGGCGTCGTCATGCTCTTCCGGCGGCTCTGGCGCGTTGGCCTGGAACTTGAGGCTGAAATCAACCGCCGGGTCGACGAACTCGGTGACGGCGGCGAAGGGCACGGCGAGCGTCGTCGGCACTCCGCCGAACGACAGGCCGACGGAAAATTCGTCGTCCGCGACCTTCAGGTCCCAGAAGCGATGCTGGATGACGATGGTCATCTCGTCGGGAAAGCGCTCGGCCAGATGCTTGGGGATGACGACCCCGGGCATGCGAGTCTGGAAGGTGATGTAGAAATGGTGCCCGCCCGGCAGCCCGCCCGACTTTTCGACCTCGTGCAGCACGCGGCCGACGACGTCGCGCAGCGCCTCCTGGACGATCTCGTCGTAGGGAATAAGGCTTTCGGGCGTGTCGTCGGTCATCGCGTTTCGTGGTAGCGAGCCGGACATAGCGGTCAAGCATTAGACCAGCAGCGGAGACATTATGCCGATCGATTCCAAGCAACCCTATGATGACCAGAACGTCTTCGCCAGGATCCTGCGCGGGGAACTGCCATGCAAGAAAGTGCTCGAGGACGAGCATGTGCTGGCCTTCCACGACGTCAACCCGCTGGCGCCCGTCCATGTCCTTGTCGTCCCCAAGGGCGCATATGTCAGCTGGGACGACTTCTCCGAGAAGGCCAGCGACGCCGAAATCGCCGCTCTGACCCGGGCCGTGGGCGAGGTGGCGCGGATGGTCGGCGCCGACGCCCAGGGCTATCGCGTGCTCTCCAATGTCGGCAAGCGCGCCGGCCAGGAGGTGCCGCACCTGCACGTTCATGTCTTCGGCGGACAGCCGCTTGGACCCATGCTGAGCCGGTGAGCGTTTTTTGAATTGCCCTTGCGGTTTCTGCCGCTAGGCTCCGCGCCAAATCAAACTGCCAGCTGAGGGATTTATCGAATGGCGACTGCAGCTCCACGCGGAGGCCTCCTGGGCCGCGTCAAACCGCTCGATGCCATCCTGGCGACGGCCGAGCGGAAATCCCTGAAGCGCACGCTCGGCGCGCTGCAGCTGACCCTCCTCGGCATTGGCTGCGTCATCGGCACCGGCATTTTCGTGCTCACCGCCGTGGGCGCGCAAAAGGCGGGGCCGGGCCTCATGCTTGCCTTCGCCATTGCCGGAGCCGTCTGCATCGTCGCCGCGCTCTGCTACGCCGAGATCGCATCGATGATCCCGGTCGCCGGCAGTGCCTACACCTACAGCTACGCCTCGCTCGGGGAGTTCCTGGCCTGGACCGTGGGCTGGGCGCTGATCATGGAATATGCCATCGCCGCCGGGGCTGTCTCGGTCGGCTGGTCGGGATATTTTACCGGCACGATACTCAACGAATTCCTCGGGATACATTTGCCGCCATGGCTGAGCGCCGGGCCGCTCGCGTTCGGCGGTGCCGAGGGCGGGCTGATAAACTTGCCGGCGCTGGCCATCGCCTTGCTGGTGACCGGCTTGCTGATCATCGGCACCAGCGAAAGCGCCAAGGTCAATGCCGTCCTCGTGACGATCAAGGTCGCCGCCTTGACCGCCTTCATCGCGCTCACCTTCACCAGCGCAGAGTTCGCCGCCGACAAGTTCAATCCCTTCCTTCCGGCCGGCGTATTTGGTGGCTTTGGAACCGGGCTCGGCGCCGTGGGCGCGGCGGCAACAATGTTCTTTGCCTACGTCGGCTTCGACGCGGTCTCGACCGCGGCCGAGGAAACCAAGAACCCGCAGCGCAACGTGCCGATCGGCCTGGTCGGCTCTTTGCTCTTCTGCACCGTGTTCTACATCCTCGTCGCCGCGGGCGCGATCGGGACGCTCGGCGGCCAACCTATCATGGGCCCGGGCGGCATGCCGCTCGAGGCAGGCTCCCCTGAGCTCGCGCGCCAGTGCGCGATGCCGGAATACGCCGAGGCTCTGGTATGCTCGAACGAGGCACTCGCCCACGTGCTGCGCGTGATCGGCTTCTCGGGTGTCGGCAACATGCTCGGGATCGCGGCGTTCCTCGCCCTCCCGTCGGTTATCTTGGTGCTGATCTTCGGGCAGACGCGCATCTTCTTCGTGATGAGCCGGGACGGACTGCTTCCGGAGGTCCTCAGCCGCGTCCACCCGAAGTTCCGCACACCGCATATCGTCACGGCGCTGACCGGAACCGCGGTGGCGATTGCCGCGGCTTTCTTCCCGGTCGGGCAGTTGGCCGACATCTCCAATGCCGGCACGCTCTACGCCTTCTTGATGGTGGCGGTGGCGCTTCTCATGCTTCGGAAAACCGATCCTGGCCGCGTCCGCAGCTTCCGGGTCCCGGCGGCATGGCTGATTGCGCCGCTGACGATCGGCGGATGCATTTTCCTGTTCCTCAACCTGCCAACCGCGGCGATGCTGTTCCTGCCGGGCTGGAGCGTCCTCGGACTGCTCGTCTATTTCCTCTACAGCCGCCGGAACAGCCACCTGGGGCGCGGAATCATTGAGGTACCGGAGCTCGCTCCCGAAGCGCCGCCTTCCGTCGGCGTTCCGCCGATGCCGGGAGCGCCTGCGCCGGGCAGCCCGGAAGAGCGGGCCTAAGCGAAAACTCCAGGTGGAGGGGCGGTCCCGGCGACGGGGCCGCCCTTACTTATGAAAGCAGGCCGCCGGAGAGAGCCCGAAGGTCTTTCTCCGGCCGGGCGCCATAATGCTGGATGACCTCGGCGGCGGCGATGGCCCCGAGCCGGAGCGAAACCTTTAGGCTCTTGCCCCGCGCCTGTCCGGCGAGGAAGCCGGCGGCGAACAGGTCACCGGCGCCGGTGGTGTCGACCAGCCGCTCGATCGGCTCGGCGGGAACGTCGGCGCGCTCGTCGCCGGCGATCGCGGTGGCCCCAGCTTCCGAGCGCGTCACCACCAGCATCGGTACTTCGCGCGACAGCAACTCAATGGAGCGCTCGACGTCATTCTCCTCTTCCATCGCCGCCGCCTCGGCCTCGTTGGCGAACAGGAT
>DATFEO010000056.1:0-7645 GCA_035250985.1 Sphingomicrobium sp. | reverse complement strand
TCGAAATGCGGCTTCACCCCGCAATATGAAGGGCTGGAGGCGTTGCAGCGGAAATATGAGGATCGCGGCTTTACCGTGCTCGGCTTTCCCTGCAACCAGTTCGGCGCGCAGGAGCCCGGCAATGCCGAGGAGATCGCCAGTTTCTGCAAGCTGACCTATGACGTCAGCTTCCCGCTGATGGGGAAGATCGACGTCAACGGGCCGAGCGCGGCGCCGATCTATCGCCACCTGAAGAGCGAAGCCCCGGGGTTGCTCGGCTCCGAAGCGATCAAGTGGAACTTCACCAAGTTCCTGGTCGACCGCTCGGGCAAGGTGGTGAAGCGCTACGCGCCGCAAACCAAGCCCGAGGACATCGAGCGCGACATCGAGGCGCTCGTGTAGTTATTGGGCTCTAATCTGGGGATAAGTCGCGTCTCGGCGCTGGCGATTCCGGCCCCGCGTCCCCATAGTCCGAGCCTGATGTCCACGCCATTCGTCCCGCTTCGAGTCTTTTCCTGCTTCACCATGCTCGAGGGGGCGATCGAGCCGAAGGCGATCGCCAAGCACGCCAAGAAGCTGGGCTTTCCGGCGGCGGCGCTGGTCGACCGCAATGGCCTCTACGCCGCCATGCCCTTCACCGACGCCTGCCTGGCCGAGGGCGTGCAGCCGGTCATCGGCACCTTGCTGGCGGTGGCCCGGCCCGACGGCATCGGCCCGGCGGGCGTCCTCGACTGGCTGGTGCTGCTCGCCAAGGACGAAACGGGCTATGACAATCTCTGCCGGCTGGTGTCGTCCGCGCATCTCGATCGGCCCGTCCATGAGCAGCCGCACGTCGCGTTCGAGGCGTTCGATCGTGCGAACGAAGGCCTGATCGCGCTGACCGCCGGCGGGGAGGGGGCCATCGCCCGCCTGTTCGCCGACGGCCAGGAGGGCAAGGCACGGGCCTATGCGGAGCGTCTCGCGGGCTTGTTTCCGGACCGGCTTTACGTCGAGATCAGCCGACGCGGCGATGCGGTTGAAGAAGCCGCGGAGAACGCGCTCATCGACCTGGCCTATGCGATGGACCTGCCGCTGGTCGCCACCAATCCCGCTCAATATGCGGAAGCCGAATTCCACGCCGCGCACGACGCCATGCTGTGCATCGCCAATTCGACCTATGTCGAGACGGCCGAGCGCCCATCCTCCTCCCGTGAGGCCTGGCTCAAGGGCGGCGAGGAGATGGCGCGGCTGTTCGACGATCTGCCCGAGGCGATCGCCAATACCGCCGTCATCGCCCAGCGCTGCGCGGTCGCCGCGCCGAACCGGCGGCCGATCCTGCCCCGCCTTGGAGACGACGAGGACGAGCAGCTGCGGCGGGATGCACGCGCCGGATTGGAGAAGAGACTGGAACGGCTCTCCAACGGTGATTTTGGGGCTTACCGCGACCGTCTTGAATTCGAGCTCGACGTCATCATCCGCATGGGCTTCGCCGGCTATTTCCTGATCGTCGCCGACTTCATCCAGTGGGCCAAGGCAAACGATATTCCCGTCGGGCCGGGGCGCGGTTCGGGCGCCGGATCGGTGGTCGCCTGGGCGCTCACCATCACCGATCTCGACCCAATCGCCCTCAACCTGCTGTTCGAGCGCTTCCTCAATCCCGAGCGCGTATCGATGCCGGATTTCGACATCGACTTCTGCGAAACCCATCGCGACAAGGTAATCGCCTACGTTCAGGGCAAATATGGCCGCGACCGCGTCGCCCAGATCATCACTTTCGGCCGCCTAAAGGCGCGTGCGGTGCTGAAAGATACCGGCCGAGTACTGCAGATGCCTTATGGCCAGGTCGACCGTCTGGCGAAGCTGGTTCCCAACCACCCGACCGACCCCTGGACGCTGGAGCGAAGCCTCGGCCGGATCCGCGACAAGGACGGCGGTCCGGTCGCCGGCGTTCCCGAGCTGATCGCCGAGTATCGCTCCGACCCGGACGTCCGCCGCCTGTTCGACCTGGCGATGAAGCTGGAAGGCCTGCCGCGGCACTCGTCGACCCATGCCGCCGGCGTCGTCATCGGCGACCGGCCGCTCGAGCAGTTGGTCCCGCTCTACCGCGACCCGCGTTCTGATATGCCAGTCACCCAGTTCGACATGAAGTATGTCGAGGCCGCCGGGCTGGTGAAGTTCGACTTCCTCGGCCTCAAGACGCTCTCGGTCCTGAAGGAGGGCCAGCGATTGCTCGCTCAGCGCGGCGTGGGGGTTGATTTCGCCGCGCTGCCCTGGGACGACCCGGCGGTCTACGAACTCCTCCAGCGCGGCGACACGGTCGGCGTGTTCCAGCTGGAATCGGAGGGCATGAGGCGGACGCTCGCCCAGGTTCGGCCGACCGGCTTTGGCGACATCATCGCGCTGGTGTCGCTCTACCGGCCAGGGCCGATGGACAATATTCCCCTGTTCGGTGACCGCAAGAACGGCCGCGTGCCGCTCGCCTATCCGCATCCGATGCTCGAGGAGGTGCTGAAGGAAACCTACGGCATCTTCGTCTATCAGGAGCAGGTGATGCAGGCGGCGCAGGTACTCGCCGGCTATTCGCTGGGCGAAGCCGATTTGCTGCGCCGGGCGATGGGCAAGAAGATCCAGTCGGAGATGGACGCCCAGCGGGCGCGTTTCATCGAAGGAGCGGCCGCGAACGACATCGGTCCGTCCAAGGCAAATGAGCTCTTCGACTTAATCGACAAGTTCGCCGGCTACGGCTTCAACAAGAGCCACGCCGCGGCTTATGCGCTGATCGCTTATCACACCGCCTGGCTGAAGGCGCATCATCCGGCGGAATTCTTCGCCGCATCGATGAGCTTCGACATGGCGCAGACCGACAAGCTGGCGTCCTTTGCCGAGGACATGCGCCGCGCCGGCGTCGAGCTGCTGCCCCCCGACGTCAATGCCAGCCTTGCCGGCTTTGCGGTCGAGGCCAAGGGAGATGAGCTCAAGGTCCGTTATGCGCTCGGCGCCCTGAAGGGCGTTGGCGAAAAAGCGATGCAGGCGCTCGTCGAGGAACGCGAGGCGAGGGGTCCCTTCAGGTCGCTCGACGATTTCGCCGAGCGGATCGATCCGCGGCTGCTCAACCGCCGCCAGATCGAGAGCCTCGCTGGCGCCGGGGCCTTCGATTCACTTGACGAGAATCGTCCGTCGGTATTTGCGGCGGCAGAGACCATCCTCGCCCACGCGGCCAGCGCCGCCGATCAACGCGAGAGCGGCCAGCACGGCCTGTTCGGCGGCGAAGCTAGTGCCGGCGTTCCGCCGATCCGCCTGCCCAAGGGTGCCGAATGGACGCTGGCCGAGCGCATGGCGGCCGAGCGCGAGGCTTTTGGTTTCTACTTCTCGGCGCATCCCGTCGACCATCACCGGCACCTGCTCGCGGCACATCGAGTCAAGACCTATGCGGAGCTGGGCGAGGTCCAGCTGTCGGAAGGCGCGCGATCGTCGGCGACCATGGCCGGGCTGGTGGAAGGCGTGCGCTGGCGCGTGTCGGCCAAGGGCCGCCGCTACATGATGGCCAGCCTGTCCGATCCGTCCGGGCAGTTCGAGGCGACTGTGTTCGACGACGAAGCCTGCGCCGACATTGAAGCCGCCGCCAAGGCAGGCAGCTGTGGAATCCTGACGGTAGAGCTCGATCGCCGTTCGGGCGACGAAGCCCCGCGCGTCGCCATCAGGCGCTTCCAGCCGCTGGAGCGCCTCGCCAAGGCCAGCCGGCTGCAAATGGAGCTCAGGCTTGCGGATACGGCGCTGATGCCGGCAGCGGCTCGCGAGCTGGAGGCGGCGCGCGGCGGCAATGGCGCCGTCCGCTGCATCGTGCCGATCTCGGATGGGCGCGAAGCAGTGCTGTTGCTCGGCCGCGATTACCTTCTCGACGCCGAGTTGGCCGCTCGGCTCGAGCGCATCGTCGGCGAAGGTCATGTCAGCCTGTCGGTGCAGGAACCGCCGAAGCTGGCGCTGGTCGGCTGACTGCAGCCTCACGCCATCTTGAAGCCTTCCTTATTGACCAGGCTGGTGATGCGGTCGTTCTGCTCCTGGTTCAGGCCTTTCTTGAACTTCGGAAAGACCTGCTCTTCCTCCATGCGCGCATGGGCCTCGACCATCTCCCGGAACTCGCGGACCTTGGGCAGGAAATCGGGCGAACCCTTCACCATTTCATTGAGGTCGTAGAGGAACGTCTTCACATAGCCGTGCTCGCCTTCGAGCAGGTCGGCGTCGTGCGCGTCATTTGCGTCGCGAAGAGCCGGATAGACGACATGCTCCTCCTCATGCGCATGCTTGTCGAGCGCATGAGTCAGTTTCTTGACCAGCATGGTGCGCTTGAAGGTCTGGCTGTCGTCGGTCGCCAGCAGCTTGTCGAAAATCGACAGCGCGGAATCATGCTCGGCAGCAAGCACCTCATCCCAGTCGCCAGATGATGCCGACATGCCCTGTATCATCGCTTTGCGACCAAGATTGGCGGCGACGGCGATTGCCGCGCCCGCGATCGCAGCGCCAACGAGAGCGCCGCTGTCGCCCCAATTGAAGGCGCTGCGCTCGTTCGAGCGCGAGCGGCCATTGCCACTCTTCGAACGGCTGCGGGTCGAGCTGCTGGAACGATTCTGGGTCCTGGTTGCCATGGGGATCCTCCTCCTGCTTGGGTTTGGCTCCCAAACGAGAAGGACAGGGGCGGCGTTCCTCGCTTCGGCTCTAGTTTTGGTTGGTCGGCGCGACTTCGTTGGCCGGCGGCGGCGCCAGCCGCTCCGCCACGGGCGGCGGTTCTGCCGCCGGGGTCACGTTATCGATCGGAGCAACCGCGGTGAGATCCAAGGGCTCCTCGATCGGCGGCGAGTCCACGTCCTCAACCGGAGGCGGGGGCGCGTCGGTTTCATATTCCTCGCCCGGCAGCCCGGCCGGGCCACGCGATGGCGGCGGCGCCTTGTCGCGAGGTGCAGTCGTTCCCGCATAGACGCAGGCGTCCAGCCCGTCACGGGCGACGACTCCGATCCGCGCCGCGATCGAGCCGCCGTAGCGGCGAGTGAAGCCTTTGGGAGCGATGGCGCCGCGCTTCTTGGGCAGCGGCAGGACGGCGGCGATGCGCGCGGCTTCGGTGCGGCTCATCGCGTCGGCGTCATGGCCGTAATAACGCTGCGAGCCGGCGTTGACGCCATAGGTGCCGATGCCGGTCTCGGCCAAATTCAGGTAGACTTCCATGATTCGCCGCTTGGGCCACATTGTCTCGATCAACATGGTGAACCAGGCCTCGACGCCTTTGCGGACATAGCCGCCGCCCTGCCATAAAAAGGCGTTCTTCGCGGTCTGCTGGCTGATGGTCGATCCGCCGCGGATGCGGCCGCCACTGGCGTTGCGCTGCATCGCCTGCTCGATGGCGTCGAAGTCGAACCCGTCGTGCTGGCAGAACTTGCTGTCCTCGGCGGCGATCGCGGCGCGAACCATGTCGCGGTCGATCTCGCTGATGCTCATCCAGTCCTTGCTGAGGCCCCGTCCCGCGAAGACGTCGCCGACCATCGTGGCGGTGATCGGCGGCGGCACGAAGCGATAGGCGAGCACCCAAAGCACCGAGATAAGGATGAAGGCGAGGACGAGCCGGACAAGCCAGATCGCGACCCGTGCCGGCAGGGAGCGCCTGCGCCGGCGCTTGTAGGTCGGGATGCTGGAGGTCGCGCGCTTCGTCATGCGGCTTTGTGTCCGGACGGCCGGCAAAAGAAAAGCCCAAGCATCGGGGCGGCCTGGGGACGAACATGAACCCCAGATTGCCATGCGCCAGGCCGCCTTCGTGGAGCGGTCAACCGAGCCGTCAGGCCAACTCGTTCATGTCGGGCACAGCCCAATTCCATAGTCTGGGCTGTTGATATCCAAGGTTCTGATTGAGCGAGTAAAGCAGTCATGAGTAGCAAGTTTTTCCTGATCGCCGGTGTCGCCAGCCTTGCCCTGGCAAGCCCGGCCGATGCCCAGCGCGATCGCAGTGATCGCCGAGAGCGCGCGGAGGCGAGCCAGGGTGAGCGCAAGGCGCAACGTCCGCAGCGCGCGGAGCGCCAGCGGGCTGAACGGCCGCGCGTCGAACGCCAGCGTATCGAGCGGGCCGAGCGACCACGGGTCGAACGCCAGCGTATCGAGCGGGCGGAGCGGCCACGTATTGAGCGCCAGCGCACTCAAAGGGCTGAGCGGCCCCGGATTGAACGCCAGCGCATTGAGCGAGCGGAACGCCCGCGCGTTGAGCGCCAGCGGATCCAACGCGCAGAACGGCTTGAGCGCCAGCGCATCCAGCGGGCTGAACGGCCTCGGGTCGAACGCCAGCGTATCCAGCGTGCCGAGCGTCCTCGCATCGAACGCCAGCGGATCGAGCGGGCAGAACGCCGGGCGGACCGCATTGAGCGCCGCGCCGTCGCACGCGAGTCCAATTTCACCCAGCGTCAGGCGCTTCGTGCGGAGCGGCGGGACCTCCGGGATCAGGTGAGGAGCGAGTCCCTGCGCCGGTTCGCGCCGCGTCTCAGCGAGCGTTCGTGGCGGCCGATGAAGGCCAGGAGCGACCGGCGCATCGTCGATATCGGCGACCGGATCGACCCGGTGCGTTACTCGAGCTACGTGCCGACCTACTACCGTACGCGTTATTTCGATACGCCGCGCTATTATTATCGCTACGACGATGACCTCGGTTATCTCTACCGGATCGACCGCGACGATAATTTCGTGCGCGCGCTGATCCCGCTGTTCGGCGGCTACGGTTATGGCGATCCCTGGCCGAGCATGTACTACAGCAGCTTCGTGCCTTTGGGGTACCAGAACTATTATTACGACACGCCGGACTATTATTACCGCAACGACGGGTACGGCATCTACCGGATCGACGCAGGGACACAGCTGAT
The DNA here is from genome assembly GCA_035250985.1 of Sphingomicrobium sp. Classification (GTDB taxonomy): domain Bacteria; phylum Pseudomonadota; class Alphaproteobacteria; order Sphingomonadales; family Sphingomonadaceae; genus Sphingomicrobium. The sequence goes on along the minus strand of DATFEO010000056.1, from coordinate 797 downwards.
TGCGGGGCTCGTCGCCCTGTTGATGGGCCAGACCTTCGGCGTCGGCCAGATGCTGCCTGCCAGCTACTCGGCCTACAACGTGCCCCTGGCCTATCGTTCGACTTACTTCGACCGCGATGACGCCTGGTACCGCTACGGCGACGGCTTCATTTACCAGGTCGATCCGTACACGCGCCGGATCGAAGATCGCTATCCGATCTACGGCTCGGGCTATGATTACATGATCGGCCAGCCATGGCCGGTGGCCTATCCGGGTTACAATGTCCCGTACGGTTACCAGTCGCTCTATTACGACACGCCGCAATATCATTATCGCTACGCGAATGGCGGCATTTACCAGGTCGATCCGACGACCCAGTTGATCCGGGCCCTGGTGGCGCTGGTGAGCGGCCAGCAGTTTGGGGTCGGCCAAGCGCTTCCGGCGACCTACTCGGCCTACAACGTGCCGTTCGCCTATCGCGACCGCTATTTTGACAGCGACGACGAATGGTACCGTTATGCCAACGGCTTCATCTATCAGGTCGATCCGCACAGCGGTCTGATCGAGGAGGCCTTCCCGGTCTACGCCTGAACTAGCCGGACGGTCGGACAAGGGAGCGGCCTCTCAGCGCTGCTCCCTTGCCGCATTGCAGCAAGTTCCATATCTGCTGCGGCATGACGTCGACGAACGACATCCGCCGGTCCTTCCTCGAATTTTTCGAGAAGAATGGTCATGCGCGGGTGCCATCGGCGCCGCTCGTTCCGCAGAACGATCCGACCCTGATGTTCGTCAATGCCGGCATGGTGCCGTTCAAGAA
>DATFEO010000032.1:0-2823 GCA_035250985.1 Sphingomicrobium sp. | reverse complement strand
CGCCCCCCTGTTTCGGTCCAAACCGCCCTCCCGTTTCGGTGATTTCGCCCACACGTGGGAGTAGAGGTGAGCGGCGTCTGATCCAGCATCAGCATCTACACTGTGGTCCTTGCGATGATGGGCAGGGTGGGATGCCGCGGGAGAGATCGGACATGCGACGCATCAGGGAAGTCTTGCGGCTGCGCGATGAGTTCGGGGCGAGCGTTCGGCGGATCGCGTCGGCGTGCCGGATGCCGCGCACGACGGTGCGCGATTATCTGCGCCGCCTCGAGAGCGCGGAACTGCGCTTTGGCGCGGTGCGGGAGTGGAGCGACGCGGAGCTCGAGCGGCGACTGTTTCCGCCGCCGGCGATGCCGTCACGGCCGCTGCCGGATTGGGCGGCGGTCGAACGCGAACTGGGCCGGCGGGGCGTGACGCTCCACCTGCTCTGGCAGGAGTATCTGGTTTGCCAGCCCGACGGCTACCGCTACACCCAGTTCGTCCAGCGCTTCCGGGACTGGCAGGCCGCCCGGGCAGTTCCCCGGCTGCGGCGCGACCATCTGCCCGGCGACGCCCTGGAGGTCGATGACGCCGGCATGACCCTGATGATCGGGGTTGGCGATGACGCACGTCCGGCCCAGGTCTTCGTCGCCTGCCTGCCGTATTCCGGCTACATCTACGCCGAAGCGACCTGGACCCAGCGGTCGGAGGATTGGCTGGCCTCCCATGTCCGGCTGCTGGAGCATATAGGCGGCGTTGCGGCCCGCCTGGTGCCCGACAATCTCAAGGTCGGCGTCAGTCACGCCTCCTTCTACGACCCCGCTATCAATCCCGGCTACCGCGATCTCGCCCAGCACTACCGGGTCGCCGTGGTTCCGACGCGGGTGCGTCAGCCGAGGGACAAGGCGGCGGTCGAGAATGCGGTTCTGCCGGTCGAGCGGCGGGTGCTGGCGCCGGTTCGCGACACCGTCTTCGTCAGCCTCGATGCCGCCAACGCCGCGATCCGGGAGCGCCTGGCCACGCTGAACGCCGCGCCGCTGAGCGGTGACAAGACCACCTGCCGGACCCGGATCCTGGCCGAGCAGGAGCGTGCCCATCGCTGCCGGCGGACCGCTTCGTCCCGGGCGCCTGGAGCCGCTACAAGCTGGCGCCCGATTACCATGTCGTGATCGACGGCGCCGCCTACTCGGTGCCCTACAGCGCGATCGGCAAGGCGGTCGATGCGACCGCCGCCCTGATCAGCATCTTTCTGCGCGGGCGGCGCATCGCCTGCCATGCCCGTGCCGCCGCCGGCAGCCGGACGACGCTGGAAGCCCACCAGCCGGCCTCCCATCGCGCCGTGGCGCGCTACACCCCCGAACACCTCCAGGCCGAGTTCGCCGCGATTGGCTCGGCGGCGGCCCTGCTGTTCGAGCGCATCCTGGCGGCGGCGGAGCACCGCGAGCAGGCGGTGCGTGCCGGTCTCGGCCTGCTCCGGCTCGGCGGCACCCACGGTGCCGGCCGGCTGGAACAGGCCTGTCAGGCCGCCCTGGAAGCCAACGTCCGATCCTGGCGCTACGTTCAGCGCTGGCTCGCCACCGGCGGTCCGCCTCATCCGACGGTCTGGGCGAGCACGCCAACCTGCGCGGACCCTCCTACTACCGGAACTGAACAAGGACCCGAGAGCATGAAGCACCCAACCCACGAGGCTTTGCGCCGGCTGCGCCTGTACGGCATGGCGCGCGGCCTGGAAGACCTCGAGCGCCCGCCCGAACGCAGCCAGCTCAGCTTCGACGACCAGCTTGCCCTGCTGGTCGAGCGCGAGACGGCGGAGCGCGCCCATACCGCCCTGGCCAGCCGGCTGAAGCGGGCCCGGCTGCGCCACTGCCTGGAGGATCTCGACTGCCGCGCGGCCTCGACCGCACGCTGGTCCGCGACCTGGCGAGTTGCCGCTGGGTGCGCGAGCATCAGCCGCTGCTGGTGACCGGCCCGACTGGCATCGGCAAGACCTTCGTCGCCTGCGCGCTCGGCAACCAGGCCGCCCGGGAAGGCTACGGCGTCTTCTACACCCGGCTGACGCGTTTGCTCGACGATCTGGCGACCGCCCGGCTGGACGGCTCGCTGGCCCGCGTTCTGCGCCGTCTGGCTCGCCTGGAGGTGCTGATCATTGACGACATGACCGAACTGACCGCGGCTCGACCTGATGGAAGTGATCGACGACCGGCACGACCGCGCCGCCACGGTGCTGGCGACCCAGATCCCCGTGGAAAACTGGCACCGCTCGATCGGAGATGCCACTTACGCCGACGCGATCCTCGACCGCGTCGTTCACCGGGCGCTGCGTATCGAACTCACGGGCGAGTCCATGCGTCGGGTGCGGGCGGCAGACCAGAAATCAGCTGAACCTTCATCGTCATCGTAACGCTTGGCAATACCAGCATAAGGTGAAAACGATGGATCACGACGCCGCCCGCCCACCAGCCCCATGAGGAGGGTGGGCGAAATCACCGAAACGGTGGGCGGTTTGAACCGAAACGCCTGGGCGCTTTCGCCGAAATACGCAACGATGGCGAAGAGGGCTCATGGTCGGGCTCCATGATGGTGGAAACGCCGAGATCGGCGCCCGCCATCGTGCCGCACCTTCAATCTCGACGGACCGCCCTCTAAAGCGCCCAATTCTGGTCCCGGCGCCACCAACCGAGACCAGCCGTCCCGGAACTTTCACCGCCCGCAACTTTCACCAGCGGATGTGGGCTGAAACTGCCGCGTAGCGGCTTCGTTCAACCGGGATTGGTCGAAATGTCGGCATTCCGTCTGACAAACTGCACGCAGCAACTGGTGGGTCTAACGCTGGGAATCATATTG
>DATFEO010000030.1:0-6929 GCA_035250985.1 Sphingomicrobium sp. | reverse complement strand
AAAGCTGATGCGGGTCGGCAGGTTCGCCTTGATGACGCCGGTGATGACGTCGACCGATGGACGCTGGGTCGCCATGATCAGGTGGATCCCGGCGGCGCGCGCCTTCTGTGCGAGGCGCTGGACGAGGAACTCGACCTCCTTGCCGGCGGTCATCATCAGGTCTGCAAGCTCGTCGATGATCACGACGATCTGCGGCAGCACTTCGTAGTCGAGTTCCTCGGTCTCATAGACCGGCTGGCCGGTATCGGCATTGTAGCCGGTCTGCACGCGCCGCCCGAGCTGCGCGCCCTTGGCCTTGGCGTCGCGTACCTTGGCGTTGAAGCTGGCCAGCTGGCGGACGCCGAGGCTGGCCATCATCCGGTAGCGCTCCTCCATCTGCTCAACGGTCCATTTGAGCGCGCGGATCGCCTTGCCGGGCTCGGTGACGACCGGCGCCAGCAAATGCGGAATGTTCTCGTAAACGCTCAATTCCAGCATCTTCGGGTCGATGAGGATCAGGCGGCACTCGTCCGGGTTCATCCGGTAGAGCAGGGATAGGATCATGCAGTTGAGGCCGACCGACTTGCCGGAGCCGGTGGTGCCGGCGACGAGCAGGTGCGGCATCGGCGCCAGGTCGGCGATGACCGGGTCGCCTGAGATGTTCTTCCCAAGGATCAGCGGCAGCGACATGTTCTGGTCCTCGAACGCCTGGCTGCCGATCAGCTCGCTCAAGGACACGGCCTCGCGCTTTGGATTCGGCAGTTCGATGCCGATGACGCTGCGCCCGGGAACGGTGGCGACGCGCGCGGACAAGGCCGACATGTTGCGGGCGATGTCGTCGGCCAGCTGGATGACCCGGCTGGCCTTGATGCCGCTTGCGGGCTCGAGCTCGTACATGGTGACCACAGGACCAGGGCGCACTTCGACGATGTCGCCGCGCACGTGAAAATCCTCGAGCACGCTTTCAAGCAGCCGGGCGTTGCGTTCGAGCCCGGCGCGGTCGACCTGCGCCTTGCCGTGCGGCGGCCGGGCGTGAAGCAGGTCCAGCGACGGCAGGACATAATCATCGCCAAGCGCCAGGCTGGCCTGAGCGGGTGTGCGCTTGCGGCCGTCTCCACGGCGGATGGCTCCGGAAGCGACGGGCTTCGGCGGTTCGGCGACAGCCACGGCCGGGCGCGAGCGCGGTGGGGCAGCCTGAGATTCCCGGGCCTCTCTCTCCTCAACGGTGCGCCGGGGGCGGACCGGACGATCGGGATCGCGGCGGAACAGGCCGGCAAGCCAGCCCTTCTCTTCCGGCCACAGGGCCAGGGCGAACCATGCCACGATAAGGCCGCCGAGGCCGACCAGGGCCATGATCGCCAGGCGCAGCGGTCCTTGGATATTGGGATCGCCGATCAGGTGGAGGCCGGTATCGATGCCGTGTGCGCCTGCCAGCCCCAGTGCGCCGCCCCAACCGGCCGGAAGGCCGGAAACGGCGGTCCCGCGGACCATGGCAAGAGCGATCCCGGTGAAGACGATGCCAATTGCGGTCACGAACAATGTGCGTCCCAGCCTGCCGGCGGGTTCGCCGCGCATCATCCTGAGGCCCGCGACCGCCAGCGCCGGCAGGAACAGGACGGCGGCGGGTCCGAACAGCATGAGCAGCAGGTCGCTCGAATAGGCGCCCGGCGCGCCGACCCAATTGACCGGCGGGCCGCCGGCCGCAGTCGACAGGCTTGGGTCGACGCTGTCGTGCGTGGCAAGCGCAACGCCGATCGCCAGGCTGCTCGCGACCAGCAAGGTGCCGACGGTCCGCACGACCATCAGCCGCACGGAATCCCGGAGCTTTTCCCTCCAGTCGGGTCCCAGATCCCGCTTGCGGGCCCGCTCGGCGGCGGTTGCCATTATCTTCCCCCGGTAAGTGCCTGGCGCACAATGCGCCTTGCCGGACTCCACGGTCAAGCATCGGAGCACTCGCATGCCGACGGAATCGCGGCTAAGCGCGGCTTCCATGACACGGTCGGATGTCATCATCCTGGGCGGAGGGCTGATCGGCCTGGCGCTGGCCAACGCGCTCGATGCCAGCGGCCTCAAGTCCGTCGTGATCGACCCGGTCGATCCCGACAGCTGGAAGGACGCGAAGTTCGACGGCCGAACGAGCGCCGTCTCCTCCTCCTCGCGGCGCATGCTCGACACGATCGGCGTCGGCGCGCATTTCCCCGAACCCGGCTGCCCGATCCGCACCATCCGCGTCGCGGACGGGTTGGCGCCCGGTAGCCTCGCCTTCGAGGCGCCGGAGGGCGACGACGAGCCCTTGGGCTGGATGCACGAGAACCGCCACCTGCGCGAGGCGCTTAAACGCCGCGCCGAGGCGGGCGCCCATATCGACCTATGCTGGAGGTCCCGGGCCGCCCACGTCGAACGCGGCGAGCATGGGGTCATGGTCCGCCTGGAGGACGGCAGCCAGCTCAGAGCGCCGTTGCTGGCCGTCGCCGAAGGCCGCAACTCGCCGAGCCGCGAGGCGGCTGGAATCCGTATCGCCCGCTGGCAATATGACCATGCCGCGATCGTCTCGGTCCTGCGCCATGAGCGGGAGCACGAGCATGTTGCCTGGGAAATCTTCTATCCCACCGGCCCCTTCGCGCTGCTACCGATGACCGACGACAAGAAAGGGCACCGCTCGGCAATCGTCTGGTCCGTGCAGAAGGAGGATGCCGCCGGCTTCCTCGCTCTGTCGGACGAGGATTTCGCCGCCGAGGCCGAGGCAGCCATGGGCGGCTTCCTCGGAAGGATCGCACTCCTCGCCCCGCGCCAGACCTATCCCCTCGGCTTCCACCATGCGGCGCGCATCGCCGACAAACGCCTGGTTCTGGTCGGCGATTCGGCGCATGCCATCCACCCGATCGCCGGCCAGGGGCTGAACCTCGGCTTCCGAGACGCCGCCGCGCTGGCGCAGGTGCTGGTCGAGGGCGCCCGCCTCGGCCTCGACCTCGGCGACCGGCAATTGACCGACCGGTACCAAGGCTGGCGCAGCCTCGACACGCTGATGGTGGCGATGGCGACCGACGGGCTAACCCGCCTCTACGGCATCCCCGGCAGGTTGCCATCCGCAGTGCGCCGTTTCGGCATGGCGGTGACGTCGCGGATCGGGCCGCTCAAGAACCGGCTGATGTCCGAGGCGCGAGGCACGAGCGGCGACCTGCCGCTGCTGCTCCGGGGTCTGCCGATCTAGGCTGCAACTTACTGCAACGTCTGTCCCATGTCGGCTCCGCCGGGTGCGAGACGCTGGAACTGCATCAGTTGCACCACCAAATCGGCGCGGCCGGCAAGGCTGGGCTCCTCCAGCAGCGCCTGCTTGGCGCCGGTGTCGAACGGGGCGACCTGGGCGATGGCATTGACCAGCATTTCATCGTCGAGCCGGCTCACCGCCTCCCAGTCGACCGCCAGGCCCAGGGCATCGCCGAAGCGCCTAGCCTCGCGCTCGACCTCGGCGCGCTGGGCGATGGAGAGCGGCGGCGGCTCCTCGTCGTCGAAGGCGGCAACATCGACATCGGCCTGGCGATAAAGCGTGCTGGCGTCCGCCTCGGCGATCAGCCGGAAGCGATTCGAGCCCAACAACATGATGTTGAAGCGGCCATCCTCCAGTTCCTCTACTCCCACCAGCTCGCCGACACAGCCGACCTTGTAGAGGCCGGGTCGGTCGCTCTCGTCCAGTGGCTGAATCATGGCGATCCGGCCGCTGCCGGCCAGCGCGTCCTCGACCATCGCCCGGTAGCGCTCCTCGAAGACGTGCAAGGGCAGCTGCGAGCGGGGGAAAAGGATCGCTCCTGCGAGCGGGAACAGGGGCACTCGAACCGGCCTCGCCCCAATCATGTGAACAGGACAGCCGACAGCCGGCGGCGCTGCGCCCGCGCCCACGGGTCCTCGAGGCCGGCTGCCTCCAGCAGTTGCAGCAGGCGGGTGCGCGCTGCGCCCTCGTTCCAGTCCCTGTCGCGGGCGATGATCTCGAGAAGCGCATCGGCGGCGCGGTCACGGTCGCCCGCCGCCATCCTGGCATTGGCGATGGCGAAGCGCGCCTCATGATCGTCGGGATTGGCCTTCAGCCGCTCTTCCTCGGCGGAAACGTCCGCGGCCGGCGCCGCGGCGACATCGAGCGCGGCGCGGGCGCGGCCGATGGCGGCGTGCTTGGTCATCTCCGCGGGGAGAGAATCGAGCAGGCTTCGCGCTGCGTCCGCTTTTCCGTCGGCGATGAGGGCGCGCGCCATGCCGCCGGCTGCCTGCGGATTGTCAGGGGCCATCTCTCGGATCTGCGAGAAAATATTGGCCGCGCGTGCGGCATCGCCATCATCCAGAACCTGCTCGGCCATCGCCAGCAGGGGTTCGACCTGGGCCTCCAGAGCCTGTTCCGCGCCTTTCACGGGCAATTGCGCGAGCAACTGGTCGAGGATTCGCTTGATCTGGCCCTCGGCCCGGTAATTGGTGAGATCCGCAACCGGCTGGCCCTGGAACAGGGCATAGACTGTCGGCACCGACTGGATTCGGAACTGGGCAGCGATCACCCGATCCTGGTCGACGTCGACCCGCGCCAGCGTCACGCCCTTGTCAGCATAATCGGCGGCGACCTTGTCGAGGACCGGCGACAGCTGCTTGCAGGGCCCGCACCAGTCGGCGGTGAATTGCAGGATGACGAGGCCGGTCATCGACGGCGCGATGACATCGCGCTCGAACCGGGCGACCGCCTCGCGTTCCGCTTCGCTCATGCCCAGGGTCGCCACGTCTCGCGCAATCTCCGTCTTCAAGGGGTTGCCGGCATATGGGCGAGCGGGCCTTGCGCGGCAAGCGCCGAGACCCCACTTGCGCCGCGTCGGCGGCCCATGCTAGGCGCGCCGCCTCACCCGGCCGCCCGGTCTTAAATTCCGGCGGTCCAGCGCTAACGAGCGGGCGTAGCTCAGGGGTAGAGCACAACCTTGCCAAGGTTGGGGTCGAGGGTTCGAATCCCTTCGCCCGCTCCAGCGCTGGCATGCCGGCGCATGGCCGAGCACTGGGGCGCACCGAGCGTCAGCGAGGTGGCGACGGCTTTCCTTCCTACTGCCTCCGGCTTCGCAGCGCCGTCACCTCGGCCGGCGTCAGCTTGCGCATGTCGTAGACCGGGCAATAGGCGGCGCCGACGGCGTCCGGCACGTAGATTTCCGCGTCATAGCCGGAGCAGACGAAGTGACCCGAGCGTGAGCGCAGGGCGATCGCCTGCTCCCAGTCGAGGCGGCCCGCGCAATAGGGCTGGGTGCGGAATTCGTAATAGTCGCGCGGGTTGGTGTTGATGATGATCGTGTCGCCGGGGCCGCGGCGAAAACCCGTGATATTGGGCGTGTAGATACAGTCGCGTTCGCCGGAAGCTGCAGTGGCGGCGCCGGGCGGCGGCGGGCCATAGGCATTGCAGGCCGCGAGCATGGCCGCCGTGGCAGCAATGCATGAGGGCATCAGGATGCGCATCTTCTTGTCTCCTTCGAGACCATATCGGTTGCGAAACGCATGAGGCAAAGCGCCGGTTGCCGCTAGTCCATCATGATGCAGCTGCACGTTCCCTGAACCATTTGGTGAGGATGTACTTGGTGCCCCTGCGGACCTTCATCCCCTGATGGAGCGTCGCCGGGTTGGGCCGGCCGTCGGGCAGCAAATTGTTCCAGGCAAGCAGCTTGCCGGTTTCGGGCCGGACGATCTTGCTGATTGCGTTGAAACGGGTGGCGCCGCCGTCCTCGGGCTCGTTCAGGTAGATCATCGCCGTCCAGCTGCGGTTGCCGCGCTCGGCGCAATGCTCGAAATAGTCGGGGCCGGTCGGCTCGAACGTGTCGGTATGGGGCCTGAACTCCTGGCCAGGCGCATAGCGCTGCCCCTGGATCGGCTCGCCCAGTTCCGCCGGCAGGCCGAGCAGGCTGCTGATCGCGTCATTGACCAGGGCGGCGACGGGATCGGCCCCGTCGAGGTCGCAGGTCTCGCTGGTCCGGAAATCGGCGTAACCCATGTCGTCGGCGATCGTGCTCGGCCGCCGGTTGGCGTCGATCCGCGCAATCAGCTGCCGGCACAGGTCCGGATCGAGGAACCGTTTGACGATGAAAAGCTCGAGGTTCGGGTTGGGAACGCGCTGCACGCCGGGCAGGGAGCGCAGCCGCTCGCTGGGGCTGGCGAGCTCAGAGAGTATAGGGCGCCCCCTGGCTGGCGTGGCTATCGATCACCGCGCGCACGACATTGTTCATCAGCGTCATCCGGACCGGAAGCGGAGTCGAGGTGCGCTTGATCATCACCGCGACCGCATAGCTGCGGCCATCGGGTGCCGTCAGGATGCCGATGTCGTTGTAGCCGGCCTGGACACTGCCCAGCACCTGCCCCGTGCCGGTCTTGTGGCTGAGGCTCCAGCCAGGCCTGAGGCCCCCCTTGAGCCGGTTGGCACCGGTCTTGGTGTTGCCCATGATCGACAGCAGCCGCGCGGTCGACGACGGTGACAGCAGCTCGCCACGCTTGAGCCGCGCCAGTGCGGCGACGATGGCGGTTGCCGAGGCACCGTCATAGGGGTCCTCGACATAGCGGTCGAAGGCGGCCTTGCGGACCCGGTAGGGCAAGGCGTTGCGAGCCTTGTAGAAGGCGTCGCCGATCGAATAGCTCTGGCTCCAAATCAGGCCGGCGATCTTCGACTGCAGTGCCCGTTCGCCGTCGTAGAAGCGGACCGAGGTGATGTTGTGCCGGGCCAGGAAGCCGCGCACAGCCTCCGGCCCGCCGATGGCCCGCATAAGCTTGTCGTTGGCCGTATTGTCGCTCTTGGTGATGGCCTGGAACAGCAACTCGCCGAGCGTGGTCGTGTGGCCGCCGTTGCCGAGCACCTTGGCGGCCAGCGGCTGGTGGAACAGGGTCAGGTCGCTGCGGCCGACGGTGACCCGGTCGTCCAGCGACACTCGCCGCCGGTCGACGGCCTCCATGGC
>DATFEO010000021.1:0-16576 GCA_035250985.1 Sphingomicrobium sp. | reverse complement strand
ACAAGCGCATCACGCTCGAAGCCGATCCGAAAGACATGAACATGCGGATCGTCGACCTTGTGACGCCGATCGGCATGGGCCAGCGCATGCTGATCGTCGCTCCGCCGCGCACCGGCAAGACGGTGCTGCTGCAGAACATCGCCCGTGCGATCACCGACAACCATCCGGAAGTCTTCCTGATCGTGCTGCTAATCGACGAGCGGCCCGAGGAAGTCACCGACATGCAGCGCTCGGTGAAGGGCGAGGTTATTTCCTCGACCTTCGACGAGCCTGCCAGCCGTCACGTGCAGGTCGCCGAGATGGTGATCGAGAAGGCCAAGCGCCTGGTCGAGCACAAGAAGGATGTCGTCATCCTGCTCGACTCGATCACGCGCCTCGGCCGTGCCTACAACACGGTCGTGCCGAGCTCGGGCAAGGTGCTGACCGGCGGCGTCGATGCCAATGCCCTGCAGCGGCCGAAGCGCTTCTTCGGCGCCGCGCGCAACATCGAGGAGGGCGGCTCGCTGTCGATCATCGCCACCGCGCTGATCGATACCGGCTCGAAGATGGACGAGGTCATCTTCGAGGAGTTCAAGGGCACGGGCAATTCGGAAATCGTCCTCGACCGCAAGGTCAGCGACAAGCGCATCTTCCCGTCGCTGGACGTCGGCAAGTCCGGCACCCGCAAGGAGGAGCTGCTGGTCGACCAGGGCACGCTCAGCAAGATGTGGGTGCTGCGCCGGATCCTCATGCAGATGGGGACCGTCGATGCCATGCAGTTCCTGCTCGACAAGATGAAGGACGCCAAGTCCAATGAGGACTTCTTCGCCTCGATGAACCAGTAGCCGTCTCGCCCGTTTCCTGACGAACGCCAGCCACCGGGGGATTCTAGGACCAATGTTGGATATGCTGCTAGCCGCCGTTGCCAACACGACTGCTGGCTTTGGCGGTCCGGTCGCGGTCTGGGACGCGATCGTCCACGATTTCTCGAACATCACCGAACCGGTGGCCTTGGCGGCATTCATACAGGTGCTGATGATCGACCTGGTGCTGGCTGGCGACAATGCGATCGTCGTCGGCGCCCTCGCTGCCGGCCTGCCCGCCGAGCAACGCAAGAAGGTCATCCTGATCGGCGTTCTGGCGGCGCTGGTGCTGCGCATCCTGTTCGCGCTGATCGTCACCCAGCTGATGCAGATCATCGGCCTGATCCTGGTCGGCGGCCTGCTGCTGCTGTGGGTTGCCTGGCGCATGTGGCGCGACCTGCACCACGAGGGGGAGAGCTGGGGGTCGGAAGAGATCATCGGCGACGAGCATGCGGGGCTGAGGCCGGCCAAGAGCTTTGTTCGCGCCGCCTGGGCGGTGGCGATCGCTGACGTCAGCATGAGCCTTGACAATGTTCTCGCGGTCGCCGGCGCGGCTCGCGAGCACCCGGGCATCCTGATCGTCGGCCTGATCTTTGCGGTGGCGATGATGGGTGTCGCCGCCAATATCATCGCCCGCTACATCGAGCGCTACAAATGGATCGCCTGGATCGGCCTCCTCGTCATCCTCTATGTGGCCCTGAAGATGATCTACGACGGCTGGATGGACCCGCACATCGGGCTCAGCGTCCTGTTCGCCTGACCTTCGCTTCCGCCGCCGGGCGCGATAGGGGCGTCCAGTGACCGACACGATCTTCGCCTTGTCGAGCGGCCGCCCTCCGGCTGCGGTCGCGATCATCCGCACCAGCGGGCCGCAGGCCTTTGCCGCCGCCGAGGCGATCGCCGGCAAACTGCCTCAGGCAAGGCGGCCGGTGCTGCGAACCCTGCGGAACCCGGCCGGGGGTGACGCGATCGACGACGGCCTGGTCTTGCGCTTTGACGGGCCAGCTTCGGCGACTGGCGAGAATGTGGTGGAATATCAATGTCATGGCGGACGGGCGGTGGTGGACGCCTTGCTTGCGGCGCTAAGCTCGCTGCCGGGCATGCGCCTGGCCGAGCCCGGCGAGTTCACGCGCCGGGCGTTCGCCAATGACCGCATTGACCTGACCGAGGCGGAAGGGCTGGCGGACCTGCTCGAGGCCGAAACCGAGAGCCAGCGCCGCGCGGCTCTGTTGATGGCCGAAGGGGGCCTAAGGGCGCAGATCGAGGCCTGGCGGCAGCGGCTGGTCGATCTGTCGGCCAGGGCCGAGGCGGCGATCGACTATGTCGGCGATGAGGACGAGACCCGGGCGGATGAGGCCGTCCTTGCTCGCCAAGCCCAAGACTTGGCGGACGAGCTCGCCGAATGGCTCGCGCGACCTCGCGCCGAGCCGCTTAAGGAAGGCGTTCGAGTGGTCGTCGCCGGTCCACCGAATGCCGGAAAGTCCAGCCTTGTCAATGCCTTGGCGCAGAGCGAGAAGGCGATCGTCACAGACATTGCCGGCACCACCCGCGACGCCATCGAGGTGCCGCTGGCGATCGAGGGCGTGCCGATCACGCTCGTGGACACGGCTGGGCTGCGTGAGAGCGAAGACGCGGTCGAGGCGATCGGGGTAGGCCGGGCGGAAAGCCAGGTCCGGCAAGCCGATATCGTCCTGTGGCTCGGCCATCCAGGCGATGCACCGACCCATCGCCGGTTGATCCCGGTGCACGCGCAGGCGGACCGGCCGGACCGGGACGCAGTCCCCGCGGGTTCGCTGGCGGTTTCCGCAATCACCGGCCAAGGGCTTGCCAGACTGGCGGGGACCATCGTGGAGGCGGCGCGCCGAATGCTGCCAGCCGAAGGAGAACTGGCGTTGAACCGGCGCCAGGCGTCCGAAATGGAGGATGCGGCGCGCGCATTGTACGGGGCCGGCCCCGACCTGGTCACCCTGGCGGAGTCGCTCCGGATCGCACGCGCGGCTTTCGACCGGCTCAGTGGTCGGGCCGGTGTCGAAGACATGCTGGATGCCCTGTTTGGCCGGTTTTGCTTGGGCAAGTAGTTGAAATTGGTCGGATTCTGCCGCCGTTTCACGTGAAACGGTACTCATTCCGCTGAGCGATGCTTTCCGCTAAGTGCAGGTCCAATATGTTTGACGTCCTGGTCATTGGTGGCGGTCATGCCGGTTGCGAGGCGGCTGCCGCGGCGGCGCGCCGTGGCGCGCGCGTCGGACTGGTTAGCTTCCGCGCCGAGGACATCGGCCAGATGAGCTGTAATCCATCGATCGGCGGAGTGGGCAAGGGCCACCTCGTCCGCGAACTCGACGTATTTGACGGACTGATGGCCCGCGCCGCTGACCGCGCCGCAGTCCATCGCCGCATGCTCAATCGCAGCAAGGGACCTGCGGTCTGGGGCCCGCGCGTGCAGGCCGATCGCAGGCTCTACCGGCGGGCTGTATCCGAACTGCTGGGCGAGGCTGGCGTCACTTTGCTGATCGGCGAAGCCACTGAATTATTGGTGGAGCAGCAGCGCGTGGCGGGGCTTGTCGTCGGCGGCCGGCACATTGCGGCGCGGGCCGTTGTCATCGCCACCGGGACTTTCCTCGACGGCACCCTGTTCTGCGGCATGGAGCGGATCGCCGGCGGCCGCACTGGCGAGAAGGCATCTGTGGCGCTTGCAGCCCAGTTGCGCGAATGGGGTGTTGCTCAGGGCCGATTGAAGACCGGGACACCGCCGCGGCTCGATGGGCGAACGATCGATTGGAGCCGGCTGACGCCCCAGCCGAGCGACCGCGCGGATTGGGCGATGTCTGCGCTGGCGCCCTTGTCGGAGGAACGACCGGCCGAGCTGGCCTGCGCCATCGCCCGGACGAATGAGCGGACGCATGGGATCATCCGGGCCAATTTCGACCGCTCACCGTTGTTCGCTGGCGCGATCGAGGGGCGGGGGCCGCGCTATTGCCCATCGATCGAAGACAAAATCCGCCGTTTCGGCGACCGTGACGGCCATCAGATCTTCCTCGAGCCCGAGGGCCTCGATACGCCGTTGGTCTATCCGAACGGCATCAGCACTTCGTTGCCCGCCGACGTCCAGCGCGACTTCGTGCGGTCGATCGAGGGTTTGGAGCGCTGCGAGATCCTGCGGCCGGGCTATGCGGTCGAATATGAATATGCCGACGCGCGCAGGCTCGGCTCGACACTGGAGCACCAAGTGGTCGCCGGGCTGTTCCTAGCGGGCCAGATCAACGGCACCACCGGTTATGAGGAGGCTGCGGCGCAGGGACTGGCGGCAGGACTCAACGCCGCGGGCCATGCGCTGGAGCTGGACCCGGTCCGCTTCGACCGGCGGACCTCCTATATCGGTGTGATGATCGACGATCTGACGTTGCAGGGCGTCAGCGAGCCGTATCGAATGATGACCGCTCGCGCCGAATATCGCCTCTATTTGCGCGCCGACAATGGAACGAGCCGACTCGGCGACCAGGCGTTGGCGGCTGGCTGCCTGTCAACGGCTCGTCGCCGCCAGGTCGAATCGCACCTGGAACTGCGCGGCACGGCGGCCTGGGCCGAGACCGACGAGGCGCAGGCCGATGCGCTCTACGCACCCTATATTGAGCGCCAGCGCCGCGAATGGGAGGCATTGCGGCGGGACTCGGCGGTAGTGCTGCCCGGCGACTTCGATTTCGGGGCCGTCCCTGGGCTGTCAAACGAGGCCGTCGAGCGACTGGCGGCGGCGCGGCCGGAGAATCTCGACCAGGCGTCGCGCATTGCCGGCATCACCCCGGCGGCGCTTGCCGCGCTCCATGTTGCGGCCGCTCGCCGCGCTGCATGAAAGCGTTGCTCGAAGCTGCGGTAGGGCGCAGCGTTTCACGTGAAACATTCGCCCGGCTCACAGGCTATGTCGACCTTCTCCTCGAAGAGAGCAAGCGCCAGAATTTGATCGGGCGTTCTACGGTCGACGAAATCTGGCAGCGCCACATTGCAGATAGCGCCCAGCTCGTCCGCTTCGCGCCACGGCTGGACTCATCCTGGCTGGACATCGGGTCTGGAGCAGGTCTTCCGGGGATTGTGATCGCCATCCTGACTGAAGGGTCGGTGACCCTGGTCGAGCCGCGCCGGCTTCGCGCAGATTTCCTGCAGCGTGCCGCTGATGCGCTTGATCTCGGCGAGCGGGTGGCGGTCGAGGCGACGAAGGTCGAGCGAATCGCCGGCGCGTTCGAAGTCATCACCGCACGCGCCGTCGCCTCGCTCGATGTTTTGCTCAGCATATCCCGGCATCTGTCCACAGATAAAACGCTGTGGCTGTTCCCAAAGGGGAAACGCGCGCGTTTCGAACTGGATGAAGCGCGCCGCTCATGGCAGGGTAGATTCCGGCTCGAACCGAGCGTGACGAGCCGGGAGGCGGCCATCTTGGTCGCCTCTGGAGTCCGGCGAAAGGGGCGGGGATGATCCGAATCGTGGTCGCCAACCAGAAAGGCGGCGTGGGCAAGACCACGACGGCGATCAACCTGGCCACGGCGTTGGCGGCGATCGGCTGGAAGGTGCTGCTCGTCGATCTCGACCCGCAGGGCAATGCGTCGACGGGCCTGGGCCTGGGCCAGTCGGCGCGGAAGCTCAGCAGCTATGACGTGCTGATCGGCCGGGCGAGTATTGCCGAAGCGGCGGTGGCGACGCGGGTGCCCCGGCTCGACATCCTGCCCGCTACCGTGGACCTGTCCGGCGCCGAGATCGAGTTGGTCGACCTCGAGAACCGCACGCATCGGCTCGAGCATGCGCTGGATGACGTAGCTCCAGGGCGCTGGGACGTCTGCCTGATCGACTGCCCGCCCTCGCTCGGCCTGCTGACGCTCAATGCCATGGTCGCCGCCCAGCAATTGCTCGTTCCGCTGCAGACCGAATTCTTCGCCCTCGAGGGACTTTCCCAGCTTCTTCAAACGGTTGAAAGGGTTCGCCTCGCCTTCAATCCGAACCTGGCGATCCTCGGCGTCGTGCTGACCATGTTCGACCGCCGCAACCGGCTGTCGAGCCAGGTTGCAGAGGACGTGCGCGCCTGCCTGGGCGCAACGGTGTTCGAGACGGTCGTGCCGCGCAATGTCCGCCTGTCGGAAGCACCGAGTCATGGCCTGCCGGCACTGATCTACGACCTCCGCTGCCCGGGCTCGGAAGCCTATATCGGCCTGGCGCGCGAGGTGATGGCCCGCCTTAATCGCATCCGCGCCGAGGCGGTGGCGGCATGAGCGAGCCGAAGAAGGGATTGGGCCGGGGTCTTAGCGCCCTGCTCGGCGAGGCACCCCGACCGGTAGCGGAGCCGGAGGCGGGCCGGAACAACAGCGTCCGTGAGGTCGAAGTGGCGCGGATCCGCCCGAACCCGTCCCAGCCGCGCCAGCATTTCGACGAGGACAGCCTTGCCGAGCTTGCCGAATCGATCCGCCGGCATGGCGTGCTGCAACCGGTCCTGCTGCGGCCGGCAGATGACGGCTATGAACTGATCGCCGGCGAGCGGCGCTGGCGCGCCGCGCAGCGCGCCCAGCTGCATAGCATTCCGGCATTGGTCCGCGAGCACGACGACAGCGGCAGCGCCGAGCTGGCGCTTATCGAGAACGTGCAGCGCGAGGACCTGAACGCGATCGAAGAGGCGGAAGGCTACCAGGCGCTGATTACGCGCTTCGGTCATACGCAGGACAATGTCGCCAAACTGGTCGGGAAGTCGCGGAGTCATGTCTCTAATTTATTGAGATTGCTGGATTTACCGGAAGCAGTGCGCTTAATGCTGCTGCGAGGCGATATCAGTATGGGCCACGCGAGGGCCGTTGCGACGGCTCCGGAGCCCGAAGTCTTGGCGCTCGAGATCGTCGACAAGGGCTTCAGCGTCCGCCAGGCCGAGGAACTGGCCAAGCGAGTCCGGCCGGGCGCGAGCCGGAATGTTGCTCGGGCGGGCCGCAACCAGCCGCCGGTCGATGCCGACCTGGCGTCGCTGGAGCGCCAGCTAAGCGACATGCTCGGCCTCAAGGTGCAGGTGAAGCATAGCGGCAAGGGCGGGACGGTGGCGCTTAGCTATTCCAGCCTCGATCAGCTCGACATGATCTGCCAGCGCCTCAGCGGCGAACCGATCTAGTTTCGTGCTCGAAGGACTGTTCGTCGGCGCTTCCGTCCTGATCCCGTTGGTATTCGGGCTGGTCCCGGCCTTCCTCCCGACCGGCATTCCCGTCGGGCTCCGCTGGCTCCTGTGGTTCGTCATCCTGGCGCTCACCAGTTGGTACGTCCACCTCCTGCGCGAAGCCCCCAGCCCCTATCCGTCGATGGCGCTGGTGATCCTCATCGTCTCGGCCGCACTGTCGCTGGTCGTGCTGATCGTCGAGACGGGGCGACCGCCAAGGCTCCAGCCTCACCGCCAGGCCTAGCGCCGGCGCTGCGCCGCGCGGGCGATCGTCACCAGCTCTTCCTCGAGCGCGGCGATCGGCGGCTCGTCGGAAAAGATGATGGTCCTTTCGAGCGCCGAGCTACGCTCGAGCATCGCCGCCAGCCGTTCCGCGCTCCAGCATGACAGCAATTGCTGCATCAGGGCTTTGTCCTTCCAGAACAGGGACTTGCCCATTGACGTCATGACGGCGTCAACGCTCTGTCCCTGCTCGACCCCGGCGCGCAGGCCGGCCAGCTGCAGCAAACGGCGCTGAAGCGCGCGGACGACCGGTATCGCTTCGTTCTTGCTCAAAGCCACCCGGTCCAGCTCCTCGAACAGTTCATCGCCGCGGCCCGACAAGGCCAGGTCACCAAGGCGCATCATGTCGCCCTCGCCCGAATCGGCGCCGAGCAGGTCGACGACGTCGTGGGTCAGCTCCTTGGGGCTATGCGGTGAGGCGCCCATAAAGAGCGCGAACTTGGCGAGCTCATGGGCGATGATCGATTGGTTGGCACTCCCAGCCGCGGCCACCCGCGCCGCCAGCGCCGGATCGATGTGAAGGCCCTCGGCGCGGCCTGCCTCGATCACCATCCGCTCGGCATCGCGCCCCTCTGGCGCGTAGGAGGCATGGGAAAGAGCCCGCCCATGCGCCTCGGCAAGCTTGAGCAGCGCCGATGTCCGGCGTAGCGGCCCGGCGATGGCGACCACGGGGCTCTCGACCGCAGCCGCATCAAGCAGGGCCTCGACGGCCTCGACGATTTCATCGCCCGCCGGGTCGACCCAGATCAGCCTGGCGTCGCCAAACAACGAAATCGCCCCGGCTTCCGCTGCGAGCAACGCCGGATCGGACTTCACCGCCGTGGCCGGAACAACGGATTTCTGGGCACCGAACGCGGTCAGCAACCGCTCGGCCAACCCCCTCGAGCCGGAATCGTCCGGTCCGTGGAAAAGGTAGAAGCGAATGGCTCGGTCGGGCTGCTCGACCGAGCGGATGATGGCCCCGCGCTGTGCCTTCACCGGACCGGGGGCGGGCTGCGCGTGACGAACATCGCCAGCCGCCCCACCATCTGGTCGGCGACGACGTCGGACAAGCGTTCCAGCGCTGTCTGCTCGGCTGCGACGGTCGCATATTGCGAGGAAACGACGTCAATTCCGGCATCAGAACCCGCCGTGGCGTCGAGTACGACGGCGCCGGTCGAAAGCTCGACGAGGCGATAGCGGGCGCGAAGGGTGCGGCGTTCCCGGGTGGCGGCGCTGTCGCCGCGGATCCCGAAGCCGGTGATATTGTCATCGAGTTCGACTTCGAGACGGTAGGCCGCGTCCTGCTCATTCTCGCCGAGGCGCTGGACGAGCGCCTTGTGCATCAGCCAGCCGGCCTTGCCGGGGATCGCCTGGACCTGGATCATGCGCAGCGAGCCCGCGACCGGACCTGAGCCGCCGCCCGCGTACATGGGCCTCAGGCCGCAGGCCGAAAGCGCCAGAGCGGCGGCGAGGAGCAGGATCCGCATCATGCGACGATATTCACCAGCCGGTCGGGAACCACAATCACCTTGCGCGGAGCATTGCCGCCGAGTTGTGCCTGCACCTTGGGCGAAGCGAGGGCGAGGGCCTCGGCATCCTCCTTCGCCAGGCCACGGGCGGCCTCAACTGTATCGCGCAGCTTGCCATTGACCTGGACGGCGAGCGTCACCGTCTCGTCAACGAGCATCGCCGGATCGTAGCTTGGCCAGGGCGCATCGGCGATCATGCCCTCCTGCTTCAGCGCCGACCAGGCCTCCTCGGCAAGATGGGGCGCCATGGGTGAAGCGAGCAGGACCAAGGTCCGAATGGCTTCGTCGCGGCTCGCCGACGGCGCCGCGCGCTCGATGGCGTTGGTCAGTTCATAAATGCTGGCCACCGCCTTGTTGAACTGTAGGCCGTCGATTGCTGCGCCGACAGCGGCAATGGCGCGGTGGAGCTTGCGGTCGAGCGCGGGGTCGCTGCCGTCTCCGCCGCCGGCCGCACCAACCAACCGCCAGACGCGCTGGACGAAGCGCGCCGCGCCCTCGATCGCGGCGATCGACCATTCGAGGTCACGCTCGGGCGGGGAATCCGAAAGCATGAACCAGCGGACCGCGTCGGCGCCATATTTGTCCACGATGGGCTCGGGATCGATCGTGTTTTTCTTCGACTTCGACATTTTCTCGACGCGGCCGCGGGTCACCGGCGCCCCCGTCGCCCGCTCCACCAGCCGGCCGCCCTCGCGGTCCTCGACCTCGTCGGGCGCCACCCATCGACCGTCCGGCGACCGGTAGGTCTCATGGGTGACCATGCCCTGCGTGAACAAGCCCTGGAAGGGCTCGGCGAAGCCCACCTTGCCCATATGTTCCAGCGCCCTCGTCCAGAAGCGCGCATAGAGCAGGTGGAGGATCGCATGCTCGACGCCGCCGATATACTGCGCCACCGGCAGCCATTGCTCGGCTTCTGCGCGGTCGAACGGCGCGTTCGCCGGCTGGCTGGCGAAACGCAGGAAATACCAGCTGGAATCGACGAAGGTGTCGAGTGTGTCGGTCTCACGCCGGGCAGGGCCGGCGCACTGCGGGCAATCGACCTTCGTCCAACTCGGATGGCGGTCGAGCGGATTGCCGGGGACGTCGAAGCTGACGTCCTCGGGCAGGACGACCGGCAGCTGATCGCGGGGCACGCCGACCGGCCCACATTGCTCGCAATGGATCACCGGGATCGGCGTACCCCAATAACGCTGGCGCGATACGCCCCAATCCCTCAGGCGATATTGCGTCGTGCCCTTGCCCCAGCCGGCCGCCTCGGCCCGGCGGATGACCTCGGCCATGGCCTCGGCGGTCGCCATGCCGTCGAGGAAGCGGGAATTGACGGCGACTCCGGGGTCGGTCTCGGCCTCGGTAATGGCGGCGAAAGCGTCTTCCGGGCCGGTGGCGACGACGCGGCGGATCGGCAGGCCGTACTTGACCGCGAACTCGAAGTCGCGAGCGTCGTGGGCGGGGACGCCGTACAGGGCGCCGGCGCCATATTCCATCAACACGAAATTCGCGATCCACACCGGCAGCCGCCAGTCCGGATCGAATGGATGGACCACCTCCAGGCCGGTGTCGAAGCCAAGCTTCTCGGCGGTTTCGATATCCGCCTCGCTGGTGCCGCCGGCCGCGCATTTGGCAAGGAAACCGGCAATGTCTGGGTTCTCGGCCGCCAGCGCCTCCGCCAGCGGATGGCCGGGTGACAAGGCGACGAAACTGGCACCGAAGATGGTGTCCGGCCTGGTCGTGAAGACCTCAATGCCGGGCGCGCCGCCCACCACCGCCCCGGCAAGGCGGAAGGAAAATTTGAGGCCGCGGCTCTTGCCGATCCAGTTCTCCTGCATCAGCCGCACCTTGTCCGGCCATTGGTCGAGGTCCTTGAGACCCTCCAGAAGCTCGTCGGCGAATTCGGTGATCTTCAGGAACCACTGGCTGAGCTTGCGCCGTTCGACCGGGGCGCCCGAACGCCAGCCCTTGCCGTCGATCACCTGCTCATTGGCGAGCACGGTCATGTCGACCGGGTCCCAATTGACTTCGCTTTCCTTGCGGGTGACGAGCCCGGCCTCCATCAGGTCGAGAAACAGCGCCTGCTCATGACCGTAATATTCGGGGTCGCAGGTCGCGAACTCCCGAGTCCAGTCGAGCGCAAAGCCGAGCCGTTTCAGCTGCGCGCGCATGGTGGCGATATTCGCCCGCGTCCAGCCACCCGGGTGGACGCCCTTTTCCATCGCTGCATTCTCGGCGGGCATGCCGAAGGCGTCCCAGCCCATCGGGTGCAGCACCTCGAAACCCTGCATCCGGCGGTAGCGGGCGAGGACGTCACCCATGGTGTAGTTGCGGACATGGCCCATGTGGATGCGCCCCGAGGGATAGGGGAACATCTCGAGTACGTAGGTCTTGGGCTTGGGGCTGCCGCTGTCGGCGGAAAAGCTCTTCGCTTCCTCCCAGCGCTTCTGCCAGCGCGGGTCGGCAGCCGCCGGGTCAAAGCGGTCGGTCATTGTCCGATAGCCTTACCCGGCGACGGAGGTGCGGCGAAGGTCGCGGGCGCGGGTCAGGATGATGTCCTCGAGCTTCTGGACGGTCGCGGCGGCCACCGGGGCATCGACCCAAACGCCCGACTGGTTCACCTGCCTGGAAGCGGCGACTCGCAAGGCGTCGGCGCGTAGGTCCTGGTCGAGGATGCTGACGGTCAGCTTCACCCGCTCGCCCGGCGAGCTCGGATTGACGTACCAGTCGGTGATGATGACGCCGCTGCTGGCGTCGGCCTGCAGCAAGGGCGCGAAGGATACGGTGTCGACCGCTGCCCGCCAGAGATAGGCGTTGACGCCGATGGCGGTCATCCGCGACGGCGCCAGCTGCGTCGGCACGTCCCGGTTGCGCGAACAGGCCGAGGCGGTGAGCACGACGGCGAGGATGGTGACGGCGGTGATTGGCAGGCGAGGCATGTAGGGTTCCCGTCGGAGGATGATTGTTTGCGCGTTATAGATGCTCACCCAAGGGCCGCAAGCGCCATGGCGATGTGCAGCGGCTGTTCATTTCAGGGACAGTATTGTGGACTTAGCGCAACAGCATTGGGGGGAATCCGCACGTACCCTTGGAACCTTCCCGATGGAATCGCTATATCCTTTTAGCAAGGAGTGTGAGTCGTGTTGATGCGGGGCAAACGGAAAGGGCGGATCGCGGCGGCAGCCTTGGCTGCGGGCGCGCTGATTCTCGTTCCCGCCATTGCCTCCGCCAAACCCGAACCGAAGAAGCGTCCACCGGCGGTGTCGCTGTCGTTCGACCGCGTGACCAGCTTCACGCCGGCCAGCGCCGATCCGAAGCTCGCCGCCGAATTCGCCAACAAGTCGTCGCTAGCCGACTTCAAGTTCACACCTGCCGCCCCCAAGGGCCGTCCATCGCAGATTCGCGTCGCCATTCGGGCGCGCGGCGCCGACGCCGTCAGGGGCCGCTCGGCCGACCTGGCATCGGCTGGCGCGAACTCGGCGATCGGCGCGCTCACGCCAGCAAGCTACAACCTGGGTGTCGCCGTCGGCTGGCGCCGGTTTGCCGTCACCGGCGAGGTTGGCAAGTCGCGCTCGGCCAGCCTGGCGCTAGGCGACCGCGAGACGGCGGTCGTGGGGGTCAATTACTCGCTCAAGCGATTTACCGGCCGAGTCGCAGCCAGTGCCGAGCGGTCGGATGGCAACCGGCCCTTGGCGCTGGGCGATGACAAGGGTTATGCGGTCGATGTCGGCGGCGCCTACAACCTGACGCGCAACCTCGCGGTGACCGGCGGCGTCCGCTACAAGATCGAGCAGGATCGCATCTCGGCGGTCAAGGACGAGCGCCGCGACAGCCAAGCGGTCTACGTCGGCACGGCCTTCAAATTTTAGCGGCTGACGCAGCTTCCACACTGAAAGACGTGCGCGACGGCATCGCCGCGGCCTGCACGATCGCGCGCCGCGAACCCGGCAGCGTGACGTTGATCGCCGTCACCAAGGGCCGCACAGTCGAGGACATTGAGCCGCTGATTGACGCCGGCCAGCGCGATTTCGGCGAGAACCGGGTGCAGGAAGCTGCGGCGAAATGGCCGGTGCTTCGCGCCCGCCATCCTGAGCTGCGGCTGCACATGATCGGCCGGCTGCAGTCGAACAAGGCGGACGAGGCCATCGAACTATTCGATGACATCCACTCGCTCGACCGGCCGTCGCTGCTCGCCGCTCTGGTCAGGGCCGGGGGAAAGGCCGGCCGATTCCCGCCCGTCCATGTCCAGGTCAATATTGGCGCCGAGGAGCAGAAGGGAGGCATTGGAGTTGCGGATCTCGGGGCATTCCTGCGGGAAGTGAGGGCGTCGCCGCTGCCGCTCGCCGGGCTCATGTGCATCCCGCCCGCGGGTCATGAGCCGGGACCCTATTTCGCCCTTCTCGCCGAGCTGGCCCGGCGTCATGACGTCGCCGGCCTGTCGATGGGGATGAGCGAGGATTACCGGACGGCGGTGATGATGGGGGCGACGGAAGTCCGTGTCGGAAGCGCACTTTTCGACGCCTAGTCGAGGTGGCCGCTCTTGGCCTTCTTGGTGGCGATATAATCGGCATTGTGCGGGTTGACTGGCATGTGATGGGCGACCCGCTCGGCGACTCGGATTCCGGCTGCTTCGAGACCGGCCACCTTGGTCGGGTTGTTGGTCAGCAGCCGAACCTGGTCGACCCCCAGCGCCCGCAACATGGCCGCGGCGACGCCATAACCGCGCTCGTCGTCGGCAAAGCCAAGGCGCAGGTTCGCCTCGATCGTGTCGAGTCCCCGGTCCTGGAGGGCATACGCGCGCAGCTTGTTGGCAAGGCCGATGCCGCGACCCTCCTGGCGCAAATAGAGGAGCACTCCGCCGCCAGCCGCGCCGATCAGCCGCAGCGCTTCCTTCAGCTGCGGCCCGCAGTCGCATTTCAGGGATCCGAATACGTCGCCCGTCAGGCACTCGCTGTGCAGCCGCACCAGCGGCGGTTTCCCGCCGAACGCGCCGACCAGCAGCGCGACATGTTCCTCGCCCGTGCCGGAATCGCGAAAGGCGACGATCTGGGTCTCTTCGACGCCGTCGACAGGCAGTCGCGCGCGGGTCACCAGCCGCACCTGCGGCGCTCGAACCGCATCCATGATATCGTCGAGGCCGACCCTCGCCTGGACGTTGCCTTCGACCAACCAGACCGCGGGCAGGACGCCGGCCAGCCGCGCAAGGGTCAGCGCTGCCTCCGCCTCATCGGGGCAACGCACGGGCTCCGCCGCGAGCGGACCGATCGGGCCGCGGTCGAAATCGAGTCCGGGATCGGCAAGGGCGCTGGCGCTTGCCCGGTCCAGCCAATCGGCACGGTGAACCTGGACCGCATGCTTGAGGTCGCCGGCTTCGCGCAAATTGCCCAGCCCGAGCGCCGCCGCGCGTTCGCCACTAAGCAGCAACGGCGCCTGGCCCTTCGGGTCGAGCAGGTCGAGAAGGGCCTCGGCGGCGGTCTCGACCGAGAGGATCGTGACCTCCCCGACAGCGACCGGGCGGCCGGCGCGAAGGGCGGCTATGGCGCGCTCGACCGGCGCCGCCGTCAAAAAGCCAGCTCCACCACCAGCGGCACATGGTCGGATGGCCGCTGCCAGTTGCGGCACGGCTCGTGTACGCGGTGGGCGACGGCCAGCGGCGCGAGCTCGCGGCTGCACCACATATGGTCGAGCCGCCGGCCGCGGTCGTTCTTCGTCCAGTCGGGCGAGCGGTAGCTCCACCAGGTGTAATTGCGTCCCGGCGCCGGAATGTGAGCGCGGCCGATATCGACCCAATCGTGCGCGGCCTGCAGCCGTCCGAGCAGCTCGCACTCGATCGGCGTGTGGCTGACGACGCCGAGCAGGGCCTTGTGGCTCCAGACGTCGCATTCCAGCGGCGCGACGTTGAAGTCGCCGACGATCAAAGTCGGCTCAGCCAACTTCTCCGACCATCGGGTCATCCGTTCGATGAAGTCCAGCTTCTGGCCGAACTTGGGATTGAGCGCGCGGTCGGGGATGTCGCCGCCGGCCGGGACGTAGACGTTCTCCAGCCTGATGCCGCAGTCGAGCCGGGCGCCGATGTGGCGGGCCTCGCCATTGTCCTGCCAGTCGTGGCGTCCCTCGTCATGCAGCGCCACTTTCGACAGGATTGCAACGCCATGGTGCATGCGCTGGCCGTTGAGCTTCTGATGGCCATAGCCGAGCTCCCGGAACAGCTGCGCCGGAAAGACCTTGTCCTCGGCCTTGGTTTCCTGAAGGCAGAGGATATCGGGCGCTTCCTCGCGCAGGAAGCGCTCGACGATGCCGATGCGGGCGCGCACCGAATTGACGTTCCAGGATGCGATCTTGAGACGGGTCACTGCATTCGCCCTAGCAAAGCGCGGCCTCTACGCAAAAGGCCCCCGCTCCGGGGGCATTGGAGCGAGGG
Source organism: Sphingomicrobium sp. (assembly GCA_035250985.1). GTDB lineage: Bacteria > Pseudomonadota > Alphaproteobacteria > Sphingomonadales > Sphingomonadaceae > Sphingomicrobium. The sequence continues at coordinate 1,360 of DATFEO010000021.1, read as the reverse complement.
CCGACCAAGCGTTCGTCACGCAAGGTGATCACTGCTACCCGGGTAACAGGGGGAAACCCCGGCAAAATGCAGCGATCCCAATCTCTTTACACCAAGCTGTCTGTCCCGGCGATGAACAGTTTCGGATTGCTACGGGAATTTTCTAGCTAGCCGCGAGCGCGCTTTTTCGGCTCGGCATAAGTAAAGGCGCTCTCCGGCACCGCGACATTGTAACGCTGGCCGTCCAGCTTGACCGTCGTGCGCTTGTTCTGTGCGTCGATCGCCGTCCAGCCCTCGAGCCGCAGACCGCCAGGCGCCGCCGGCGTTTTCACGAAGGCGAGGATCATCGTCCCGAATTCCGGTCGGCGGGAATCGCGGGCGCGGACCAGCAAGATGCGCTTGTCTTCGTGCGGCAGGATCCGGGCAATGCGGCTGAGGTCCGGGTTGGCGGACAGCAGCACCGACAGTGGCGACTTGGCGATGGCCCAGCTCGACTTCTGGCCAACCTCATAGTCGATGAAGGTCAGGGTCTTGCCGTTGCCGACCAGCAGCATGTTGGCGCCGCGGCCATAGTCGAACCGGATCCGGCCCGGCCGCTTCAGCTGCAGCGTGCCGGTCAGAGTCCGGTTCTTGCTGTCGGTCTGGGCGAAGTTCGCGGTCATCGACTGGGATGCGGCGAGGTGCGCCTCGACCTGCTTGAGATCGCCATTCGACTGCGCGGCCGCAGGCGCTGCCAACACCGCCACTGCGGTGGCCGGCGCGAGGACGCGGGCGAACAGGGTTGGAAAAGCCATGTCTCATCTACTCCTGGAAATTTTGCCGCCGGGCTAGCTTTTCGCCATTGAATGCGGACTGAACCCTCCGGTTCCCCCGCGTTCAGGCTCAAATGGGTTGCCCGTCGGTGTCGATCAGCACTTCGCGGCGGCCGACATGGTCCGGCTGGCCGACCAGGCCGTCCTTCTCCATCCGCTCAATGAGGCGGGCGGCGCTATTGTAGCCGACGCGCAGCTGGCGCTGCAGATAGGAGGTCGAGGCCTTCTGGCTTTCGGCGACGGTCTGGATCGCCTTGCGGTAGAGCTGGGTCTCGGCGTCGTCCTCGCCCATCGGCTGGCCGTCGAACAGATAGCCGCCGTCTTCGGGCTCCTCGGTGACCGCCTGGACATATTCGGGAACGCCCTGCTTGCGCCAATGCTCGGCGACGTGGCGAACCTCCTCGTCGGAGACGAACGGGCCGTGGACGCGGACGATCTGCTTGCCGCCTGGCATGTAGAGCATGTCGCCCTTGCCGAGTAGTTGCTCGGCGCCCTGCTCGCCGAGGATGGTGCGCGAATCGATCTTGCTCGTCACCTGGAAGCTGATGCGGGTCGGCAGGTTCGCCTTG
>DATFEO010000020.1:0-14845 GCA_035250985.1 Sphingomicrobium sp. | reverse complement strand
AACCTGCCGGTGCGGCCGCTCTACAACATCCCGGTGCTGACCCTGCACGAATGCGCGCCGGGGCACAGCTTCCAGGCGGCGCTGGCCGAGGAAGGCAAGTCGCTGCCGCGTTTCCGCCGCAACATCTATTTCTCCGGCTATGGCGAGGGCTGGGGCCTCTACACCGAATATCTCGGAATCGAGATGGGCATCTATCGCACGCCCTATGAGCGCTTCGGCCAGCAGAGCTACGAGATGTGGCGGGCGGCGCGGCTCGTGATCGACACCGGCCTCCATCGCTACGGCTGGTCGCGCAGCCAAGCGATCGACTACCTCGCAAGCCACACCGCGCTGTCGACGCACGAAGTGGGGACCGAGGTGGACCGCTACATCAGCTGGCCAGGGCAGGCGCTGGCCTACAAGCTGGGCGAGCTGGAAATCCGGCGGCTGCGGGCGGAGGCCGAGAAGGCGCTAGGGACGAAGTTCGACATCAGGAAGTTCCACAGCATGATCCTCGGCCTCGGCTCGGTGCCGCTGCCGGAGCTGGATGCGCAGGTCCGCGCATTCATCTCCCAAGCAAAAGCGGCGCCGGCTACCGCAGCTTCGTGATCTTCAGCTTGTCTGCGCGAGCCCGCACCTGCACCGATTCTTCGCTCCTCGTCAGCGCCTTGGCGATGGCGCGCAGGCTCATGCCCTTGCCGGCGAGCAGATGCAGCTTCTGGATCTCGTCCTGACGCCACGGCTGGCGATGGCGTTCGAAGCGTTCACTCATCATCCTCTCCCACAGGCTGGCGTCGCGCGCGCGCCCTGCTAAACCCGGCGCGAAAATGTCCGACGCCGAAGCACCCAAAGCCCAGCCCCATCTCTACCTCGTCGACGGGTCGAGCTACATCTTTCGCGCCTATCACCGCCTGCCGCCGCTGACCAACCGGCACGGCCAGCCCGCAGGCGCGGTCTATGGCTATACGGCGATGCTGTGGAAGCTGGCCGGCGACCTCAACAAGGCGGACGGTCCGACGCACATGGCGGTGATCCTGGATGCGTCGGAATCGACCCACCGCAACCAGCTATACGAGCAGTACAAGGCCAACCGGCCGCCGCCCCCCGAAGACCTCATTCCCCAATTTCCGCTGATCCGCGTCGCCACTCGCGCTTTCTCCATCCCCTGCATCGAGGAAGAGGGTCTGGAGGCCGACGACATCATCGCCTGCTACGTGATGGCGGCGACCAAGGCCGGCTGGAAGGTGACGATCGTCAGCTCCGACAAGGATTTGATGCAGCTCATCGACGATGAGGCGCAAGTCGACATGCTCGACACGATGAACGACCGCCGTATCGGACGCGAGCAAGTCGTCGAGAAGTTCGGCGTCGGGCCGGAAAAGGTCGGCGACGTGCTGGCGCTGATGGGCGACAGCGTCGACAATGTGCCCGGCGTGCCCGGCATCGGCCCCAAGACGGCCAGCCAGCTAATCCAGCAGTATGGCGACCTCGAAACGGTGCTGGCGAGCACGGGCGAGATCACCAGGCCCAAGCTCAAGCAGAATCTGGAGGAACATGCCGAAGCGGCCCGGCTCAGCCGCGAGCTGGTGCGGCTGGTGTGCGACGCGCCTTTGCCCGAACCCCTCGGCGATCTGGCGCTGAAAGGCATCCCCAAGGAGCCGCTTGCGGCATTCCTCGAGGACCAGGGCTTCAAGACCATGCTCGCCCGGCTGACGAGCGGCGGCGCTTCGTCGGGCGGCGCCCGGCCGGTTGACGTCATGGCGTCAAAACCGGCCGCAGCACCGCCACCTTCCGGGCCGGAAGCGCAGAATATCGAAGTAGACCGGTCGAAATATGAGACGGTGACCAGCATCGAGGCCCTCGACCGCTGGATCGCCGAGGCGACGGCCCAGGGCTATGTCGCACTCGACACCGAGACCGACTGCATCGACTGCGTCATCGCCCGCTTCGCCGGGATCAGCCTCGCCACCGGGTCCAACCGCGCCTGCTATATCCCGGTCGGCCATGTCAGCGCCGACCTATATTCCGACGCGCCCAGCCAGCTGCCGATGACGCAAGTGCTGGAGCGGCTGAAACCGCTGCTCGAGGATCCGGCGGTCCTCAAGGTCGGCCACAATCTCAAATATGACTGGATGATGTTCGCCAAGCACGACATCGCCGTCGCGCCCTACGACGACACAATGGTCATGAGCTTCGACCTGGACGCCGGCCGCGGGCTCGGCGGGCATGGGCTCGACGAGCTGGCCAAGGCCTATTTCGACCACGAGTGCATTCCCTTCAAGCAGGTCTGCGGCACCGGCGCCAAGCAAATCACCTTCGACAAGGTGCCGCTTGCCGCAGCGACCGAATACGCCGCCGAGGATGCGGACATCTGCCTTCGCCTCTGGCATCGCCTCAAGCCGCGGCTGACCGCCGAGAACGTCACCCGCGTCTATGAGATGGTCGACCGGCCGCTGGTCGCCGTGGTCGGCCGCATGGAGCGGCGTGGGATCAAGGTGAATCGCGATTATTTGGCCAGCCTGTCGAAGGAATTCTCCAAGGAGATCGCCGCCCTCGAGACCCAGGTCTATGAGGCGGCTCAAGGACCCTTCACGATCGGCTCTCCGCAGCAACTGGGCCAGGTGCTGTACGACCGGCTCGGCCTGCAGGGCGGCCGCAAGGGGAAGAGCGGCACCTATTCGACCGACGTCAATGAACTGGAACGGCTGGCCGGCGAAGGCGTCGCCGTCGCCCGGCTGGTGCTCGACTGGCGCCAGCTGACCAAGCTGAGGTCGACCTACACCGACGCCTTGCAGGCGCAGATCAACCCGGAGACCGGCCGGGTGCATACCAGCTTCAGCCTCTCCGGGGCGCAGACGGGGCGCCTCAGCTCCACCGAGCCGAACCTGCAGAACATCCCGATCCGCACCGAGCTCGGCCGCAAGATTCGCGACGCCTTCGTCGCCGAGCCTGGCTACCAGCTGATGAGCGCCGACTATAGCCAGATCGAACTGAGGATCGCGGCCCACATGGCCGACGTGCCGCAATTGAAGGACGCCTTCACCGCCCATGAGGACATCCACGCGCTGACCGCGCAGGAATTGTTCGGAACCGTCGACCGCGACACCCGAGGCAAGGCGAAGACGGTCAATTTTGCCATCCTCTATGGCATTTCCTCCTGGGGGCTCGCCGGCCGGCTGGGCGTGAGTCGCGAGGAAGGCTCGGCGATCATCGCGCGCTATTTCGAGCGCTTCCCTGGGATCCGCAACTATATCGACGAAACGCTCGCCTTTGTCCGCGCCAAGGGCTTCACTCGCACCCTGTTCGGCCGCAGGACTCATTTTCCCAACATCCGCGCCGGCAATCCGAACTTCCGCGCCGGTGCCGAGCGGGCGGCGATCAACGCCCCGATCCAGGGCACCAGCGCCGACCTCATCAAGCGGGCCATGAACCGCATGGACGAGGCACTGGAGAAGGCCGGGCTGGAAGGCGTCCGCATGCTGCTCCAGGTCCATGACGAATTGCTGTTCGAGGTGCCGGACGGGCGCGAGCAGGAAGCGGCGGCGGTCGTCCGCGAAGTCATGGCCACTGCCGCCGAGCCGGCACTGGCGCTGGACGTGCCGCTGGACGTCGAGGTCGGCTGGGGCGCACACTGGGGCGCGGCGCATTGACCGAGGCAGAGAAGCAGGGGGCGTTGACCGCGGATCTGGCGGCGCTGGCGCGCGGCGGCCGGATCAATTTCTTTGGCTTCATCCTGCGGCTGCTGGCGCGCCTGCCCTTCCTGTTCATCGCCGGCCGCATCTACGGCGCGGAGGCGCTCGGGCGGTTCGCCTATGCGGTGCTGATCGTCGAGTTCGCCGCCCAGCTGGCGACGCTGGGGCTGAAGCGCGGGCTCGCGCAGCAGCTGGCGCATACCGAGGATCAGCGGCACACATGCGTCGTCTTCGATGCGCTGATCGTAGCCGCCGTCGGATCCGCCGTCGCCATGACGATCCTGATGCTGTTCCCGCAGGCCATGTTCCCCAACAGCCAGATCACGGGACTCGAATGGCTGCTGCCGGTGACGATCATCGCTCTCGCCTGGTCGGACATCATGCTCGCCGCGCTCGCCTATCGTCATGATGTTGGCGCCACGGTGCGCGCCCGCGCGATCGTCGAACCCTGGACGATCAGTATCGCCGCTTTCGCCTGGTCGTTCATCTCCACTCGCGACGGCCTGATCATCGCCTACGTGCTGTCGATGGCCGGGGCGCTGATTGCCTCGGTCATCCCTTTCCTGAAGAGCTATGGCCTGCCGCACGACTGGAACCCGGCCCCGGCGGCCCTGTGGCGGATGGCGAGCCGAAACCTGCCGGTGGCCTGCGCCGATGCGGTCGAATGGGGCTCGCGCCGCGTCGACATCGCCATCCTCGGCCTGTTTGTCTCACCGGCGGTGGTCGGCATCTATTACGTGGCCCAGAATGTCGCTTCCCTGCCGGCCAAGCTTAAGACCAGCTTCGATCCGATCCTCGGACCGGTGATCTCGCGCAATATCGCCGCCGGCAATCGCGAGGCGGTCGCGAAGCAGGTCCGCCAAGTCGGCTTCTGGGTCATCGCCGCGCAGAGCGCCGTGGCGCTGGCGCTCGGCATTCCGGGCGAGGCGGTAATGGGCCTTGTCGGACCCGACTTCGTCGCCGGAACGGCAGCGCTGGCCTTCCTGCTGGCGGCGGAAGTTGTCGCGGCGACCGCCGCTGTCAGCGAATCGGCGCTGATCTACTGCGCCCGCAAGCGGAACATGGCGATCAGCTTGGCGATGATCGCCCTCCAGGCGGTGATGACGGTGAGCTTCATCCTGTGGATGCAGGGCCGCGGCTGGGACCAGATGATGCAGGCGACAGGACCGGCAGTGGCGTTGCTGCTGGGGCTGGGCTTTGCTTCCATCGTCAAGGCCCGGCTGTTGCACAAGCTGCTGGGTGCGCCTGTTTCCGGCTGGCGCTGGGCTTTGATCTGGGCGAGCGCCGCCGCCATCGCCGTCGGCTGGCTGTTTACGCTCCTGCCTCCGAATCTCGAGTGGCTGGAGCTGCTGGGCGGCATCCCAGCGATCCTCTTGGCCTTCGGCATCGTCATCTGGACCAAGGGATTCGGGCCCGGGGACCGCGAGCTGTTCCGAATGGGCAAGGACGAGATCGACGAGCTCAGCCTGCCCGACCCGGCGGTGGGAGGGGATGCGCCGAGGTAATCAGTGGCGAAAGTGCCGCATTCCCGTGAAGACCATCGCCAGTCCGGCCTTGTCGGCGGCGGCGATGACCTCCTCGTCGCGGATCGACCCGCCAGGCTGGATGACCGCGGTGGCCCCTGCTTCGGCAGCGGCAAGCAATCCGTCGGCGAAGGGGAAGAAGGCATCGGACGCCACCGCTGAGCCGACCGTGCGCGGTTCGCGCCAGCCGTGGCTCTCAGCTGCCTCGCGCGCCTTGATGGCGGCGATTCGAGCACTGTCGCGGCGGTTCATCTGGCCGGCGCCGATACCGGCGGTGATTCCGTCCCTGGCGTAGACGATCGCATTCGACTTGACGTGCTTGGCAACCGTCCAGGCGAACAGGCAGTCGCGCATTTCCTGCTCGGTCGGCGGGCGGCTGGTGACGACCTTGAGGTCGTCCCTGGCAATGTGGCCATTGTCGCGCGACTGGATCAGCACTCCGCCGGTGATCGACTTCAACGTTAGGCCGGTGCGGCCGGGGTCGGGCAGGTCGCCGGTCAGAAGCAGCCGCAAGTTCTTCTTGCGGGCGAAGGCGGCGAGTGCCGCTTCGTCGGCATCGGGCGCGATGACGACTTCGGTGAACAGCTCGATCATCGCCTCGGCCGTTGGGCCGTCGATCGGGTGGTTGACGGCAATGATGCCGCCAAAGGCTGAAACATTGTCGCAATCCAGAGCATGGCGATAGGCTTCGGCGAGGGACGCCGCGCTCGCCACGCCACACGGATTGGCGTGCTTGACGATGACGCATGTGGGGTCAGAGCCGCGGAATTCGGAGACGAGTTCCAGTGCCGCGTCGGCGTCGTTGAGGTTGTTGTAGCTGAGCTCCTTGCCCTGCACCTGGCGGGCGCCGGCGACGCCCGGATTCCCGCGCGCCTGCGGCACATAGAGCGCCGCTTTCTGATGCGGGTTCTCGCCATAACGCAGCTCGGAGTCGCGGCTTAGCGCCAGCAGCAGGGTGTCAGGGAAGATTTGCTGCTGATCGGCGAAGGCGAACCAGCTGGCGATCGCGGAATCATAGGCAGCGGTTGCCGCATAGGCCTTGGCCGCCAGCCGCTTGCGCAAGCCCAAAGTGGTGCCGCCATGCTCGTCGAGCTCCACCAGCAGCGCCGCATAGTCGGCGGGATCGGTGACCACCGCGACCGAGGCATGGTTCTTGGCTGCCGAGCGCAGCATCGACGGGCCACCGATGTCGATATTCTCGATGATTTCGTCGCGCGCGGCTCCGCGCATCACCGTCTGCTGGAAGGGGTAGAGGTTGACGACGACGAGGTCGATCGGAGCGATGGCGTGCTCGGCCATCGCCGCCTCATGTTCGGCATTGCCCCGGACGCCGAGAAGCCCGCCATGGACCTTCGGGTGGAGCGTCTTTACCCGCCCGTCCATCATCTCCGGAAAGCCGGTAAGCTCACTAATTTCACGGACTTTTTGACCAAGCTCGTGAATCCTGGCGGCGGTGCCGCCGGTCGAGACCAATTCGACATTGTGCCGCGCGAGGCCGGCCACCAGCTCTTCGAGACCGGACTTGTCGGACAGGGAAATTAGCGCGCGCCCCAGGGGCACCACATCGGTCATGAACTCTTCCTTCAGCTCGAACGGCGGAATTGCCAGGCGACCTGGCCGCCCAGCGCCGAAACTTCCCCGACCACTGCCAGCTGCAGTGTCGGCGTGACTTCGCCCGCGCCATTGATGTGCAGGCTCTCCTCTATCGACAACATGGCTCCGCGGCAGCGGAAGTTCCACGGCGGCGAGCTGGCCGGGCGCAGGATCGCGCCCATGCCGTCGGCGGTCGCGGTCGCCTCGATTCCAGGCGCGAGGTGGAAGCGAATGGCGAACGGCGCTGCCTCGCGAATCTTCGTGCGGCCCCTGGCGATCAACTGGTCGTTGCCGCGCAGCTCCTTGCCGTCATTGCCGAGCACGACCGAGCGTTGATGGAGAAGGCCGAAGCCGCGCGCATAGCCGTCGTGGCTGGCCGTGACGCGGCTCGAATCATTGTCCTCGTAACGCTCGATGACGACGTCGGTGACACCCTTGCCCAACGCGCCTCCCTCAAGAAGCGCGGTCGAATTGGTATCGGCCAGCGTCAGCGTGCTGTGCGCCGCGGTGGTGCGCAGCGCCCGCACCAGTTCGTTCGGCAAGCTGTGCGGCAGGGAGCCGGGGCCGCCGCAATTGACCACCAGCCGCTGGGCGCCGTCGCTCAATTCGAAGGCCAGGGTCGAGGCGCTGCCGGCCGCCACCATCTTCGCCGACGGCGGCGGTGCGGCGTCGATCACCAGGATCGTGCCGAGCGCGGACAGGCGGTGATAGCCCCATCCCCGCGCCTGGCGGAGCGGACGGGCGCGCAGTCCGCAGCCTTCAATCAAGGCCGCGATCCGCGCCGGGTCGCCGGGATTGCCGCCCTGCCAGCTCGACAGGCCGCCATCACCCATGGTGACACCGTGGAGCGCCGCAAGCGCGGCCGCAGCAGCGCTTTCGAGCGCATCGGGCAGGCTTTGCCTGGCGGCGAAATAGGCAGTGCGCAGCAATCCGAGGCGGTCGACCAGCAGCGCCTGCTCGTGAGGTGAGCGGCTCATCAGCCCGCCATCCTCGAACTGGGCGGCGGCAAGCGCCCGCATCAGTCCTGCTTCGCTGCGCGCGACCCGCGCCGAGCCGCCCTGGATTAGAAGGGCTGCGGCGACGAGGCCCGCCCAAGCGGTGATCCGCGGCAGGCCGGGCGGCGCCCTGTCGGCCACGGCATCGAGATGGCGCGCGCCTCGCGCCAACGTGTTGAGCAATGCGGAGCGATAGCCGCTGTCGCGGCTCGACAGGACGTAAGGCGCATAGGCCGTCCAGAATAATATGCGCTCGCCCCACAATTCCGGTGCCCAGGCCTGGTCGACCCGCGTGCCGTGCGCAACCAGCCAGCGGCCGGCGATCGCCTCGGCCAGCCTCGCGCCGCGCTCGCGCCCCGCGGCGGCGGCCAAGTCGCGCAACCAGGAAAAGCCCTGTAGTTCCTTCGCCAGCGGGCCCTCGGTGCCGAGCGCGGCAAAATCGAGGTCGGCAAGCGCCACGCTGTCGCCGCCGAGCTGATAGCGGCCGGCGAGCAAGGCATCGCCGCGGGCGCGGCTGCCGGCGACATGGTCGCGCGGCACGGCGGTCAACCTGAGCGGCACCTTGCGCGAGCCAATGAGGCGCGACAGCAGCGAACCCCGCGCTAGTTTGCCGACGATTTCTTCCTGGGCCGCGTCGGCGCCGCTCATCCCTCTCCCCGAAGCGCGCTTATGTTGGCTGCATATTGGCCCGGCCCGCCGCGGAAGGCGGCCGTTCCGGCAACCAGGGCCGTGGCGCCGGCGGCGACGGCCTGCTTCGCCGTCTCAGGATCGATGCCGCCGTCGACCTCGACCACAATATCGAGATTTTCCTTGGCGATTCGGGTTGCGACCGCCTCGATCTTCTTCAATTGGCCGACGATGAACTTCTGGCCGCCGAAGCCAGGGTTGACGCTCATCACCAGGACGAGGTCGATCTCGCCCAGGACATAATCGAGCGCCTTGGCCGGAGTCGCCGGGTTCAGTGACACGCCGGCCTTCTTGCCGAGCGCCTTTATCCTCTGGACCGTGCGATGGAGGTGGGGCCCGGCCTCGGGATGGACGGTGATAATGTCGGCGCCAGCCTCGGCGAAGGCATCGAGGAACGGATCGACCGGCGAGATCATCAGGTGGACATCAAACGGCTTGGCGCTGTGCGGCCGAAGCGCTTTCACGACCCCCGGGCCAATCGTGAGGTTGGGAACGAAATGGCCGTCCATGACGTCGATGTGTATCCAGTCGGCCCCGGCTTCGTCGATGGCGCGCACCTCCTCGCCAAGCTGCGCGAAATCGGCGGAGAGGATCGAGGGCGCGATGATCATGGAGCCGATTAGACGGGTTTAGGCACCCCGGACAAGCCGCGCGACGAAGAAGCCGTCCAGCCCGCCTTCCTTCTCAATCATGCCCGGTAGGATGCGGATCCAGCCTTCCCCGGTTGACGTCACGAAGTCGGGCAGCTCGCCCGGCTTGGGCGGGGCTATGCGGAAAGCGGAACTGCGCTCGAGGAAGGCGGTGACGATCGCCTCGCCCTCCTCCGGCTCAAGCGAACAGACCGAATAGACCAGGAATCCGCCCGGCTTCAGCATGCCGGCAGCCCGGTCGAGCAGGATGGACTGCAGCTCGGCGCTATCGGCGATGATCCCTGGCCCCGCACGGTAGAGAACCTCCGGATGGCGGCGGAATGTGCCCGTCGCCGAGCAAGGCGCGTCAAGCAAGATGGCGTCGAACGAGCGCGGGGGCTGCCAGTCGAGTGCGTCGGCGGCAATCAGCTCCGCGTCGAGCCGAGTGCGCGCGAGGTTCTCCGCCAGTCGTGCCAGACGACTTTCGGCGCGGTCGACGGCGATGACCCGGTGGCCGGCGGCCGTGAGCTGCATGGTCTTGCCGCCCGGAGCGGCGCAGAGATCGAGGACTTCGACGGGCCCGGGCGGCATCAGGCGTGCGGGCAGCGAAGCGGCCAGGTCCTGTACCCAGAAGCCGCCGGCATCGAAGCCGGGCAGCTCCGTGATCGAGCCGGAATCGATGATCCGCCGGTGTCGAGGCGCGAGCGAGACGCCGAGCGGATAGGATTGGGCATCCGCATCGTTCCGGAAGCTGAGGTCGAGCGGCGGGCGGTGGCCGATGGCGCGGCGGGCCGCCGACACGGCCTCCTCGCCCCAGGCAGCGCGCCAGCGCGCCTCCACGTCGGCTGGCAGTGTTGGGGCTTCCGGCACGATAACTCCGCGTCGCAGCAGAGTTCCAAGCACGCCATGCACCAGCCGCCGCGGCCCGCCGTCGACCAGGGGCAAGGCTGTGGCAACAACCGCATGATCGGGCGTGCCCAGCCCTGCCTTCTGCGCCAGCGCCAGGCGCAGCACCATGCGCGCCTTGCTGTCACCGGGCAGTCTTTGCCGCGTCGCCGAATCGATCAGCGCATCGAGGTCCGGCAGCCTGCGCAGCGTCTCACCGGCGATGGCGACGGCGAGTCCGGCGTCGGCGGTAGGGAGGTGCGTGTCCCTTGCGGCGGCATCGACTGTCAGGCCCCGCCGCAACACGCCATCGAGCATCTTCAAGGCCAAGCGGCGAGCGGCGACCCCTTCGGGCTGCGGCATCAGCGCCCCTCGGCGCGCAGCGGCCTGGTCAGCAGCCGTTCCAGCACTTCCTCGACGCTGGAGCGCCCGGCCAGCATGTCGTCGACGGCATTGACGATCGGCATGTCGATGCCGTGGCCTGTCGCGAGACGCCTGAGGACGGGCGCGGTGAAGGCGCCTTCCGCTACCGTCCGCCGGTCGCTCATCAGCTCGCTGACCGAGCGGCCCTCGGCGATACCCTTGCCCAGGGAGAAGTTGCGCGAATTGGTCGATGTGCAGGTGAGCACCAGGTCCCCGAGCCCGGACATGCCGGTCAGCGTTTCCGCTTTCGCCCCAAGCGCCAGGCCAAAGCGGGTCATTTCGGCAAAGCCGCGGGCGATGAGCGCGGCACGCGCGTTGAGCCCTAGATGGCGGCCTTCGACCACGCCGCAGGCGATGGCGAGCACGTTCTTCACCGCGCCGCCAATCTCGGCCCCCGTGACATCGTCGGAAAGATAGATGCGGAACGTCGGCAAGCTGATCCGTTCCCGCAGCGCCTCGGCGAGTTCATGATCCTCGCAGGCCAGGGTGACCGCCGTCGGCAGCCCGGCGGCGACTTCATGGGCGAAGGTCGGGCCGGAAATGACGGCGATCGGCGCTTCCGGGCAGACTTCGGCGGCGACATGGTGGAGCATCTGCCCCGAACGCTCCTCAATCCCCTTCGAGCAGAGGACCAGCGGCCGGCCACGATGCGGCGCCTTTTCGAGTACCGTGCGCATGTGCTGCGCCGGGGTAACCACCAGCCAGGCATCGCAGCTTTCGAGGTCGGCCAAATCATTGGTGCACTGGATCACCGGCGAAAGCGGTACGCCGGAAAGGTAGAGGCGGTTTTCGTGGGCTGAATTGACCGATTCCGCAACCTCCGGCTCCAGCACCCATAAAAGGGTCGGACGGCCCGCCCCGGCCGCGACCTGCGCGAGCGCCGTCCCCCATGCGCCGCCGCCGATGACCGCGAGCCGGTCGATGGTCATGCCTTCACCCCCGCGCCGCGCACTTTCTCCGCTTCCGGATCCAGCGGCCAGCGCGCCCGCGCCGGCGCGTCGAGATCGTCGATGAGGCCGGCGGCCAGGCGCTCGGCGCCCGCCCATCCAATCATCGCCGCATTGTCGGTGCAGAGCCAGGCCGGCGGAACGCTGAACGCGCGGCCATGACTACCAGCCAATTCGGCGAGCGCCGAGCGCAGGGCGCGATTGGCCGCGACCCCGCCAGCGACCACCAGCGCGGGGGCGTCGCTCTTGCCGAGCGCCACGGCGGTGCGGTCGACCATGCAATCGACCACGGCAGCCATGAAGCTGGCCGCTATGTCGGCGTCCTTGTGCTTGCCGCTGGCGACCGCGCGCTGCACCGCGCTCTTCAGGCCGGCGAAGGAAAAATGCGGTTCACGGCTGCCGACCAGGGGCCGCGGCAGCGGGACGGCGGCTGGATCTCCGTCAGCGGCAAGCTCCTCGATCGCCGGGCCGCCGGGATAGGGCAGGCCAAGCAATTTGGCGGCCTTGTCGAATGCCTCGCCGGCGGCGTCGTCGATGGTCGTCGCCAGGCGGCGATAGTCGCCCACGCCGCGAACCTCCAGAAGCTGGCAGTGACCGCCGCTGGCAAGCAGCAGCAAGTAGGGGAAGCCGAGGTCGGGATCGACCAGCCGAGGGCTCAGCGCATGGCCCTCGAGATGATTGACCGCGACCAGTGGCTTGCCGGTCGACAGGCTGAGTCCCTTGCCGGCAAGCAAGGCGACCATCACGCCGCCGATCAGGCCTGGCCCGGCGGTAGCGGCGATGGCGTCGACCTCACCGATTGCCACGTCGGCCTCGGCCAGGACCTGGCGGATCAGCCCGGGGAGGATCTCGACATGGGCGCGGGCGGCAATTTCAGGGACCACCCCACCGAACGGGCGATGCGCTTCATTCTGGGCGACGATCGCCTGGGCCAGGATCTGGCGATCGGAGGTGACCAGCGCGGCGGCGCTGTCGTCGCAAGAGGATTCGAGGCCGAGGATAATCGCCATGAACAAGTTCCTTTGCCTCAAGGGGCCGCGCTCGGCTAGTGCATGGCCGTGGACAGCTTCCTGATGCTTGGCACGCGCGGATCGCCGCTGGCGCTGGCGCAGGCCCGCATGGCCGCCGCGGCTCTCGAAGTCGCGCACCATTGGCTCGACGGCCGGGTCGCGATCGTGCCGATTACTACCAGCGGCGACAAGGTCACCGACCGGCCGCTGGCCGAGATCGGCGGCAAGGCGCTGTGGACCAAGGAGCTCGACCAGGCGCTGATTGAGCGCAGGACCCATGCATCCGTCCATTCGATGAAGGACGTCGAGAGCCAACGGCCGCCGGCGCTGGTCATCGGGGCAATGCTGCCGCGCGGCGACGTTCGCGACCGCCTGATCGGCGCGGAATCGCTCGCTGCCTTGCCCCCGGGAGCGCGCGTCGGCACCTCCTCGCCGCGCCGCGCCGCGCAACTGCTGCGCGCTCGCCCTGACCTCGCGATCGTGCCGATCCGCGGCAATCTCGATACCCGCCTTGCCAAGGTCGAGAAGGGCGAGGTCGACGCAACCCTGCTGGCCGCCGCCGGCCTCGATCGCCTCGGCCGCGGCCATGTCGGCAGCCCCATCCCGGTCGACGTCATGCTGCCGGCGCCCGGCCAGGCCGCGATCGGCATCGAATGCCGCGCCGAGGACAATGACACCCATGCCCAGCTGGCGCGGGTCGACGACCATTTGACCTCGGCCGCCGTCCGTGCCGAGCGTGCCTTCGCCCGGGCGCTCGGAGGCACCTGCCATTCGCCGGTCGGGACGCTTGCCGAAGTGCATGCAGGTGAGGTCCATTTGCGCGCCGAGATCCTCAGCGAAGACGGCAAGGACCGGGTCGCCGACGAGGCTCGCTTCCGCGTCGGCGATGACAAGGAGGCGGCGGCGCTGGCACGGTCGATGCTCGACCATGCCCCGGAATCGATTCGCCAGCTTTTCGCCTTCGCATGAAGCCTTTGGTGGTGCTCAGGGCCGAGCCGGCGGCAAGCACCACCGCCGCCCGGGCGAGCGCAATGGGGCTAGAAGTAAGTATCATTCCCTTGTTCGAAGTTGTGCCGGTCGAATGGTCGGCCCCGAAGGCGAGCCGGTTCGACGGCCTCGTCCTGACCAGCGCCAATGCCGTCCGTCATGGCGGGCCGCAACTGGCTGCCCTCAAGGGCCTGCCGGTGCACGCCGTTGGCGCGGCGACGGCTGCAGCAGCGCGTGAGGCGGGCTTCACCATCGCCAGCATCGGTGGCGGCAGCAGCCAGGACATGGACCTACCAGGCGACAAGAGACTGCTTCACCTCACCGGGCGCGACCATGTCGGCACCGGTGCAGCGGAAACCATCTCTGTCTATGCCGCCCAACCGATCGATTCGCCCAAGGGTATCGACGCCCTGGCGGGGAGCGTCGTTGCCGTCCATTCGCCGCGTGCCGGAAGCCGGCTGGCGGAGCTGGTCAAGAGCCGCTCGCGGATCGCCATTGCCGCAATCAGCCCTGCAGCCGCATCCGCCTGCGGCGGCGGCTGGGAGCAGGTCCATGCCGCACCCATGCCGAACGAGGAGACGCTGCTGGCCCTCGCCGCCCGGCTGTGCGAAAGTCCTCCACGATGAGCAATGGGGCGATGCAACGGCGGGGCTGGACGGCGACCCTCGCCTGGATCCTGCTGATCCTGGTGACCGGCGCGGCGCTGGCCACCTGGGGCCTCAGCCGCTGGGATTCGGCGGCCCGGTTCCTGGGAGTTGCGCCGCCGCCTTCGCCGCCCGTTGCGGTGCGCACGGTCCAGCAAATCACCCCTGCCCGCCCGCAGCCGGCAGCCAGCGGCGTCGAAGCGGCCCGGGTCGCGGAGCTCGAAATCCGTTTGCGCGCAGTCGAAAGCACCAGCCGCCGCGCCGCCGGCTCGGTCGGCCGGGCCGATGCGCTGCTGGTCGCCTTCGCCACCCGTCGCGCGATCGATCGCGGCGTCCCATTGGGCTATCTCGAGACCCTGCTCGCCGACCGCTTCGGCGCCCACAACCCGCGGGCGGTTGCATCGATCATCACCGCCTCGAGGGATCCGGTGACGCTCGACCAGCTGATCGCCGAATATGAGAATCTCAGCGGCGAACTGCGGGCCGGCGCACCGGATGAAAGCCTTTGGCAGGGCCTGAAGCGCGAATTGGGCTCGCTGGTCGCGGTGCGGCGGGCGAGTGCGCCGTCGGGCAAGCCGCAGGCGCGCTACGAGCGGGCGTTGGCGCAGTTGCACAACGGCCGCGTCGACGCCGCGCTCGCCGAAACAATGCGGCTGCCAGGCGCCGCGCGCGCCTCCGACTGGATTGCCGACGCGCGGCGCTACATCCTTGCTCACCGCGCTCTCGACGAGGTCGAAAGCGCGGCCCTGCTCGCCGGCGGGCGCTAAGTCGATTCGATTCACCGCTCCAGCGACTCGGCTCGTCGCACCAAGCTTTCGTTCAGCTTCGCAAGAGCATGATAAGTGTTTGGA
>DATFEO010000008.1:0-5754 GCA_035250985.1 Sphingomicrobium sp. | reverse complement strand
GCCCATGCGGCGGTCGAGCTTGTACTTGGCGCTGGTGCGCTTCGACATTTGATATTCTCCAACTTGCGTTTCAAAAATGTCCGGAACCGCACCGCCGTGCCTTGCGCACGACGCGACCACCGCTTCACCGGACATGCAGGGTCAATTGCGAGCGGCGCGCCTAGCGGAGAGGCGCCGCAAGGTCAAGGCGAGAGGGCTATTGCGGCCTCGGGCCTCCTCCGGCGGTTGGAGTCGTGAACCCTTCGTCGTTGCCAAGCATGGACTGCGATTGGACATCCCGGACATGCTCCTGGGTTTCGCGATCCGCGACCTCCCACTGGCTCTTCGTCCCGCAAACCTTCTGCTGTTCGATACGGCTACCGGTCGTCCTGATATATTTGCAGATCAGCTTGTCGCCCGGCAACGACACCATCGTGACCGTCTGCTGGGTCGGCGGGGCGCAGTAGCGGGTGGCGCCGTGGCACCTTTCCCAGCGCCGCCACGCCGCCCTGGTCTTGCAGACTTTAACCGCCCCAAGCCGGCTGCTGCTGGTCATCATGTCCCGGCAAATCTTGGATTCTTTCGCCGGGACCGCGGCTGGCTCACTCGCCGGGGTTGTGACTGGCTGGCTTGTGGTGGGCGGCGTCGTGCTTGCTTGCAGCAATAAAAAGGAGATCAAGATCGACATGGGAGGCCCCCTTTTTCTCGACGATCTCCATATTTAACGCAAATCGAACAATGTGTCAGCGGGCAGCTTCGGACAGGGCGCGAATGACGCCGCGCAGTGCCTGGATCTCGCGGCTTGACCAGCCGGGCTTGGTGAGGATCGTGCGCAGCGTGTTGCGCGTGGCCTGGGTGCGCTCGGGCGGGTGGAAATAACCCTTGCCCTGAAGCGCCTCGTCCAACTGGCCGATCAGGCCTTCAAGCTCGGCATGGGCGGCGGGCGGTTCGCCTTCCTTGGCGGTGGGTTGCGCCAGGCCTCTCGTTCGCGACCATTCGTAAGCGAGCAGGATGACCGCCTGGGCTAGATTCAGCGAGCCGAAGTCCGGGTTGATCGGAACGGTGACGATGGCGTTGGCGAGCGCGACGTCCTCGGTTTCGAGGCCCGACCGCTCCGGTCCGAACAGGATCGCCGAGCGGCCAGGGTTGGCTGCGATTTGCTTGGCCATCTCGCCGGGTTCGAGCACGGGCAGGACGAGGTCGCGGCGGCGCACGGTCGAGGCATAGACGAGCGCGCAGTCGGCAATCGCCTCGGCGGTGGTGGCGAAGACCTGAGCCTCGCCGAGCACATCATCGGCGCCGCTGGCGGCCGGCCCAGCGTCGGGATTGGGCCAGCCGTCGCGCGGGGCGACGAGCCGCAGCTCGGTTAGGCCGAAGTTGAGCATCGCCCGTGCCGCCTTGCCGATATTCGTGCCAAGCTGCGGGCGGACGAGAACGATGACGGGCGGCGATTGCATCATTGGGCTGGCGCGGGACGCAGTCGTCGGCTTTCCGTAAGGGGCAGCCCTCCTTCGGTGGGGATGTAGATGACGCTAGCGTCCTTGGCATCGATGGCCTGGATTTGCAGATAGCGCAGATACCCTTCCGGACCCCCCAGGGAGTCCTGCAAAATGCGGTTGGCCCGTGCTGCCCCTTCCGCGCGAATGACTTCGGCGTCGGCCAGCAGCTTGGCACTCTCGAGCTTCGCCCTCGCCTCGAGCGTAGCGATCTGGCGGTTGCTCGTTGCCTGAGCCAGTTCGGCTCGCCCGGCTTGCTCCGCATTCCAGACACGAACCGTGTTGAAAACCGCACATCCGCCAAGGCCGCCTAAGGCAAGAAAGACGATTAGCGCGATGACTGCGACGATGTTCCTGACGTCCATTGGTCCCCCTCGAGGCAATGCTAAAGCAATTTGTCGTGGCCGGGCGCGGGCAGAGGCCCTTCCTTCTCGACCCGCTCGGCGATCTCGGCGAAGTCGCCGGGCTCGCTGAAGTCCTTGTAGATGCTGGCGAAGCGAATGTAGGCGACGTGGTCGAGTGCCTTTAGGCCCGCCATCACCGCCTCGCCGATCTTCTGGGTGGGGACTTCGTCGCCCAGCGTCTCCATTTGCCGCTGCACGCCGCTGACCAGCTGGTCGATCTTGGCGGCGTCGATGTCCCGCTTGCGGCAAGCATGGCCGATGGCGCGCTCCAGTTTGGCTCGGTCGAAGGGCTCGCGCTTGCCATCCTTCTTGACGACGGTGAGGTCGCGCAGCTGCACGCGCTCGAAGGTGGTGAAGCGCGCCCCGCAGCCCTCGCACTGGCGGCGCCGGCGGATCGCCGCCCCATCCTCGGACGGGCGGCTGTCCTTCACCTGGCTGTCTTCATGCGCGCAGAACGGACAGCGCAAGCTTCAGCCCTCGTAGATCGGGAAGCGGGCACAGAGCTCGCGCACGCGGTCGTTGACCGCCTGCTCGACCGCGCCGTTATTGTCGACGCCGTTTGCGCGCAGCCCGTCGAGCACGTCGGCGACCATGTCGGCGATGTCGCGGAATTCGGCGACACCGAAGCCCCGAGTGGTGCCGGCCGGCGAGCCGACGCGGATGCCGCTGGTCTGTACCGGTGGCAGTGGGTCGAATGGCACGCCGTTCTTGTTGCAAGTGATGCCGGCATGCTCCAGGCTCTGGTCGGCATCCTTGCCGGTGAGGCCGAGCGGCCTGAGGTCGACCAGCGCCAGATGCGTGTCGGTGCCGCCGGCAACAAGATCGGCGCCCCGTTCCTTCAGGCGATTGGCCAGCGCCTGGGCATTGGCGATCACCGCCTTGGCATAGGTCTTGAATTCCGGCTGCAGCGCCTCGCCGAAAGCGACGGCCTTGGCGGCGATGACATGCATCAAGGGACCGCCCTGCAGGCCGGGGAAGACCGCCGAGTTGATCTTCTTGGCGATCGTCTCGTCGTCGGTCAGCACCATGCCGCCGCGCGGCCCGCGCAGCGTCTTGTGCGTGGTCGTGGTCACGACATGCGCGTGGCCGAAAGGAGAAGGATGTTCACCGGCCGCGACGAGCCCGGCAAAATGCGCCATGTCGACCAGGAAGATTGCGCCGACCTCGTCGCAAATCGCCCGGAAGCGCGCGAAGTCGAAGATACGCGGATAGGCCGAGCCGCCGGCGATGATCAGCTTCGGCTTGTGCTCCTTGGCCTGCGCCTCGACCTCGTCAAAGTCGACCAGATGATCGTCGCGGCGGACGCCGTACTGGATTGCATTGAACCATTTGCCCGACTGGGCCGGCGGAGCGCCATGAGTCAGGTGGCCGCCGGCCGCCAGGCTCATGCCCATGATCGTATCGCCGGGCTTCACCAGCGCCAGCATGACCGCGCCGTTCGCCTGGGCGCCGCTATGCGGCTGGACATTGGCGAAGCCGCAGCCGAACAGCTTCTTGGCACGCTCGATCGCCAGCGTCTCGACCGTGTCCGAGGGCTCGCAGCCCTGGTAGTAGCGGCGCCCCGGATAGCCCTCGGCATATTTGTTGGTCAGCACCGAGCCCTGCGCTTCGAGCACCGCTCGGCTGACGATATTTTCCGATGCGATCAGCTCGATCTGCATCTGTTCGCGCTTCAGTTCCGATCGGATCGCATCATCGACTGCCGGGTCAGCCTCGGACAGGCCGCGCGTGAAGAAGCCCGGGGGTTGGACATGGGCCAAAGTCATCGGATCACGTTCGGGCGCGGTGGCCATCAGTCGCTGTCCTGCAGGAGTTGGGAAAGCTGGTCGACGCGGCGCTGGTGGCGGCCGCCGGCGAAATCGGTGCCAAGGAAGGCGGTGACGCAAGTCCGGGCCATGTCGTGGCCGATCAGGCGCGCGCCCATCGCCAGCACATTGGCGTCGTTATGCTCACGGGCGAGCCGGGCCGAGAGAGGGTCATCTACGCGCGCGCAGCGGCAACGCGGCTCGCGGTTGATGGCGATGGAAATGCCGATGCCCGAGCCGCAGACGGCAATGCCGCGTTCGGCCCGGCCGCTGGCAATCTCGTCGGCCAGCATGGCGCCAAAGCGTGGGTAATCGACGCTTTCCGGCCCATTCGTGCCTAGGTCGGTGATCTCATGGCCCGCCTCTTTGAGCCAGGCCGCGAGCTCGTCCTTCAGCTGATAACCGGCATGGTCGGCGGCGAGGGCGATGCGCATGCCAACTTGCCTAAGCCATGCGCTGGGGATTCGCCAGCCTTCAGGCGGCCAACTTCAGCTCCAGCCGGTCCCAAATCTCGACCAGCGCGCCGACCAGCTCGTCCATCATGTCCACGCTGTGATGCGGGCCGGGGGTGAAGCGCAGGCGCTCGGTGCCGCGCGGGACGGTGGGGAAATTGATCGGCTGGACGTACAGGCCGTACTCCGCGAGCAGGATGTCGCTGATGCGCTTCGCCTTCACCGGGCAACCGATGAGGAGCGGCACGATATGCGTGACGGAAGGCATGACCGGCAGTTGGGCGTCGGTGAACTTGGCCTTTAGCATGGATGCGGCGGCCTGCTGGGCGGTCCGCTCCTCGGCGGACGCCTTCAAATGCCGCACGCTCGCCAGGGCGCCGGCGACCAGCACCGGCGACAGGCTGGTCGTGAAGATGAAGCCGGGCGCATAGCTGCGGATGCAGTCGATAATATCGCTCGAGGCGGAGACATAGCCGCCCATCACGCCAAAGGCCTTGCCGAGCGTGCCTTCGATCAACGTGACGCGATGAGCCACTTCGTCGCGCTCGGAAATGCCGCCACCGCAGGCGCCGTACATGCCAACAGCATGGACTTCGTCGAGATAAGTGAGGGCTTCGTAGCGATCGGCGAGGTCACAAATCGCGGCGATCGGCGCGACGTCACCGTCCATCGAGTAAACGCTCTCGAAGGCGATCAGCTTGGGCGCCTCAGCCGGGGCTTGCGCCAGCAGTTCCTCGAGGTGGGCAAGGTCGTTGTGGCGGAACACGCGCTTCTCGCAACCGGAATTGCGGATCCCGGCGATCATCGAAGCGTGATTCAATTCATCGGAAAAGATGATGCAGCCGGGCAGCAGCTTACCCAAGGTCGAGAGGGCGGCCTCATTCGAGACGTAGCCCGAGGTGAACAGAAGGGCGGCTTCCTTGCGGTGGAGGCTGGCAAGCTCACGCTCCAGCTCGACATGGTAGTGGGTGTTGCCGCCAATGTTGCGCGTACCGCCCGATCCGGCGCCAACGTTGTGCAGCGCCTCTTCCATCGCGGCGACGACGGATGGGTGCTGGCCCATGCCCAGATAGTCGTTCGAGCACCAAACGGTGATGGGCTTTGGCCCATTATGGCCGGCGAAGCACTGGGCGTTGGGGAACTGGCCCTTGGTGCGCAGGATGTCGATGAACACGCGATAGCGGCCTTCTCCATGAAGGCGATTGATCGCGGCTTTGAAGATGCGGTCGTAATCCACGGTTACTCTTGGACCCTGCTACAGCGCGGCCTTTAACCTCCATGTTTGTCGAAAGCCATTGCGAATGACTCGCAGCTTTTGTTGCCGATGAGCAACAGCAGCTGAACTATCGCTGGCAACGGTGGAACCAATGACATATCAATGCGCTCGCGCAACTACGCACCAACAGGGACCGAAAGGGGCGATCAAATGCGTAAATCAACTCTGCTTGGGCTTGCTTTGTCCACGACCATGCTTGCTGCCAGTCCGGCGGCGGCGACGACGGACGGAGCAGGCTATGTCGGGATCGAGGCGGGACTTTGGTTCCCCCGCGATACCGAGGTCGACTTTGGATATGAATATGACGGCTCAACATACGACTATGAATGGGACATCGAGCAC
>DATFEO010000004.1:0-2885 GCA_035250985.1 Sphingomicrobium sp. | reverse complement strand
AGCGACGACTTCACCGCGCAGCTTCGCTGGAACTGGCAGTCGGATGTCGAGGACGTCAGCTTCTGCGGCATCGGGAACTCCTCGTGCGGTTCGCCGGACGTGAAGGGCCTGAGCTACGTCGATCTGTCGCTGCGCAAGTCGATCGGCAGCAATTTCGAGGTGACCGGCATCGTCCAGAACCTGTTCAAGCAGGAGGCGGAGCAGACCGTGAGCGGCTTCTTCCGCGAAGCTGGCACTGACGTGGCCTACTGGAACCCGATCATCCTGGGACGCGTCTTCACGATCCAGGGCAAAGTAAAGCTCTAGACTGGAATTACGAACTGAGATGTGGCGGCGGGGGAGAAATCCCCCGCCCCTGCATTCCAGGGAGCTTGCAGTAACTTGCCCGACACAACGCCTTCGGCTCGCGCCTGCCGCAGGGACAGGCGGTGCCGAAGGTTGAGACGGGCGTTACCAACTAACGGCCAACAACGACAATCGCTGCTCCGAGCGAAGTCTTGCCGGTGGCGATGACCTCCGCGATCTGCGGGGCGGCGGCGCCCCAGGCGGCGTTGGAACAGCTGTAGAAGCCGCGATCCTGGAGGCCGTCCCGGCCAAGATCGATGCCGCAGACGCGTTCGATAGCGCCGCCGACGCGATTGTGCAGGCGGCTCTGGTCCCGCGCGCTCGCCAGGTTGAGGTCGGCGAATTGGACGCGCTCGGTCTGAGCATTGATCGCTTCGCCATAGACGACGACTGGCGCCTCCTGCGCCGCGGCAGGCGAGGCATAGCAGAGGGTCATTCCCGACAGGAGGGCGGCAATGACGGTGAGGGGAATACGTCCTTGCATCTTCTTGACTCCTTTTTCCGCCGTGGGGGGAACGGCAGTGGGAAGATGACTCGCTTCGGTGTCCGCCGCATGCCTGCTTCGACCGGACCGGCGGGGATTTCGTCGGGCGCGGGGACCGACTCATGAAGCGGCGGCGCGCATCGACCGGTGGACGAACGGGGGCGACGAACGGCATAGCGCGCGCATGAGGATCGGCATCATCGGGGCGGGGGCGATCGGCGGCTGGGTCGCGGCGCGCCTGGCGCTGGCCGGCAACGAGGTCATGGCATTGACCAGCAGGAGCGCGCTGGACCGGATTGAGATTGAACAGGCCGGCATTTCCCAAGGCGCGCCGCTCTCCCAATTCGAAGGGCCGGCGGACCTGTTGGCAATTGCCGTCAAGGCGCCTGCGCTCGCTGCGGCCGCCCGCGCGGCGGCGCCGCTGCTCGGCCCGGCCACCATCATCCTTCCGATGCTGAATGGCGTCCCATGGTGGTTTGCCGAAGGGGAGAGGCTGCAGTCAGTCGACCCGGAGGGCGCCATCGCCGCCGCGCTGCCGGCTGATCAGGTGGTCGGCTGCGTAGTCCATGCCTCCTGCCGCCGCGATGGCCCGGCGCGCATTGTCGTCAACCAGGCGGACAAACTGATCCTAGGCGATACCGGAGGCGGAGCTTCGACACGCATCCATGAGCTCTGCGCCTTGTTCGAGCAGGCCGGGATTCGTCCAGAGCCAAGTAACAACATCCGCCGCGCCATCTGGTACAAGCTGTGGGGCAATGCGACGATCAACCCATTGTCGGCGCTCACCGGCGCCACTGCCGACCGATTACTCGCCGAGCTGAAACCGTTCCTGCTCGCCGGCATGGCGGAGCTGGCTGCCGTCGGCGCGGCGATAGGCTGCTCGATTGAAGAGAGCGGCGAAGACCGCATGGCCGTCACAGCGCGGCTCGGGGCCTTCAAGACCTCGATGCTGCAGGATGTGGAAGCCGGCCGGCCGATCGAGCTGGAGGCGTTGCTCGGCGCACCGATCGAGCTTGCCGACCGCGCCGGCGTCGAGGTGCCGGTTCTAAGGGCGCTCTACGCCATGACCCGGCTGATGGCGGAGAGCAGACGCCTTCTCTAGACGGCGGCTATTCACCGAGTTCGCCGAGCGTTGCCCAGTCGCGATTGCTCAAGCAGACTGGCTTGCTGCGCTTTCCTTGCCGATCACCGCCTAGAGTTTTGCAGATGATCTTGTCGGCCTCGGTCGGACTTGCAGAACTCAAAGCCAGGGGGGTCGTTTGCAGGCGAAAAGCGAATGTCGCGTAGTCCTGCTCCAGCTGAGCAATGGCCTTGCCGCCATCTTGCTTGCCTTGCTCGCAACTCTTGCCTTCGAAAGCTTGCTCGATCTCATCGATGCGATCGAAGACAAACCAAAGCTTGGCAACCGACTCGCTTTCGAGGGTAGCCACATATTTGCGCCAGGCGGCCAGGGCACCCGGCGAGACAGCCTGCTCATTCACAAGCCGCGGCAGCGCGGCCTTCGCGCTGAATTCTATCGTCGCATCTGCAATCAGGCATTGCTCGCCAGTCGTGCGCTTGTCGAACCGGACCACGAGATTCCAGTCGGAAGCCGCGGCCGCCGAATTCTTCAAGGCTGCCCCGCGTTGCTCCCTGAGCGATCGATTGATGGAGCTGATGTCTGCGCCCGAGACGTCATAGTAATTGATACTGACGTTCGGCAGCTGGCTGAAGGTTTGCGCCGGCGGTGCGGGGGCCGCTCCTGCCGGATCCACGGCTTGAGTGCCAATGGACGGCACAAGCAGGGCCACGCATGCAAAAGTGGACCAGCGCATGTTTGCCTCGCTTCGGAACGCGATCAGCCGTCAACTTGTTTGAATAGCAGAATCGCCCGACAGCGGGAATTGTCCGACACCTAGGCCGCGACAACCGTCTGCTCGATCGTCCCGAAGATCGGGTGGTGCTTGTCGCCGCGCATGGTGATGGCCACGCGATCGCCGGCCTTGAGGAACGGCGTCTCCGGCTTGCCGCGCAGGATCGTCTCGACCATCCGCAACTCCGCGATGCAGCTATAGCC
>DATFEO010000040.1:0-3072 GCA_035250985.1 Sphingomicrobium sp. | reverse complement strand
GTCGACGGCGTGGATCAACGGCCCGGGCGCGCTGATCATCGACAAGGTGAAGGGCCTCAGCTTCGACCTCGCCATCCAGGGCGCGGGCACGATGCGAATCGACAATGCCGAGGTCGATGTGTTGAAGATCGGCATGTCCGGCGCCGCTTCGACGCGGATCGCCGGGCGGGCGGCGAAGCTGACGGCGACGGTGCGCGGCACCTCTTCGCTCGACGCCGAATCGCTCGCGATCAAAGACGCGGTGATCGGCGCCGAGGGGCCGGCGCTGGTCCGCGCCAGCGTCAGCGGCACAGCGAAGGTGGATGCGCTCGGCCTCGCCTCCGTCACGCTGGCCGGTGGGCCGTCATGCGAGACCAGGACGCAGGGCTCGGCGACGGTCAGCGGCTGCCGCTAAACGAGGGCGAGAGCGGCAAGCTTGCCGTAGAGCCGCGGCGGAAGATCGGCGACGCCGCTCGGGTCGGCCTCTTCGCTGACTTCGGTTTCAAGGTAGCGCCAGCCCTGGTGCCCGCGCTTGGGGACCGGCGGCACAATGACCAGCTCCGCCGAGCACACGATGTCAATGCGGCCGTCGCTCCGATCCTCGAAGCGCAGGATTTCCTGCCGGGCGATGATGCGGTGCCTGACGATCCAGTGCAGCGAGCCGCCGGCCAGCTCGTCCATCCGCTTGGGCCGCATCCGGGTAACCACCCTCACCTCGCCGTCACGGGAGCGCGCCGCGACCCGCTTCTGCAGCGCCTCGAGCGTCCGGCAGCCGAAGGCAACCTTGGTCAGATGGAGATTCGGCACGTGGTGGAAATGCGCGGGTTCGCCTGATCCTTCAAGCGCTTAGCGGACCAGGCCGACCGCCGTGGCCAGGCCGAGGAAGGACAGGAAGCCGATCGAATCGGTAACCATCGTCACGAAGACCGACGAGGCGACCGCAGGATCGGCGCCGTAGCGTTCGAGGGTCAAGGGCACCAGCACGCCGGCGAGCCCGGCGACGAGGATGTTGAACAGCATGGCGGCGGCGATCACCCCGCCAAGCGGCGCGCTTCCAAGCACCGCTGCCACGCCGACGCCGATCAGCAATGCAATCGTGAGACCATTCAGCAGCGCCACACGCAATTCGCGGCCGACCGCGCGCCAGCGGTTGGAGCCGGTGAGCTGGTTGGTGGCGATGGCGCGCACCGTCACCGCCAGCGTCTGGGTACCGGCATTGCCGCCGACGCCGGCGACGATCGGCATCAGCACGGCCAGGATCGCCAGCCGCTCGATCGAATCCTCGAAGAAGCGGATGACGATGGAGGCGACCAGGGCGGTCATCAGGTTGGCGGCGAGCCAGCGCACCCGGCCGCGATAGGTTTCGAGCAAGGGCTCGTTGATGTCGCCCTCGCCGGCGCCGGACAGCAGCAGCACGTCCTCGCCCGCCTCTTCCTGGATGATGTGGACGATGTCGTCGACGGTGATCATGCCGACCAGCCGGCCGCTGCCGTCGACCACCGCCGCCGAGATGAGCGCATATTTCTGGAAGCGCAGCGCGACCTCTTCCTGGTCCATGTCGACCGGGATGAGGGTCTGGTCCTCGATCATGATGTCGCGAACCAATGCAGTCCTGGGCGTACGCAGGATGGTTGAAAGCTTGCAGGTGCCCAGCGGATGATGGTCGGGCGAGACGACGAACACTTCCCAAAAATCGGTCGCCAGCTCGTCTGTCGAGCGCATGTAATCGATGAGCTGGCCGACCTTCCAATGCTCGGGCACCGCGATCAGGTCGCGCTGCATCAGGCGGCCGGCGGTTTCCTCGGGATAGGTGAGCGCTTCCTCGACCGCGGCGCGGTCGTCGGGCTCCATCTTCGCGAGGACGGCCTGGCGCTCGGCGCGGTCGAGATCCTCGATGATGGCGACGGCGTCGTCGGTGTCGAGCTGGCCGGCGAGGTCGGCGACCTGCTCCGGCGCCATTTCGTCGATCAGGGTCTCGCGGACGTGCTCGTTCAGCTCGGCATAGACATCGGCGTCGACGATCTCGGCCAGCGCCGCGACCAGGCCTTCGCGCTCATCGGCGGCGGCGAGCTCAATGAGGTCCGCGATGTCGGCCGGATGGAGCGGCTCGACCAGCTTGCGGGCGGTTTCGTGGTCGCCGGCGTCGACGGCATCGAGGACGCGTTCGACGAAGTCCGGCCGCAGCCGGTCCTCCTCGTCCATGATGGTCGAATCCGGCTCGGGCGCGCGGGCGGCGGCGATGTGCTCGCTCTCGCTCATGCCACTCTCCCCTGTCGGCTGGTGGCGCACTCCTATGGCCGCACCGGCTCTGGCGCAACCCGCCCCGCACTCCTAAAGCGCCGCTAGCTTTTGAATGGAGAAGAAGAGATGGCCGACGACACGCTGACCCTGACCCTTTCCACCGGCGGTGACGTTGTCATCAAGCTGCGCCCGGACCTGGCCCCGGGCCATGTCGAGCGCATTACCCAGCTCGCTAACGAAGGATTTTACGACGGCGTCGTCTTTCACCGAGTCATACCTGGATTCATGGCCCAAGGCGGCGATCCGACCGGTACCGGCTATCATGGATCCAAGCTTCCCGACATCAAGGCAGAATTCTCGAACGAACCGCACGTGCGCGGCACGGCTTCCATGGCGCGATCGCAGAATCCCGACAGCGCCAATAGCCAGTTCTTTATCTGCTTCGATGACGCCCGCTTCCTCGACGGCCAGTACACGGTCTGGGGGCAGGTCGAGAGCGGCATGGAACATGTGGACGCACTCCCTGACGGCGAGCCGCCGGCCGACCCGGGCAAGATCGTCAAGGCAACGGTAGGCTGACATGGCGACGCCGGTCGCCGTTGTTACCGGCGCTTCCGCAGGCCTGGGCGAGGAATTCGCAAGGCAACTGGCGGCCAAGGGACATCGACTGGTGCTGGTTGCCCGCCGCAAGGAAAGGCTGGAAACGCTGGCGGGCGAGCTTGGCAATGCCCGTGCGGTGGAGATGGACCTCAGCCAACCGGGCGCAACGGCATCACTGATGGCCAACGTGAACGAGCATGGCGAAACGGTCGAGCTGCTGATCAACAATGCCGGCTTCGGACTGAGCGGCCG
>DATFEO010000205.1:0-4932 GCA_035250985.1 Sphingomicrobium sp. | reverse complement strand
AGGACATAATCGCCGAACCGCCGTTCCGCGGAGCAGTTGCTTTCTTCGTAGAAGAGATGCCACTTGCCAGTCGGCTGCAGCGGCTCGGCGAAAGCAGGAGGGGCGACGACAATCAGCGCAATGATAACAAGAGCTACGCATGCTAGAGACAAAAAAAAGCGATACGGGCCGAGCATAGGCGAACATCCCTCAAATTGCCCGAGCCCGGCTAGCCTAACTCACGCGGCGGCCTTCGTTCCAGCCTTTTCCGCCGTCATGGACTGGATGAGCTTCAGCGCCTCGTGCGCGGAGAGCGCAGAACCCTCCTGCCACAAACCGACGTAGCTCAGATGCTCGCCGGCAAAAACGATCGGGCCTTCGGGTTTGAGCAATTCGAGATAGACCCCGGTGCGCCGGCTGGTGTCTCCCGGCCCGCCGCCCCAGAGCGCGCCGACCCCTTCCGAAAAAGGCACCTGCCCCCAGTTCACGACGACGGGCTTTTCCAGCAGCTGCGACTTGCCCGGGTGCAACGCCTCGATCGAGCTGGCGCTGATCCGGATCTGCTCTGCGATCGGAAGCTTAGTGAACGCTTCCGGGGTGTCGCCATGTGTCCAGCCGGCGACATAGGCACCGACGATCACCCCACGCGGCGAATGGAAGCCGTCGCTCGGATAGATGACGTTCTCGTTCAACTTGTCAGTCCAGGCGAGCCCACCATAGACGCCGCCCTCTTCCCAGAAGCGGGGTGCCTCGAACGCGACTTTGGCGCTGCGCAGATAATTGATGCCCTTCAGCGCCGCCTTCTTGGCTGGAGAAAAGTCGCTGGGAATGCGCCCAAGCAGGTTGGCCGGCAGAGTGACCACGGCATAATCGGCGCGGGTCACGCCGCTCTTGTGTTCTATGCGGACGCCTCCACCCTCGCGCCGGATCGCCGTCACCGGCTCGTTCAGCCTCACGCTCGGCTGCACCGCCAGGTAGAGGGCCTGGGCGATGCGATCCATGCCGCCAACCGGCTGCATCATCGTCGGCTGCATGTCGATGATCGCTTCAAAGAAGAGCGGGAAGGCCGCCCCTCGATTGGGCAGGATTTCCTTGATCGTCAGCGGGTCGAGCGGCTTGCCCGGATCGTCGAAGCCACCCGGCCAGTCGGTAAAGCCGAGGCTCGGCTGGCCTGCCGGGATGCCCTTGTCGTTGAGGCCGCCGTAAAATTGCAGGAACTGGCGGAAGCCGTCGCGCTCCTCCTTCGGCATAACCGCATTGAGCGCCCCCTGGTCGATTGCCTTGGACAAGAGTTCGGCCAGCCGCGCCTGGAAGCTGTACATCACCTGCCGTCCAGGCCGGACATTGCCGGCGAAGTCCCAGCCGGTCGCCATATGGCTGTTGACGAACACCTCCATCGGCACCTTGAGCCGCTTGGCGTAACCGAGGATGGCATGGTGCCAGCTGGGGATGCGCGCCGGTCCGGCGTTGAAATACATGCCGTCCGAAAATTGCGCCTGTTGCAGCGGCCGGTCGATCTGGTCGACGACATCGCCACCGCGGATGGTCCAGGCGCGGCCGCCGACGCGGTTGCGGGCTTCGAGCAGAGTGACCTCGTACCCGGCCTGTTGCAGCTCGTAAGCCGCCACGAGCCCGGCGATGCCGGCACCAAGCACGACCGCTGACTTGCCCGCGCCCGATGCCGGCGGAAGCGCGAAATCCGCAGCCGAGGCGGGAGTCGCCGGCGACAACCCCAGCATGTTCATGGCCGCGAGCATGGCGCCGGCGCCGCCTGCCGCCCCGACCCTCATCAAGACATCACGACGACTGACCGACATATACGCCTCCCCCTACTTCCTGGCTGCGGTCGCCTCGATCTCCACCAGCCATCCCGGATCGACCAGTCCGCCGACCTGCATAGTCGAGCGGGCCGGCTTGTTCGGCTGCTCCGCGGTTCCAAAGAAGGCGCGATAGCCGCGCATCATGGCGGCAAAGTCCATTCGCTGCTGCCCCGGCGGCGCGACCAGGAAGACGCGCATCATGACAATGTCGCCGAGACCGAGCCCGTGCGCCTTCAGCGCACCTTCGATCTTGCGGATGACGGAGCGAGTCTGGGCCTCGGTGTCGCCGAAACGCTGGACGCTACCTTCCGGGGCTGCGGCATCCGCAATCTCGGGAACTTGGCCACTGACATAGACCAGCCGGCTGCCTGCCGGCACTTCGACCGATGAGGCGATCGGCGATTCCGCCGGGCCCATCCGCTTCGGCGCCTCAGCGCCGGCAGGCGTCCAACCTAGCGCCACCAAACACAGTGCGGGAACCATGCGCATCGCGACTCGCCCTCCCCTGTCCTGCCCTTGCCTAGCATGATCCTTGCCCCGCCGCTGCCGCCACCCATCGAAATTTCCATTCGGTGAAGGGCCCGAGGCGACCGCCTGATCGTTATCCGAGCATCCCCCCTGAAAGAAGGAGAACACCATGATCGGCAAGTCTGACGAAATCACCACCCTCAACACCCTGACAGCGACCCTGATCGACAGCGTGAAAGGCTATCGCGATGCGGCTGAGAACAGCGAATCCGGGCGCTTCCAGGAACTGTTCCGCACCAATGCCGACGAACGCAACCGGGTCTGCGAAGACTTGCGCGCAGAAGTTCGCCGGCTGGGCGGCGAGCCCGAGGACGACCAGTCGACCATGGGCGCCCTCCACCAGCGCTGGCTGGACCTGAAAGCCGCCCTCACCGGCCGCGACGAAAAGGCGATCATCAACGAAGTCGAGCGCGGCGAGGACTATCTCAAGGAGAAGTTCGAGGCGGCGCTCAACAGCGGACATCTAAGCGGCGAAAGTCGCGCGGCGGTCGAGCGCGCCTATCAGTCTGTGCGCAAGGGCCACGACCAAATCGCCAGCATCAAGCACGGCCTTGAAGCCTAAGCTCCCTGGAGGCGTCGAAGGACTGCGCCGGCGCCTCCAACTTGTCCTCGGAGTTTGCTAAGGGTGCTGCGTTCTTTGTGAAGGAGGTGCCCTCATGAGTCCGTCGCGTTTCGCGTGCGCCGCGCTCCTGGCCGGCGCCACGCTCGCATTGCCGGCCAGCCAGACCAGCGCCCAGACGCGTCGGCCGACCGTCAGCATCACCCTTGGCAGCCATTACTACCAGCCCAACCCGATCTATCTCGCCGGTGGGGTTCCGACCCGGCTGATCTTCATGAACCGCTCGGGAAAGACGCATGACTTCAAGGCGCCCCAATTCTTCGCCCGGTCGCGCGTCCTGGCCGGCAGCGCCCCTGGCGGCGAGGTCGAACTGCGCAAGGGCCGCGGCACCGTCATCGACATCATCCCCGCGCGCGGCCGCTATCGCGTCCACTGCAGCCAACCGTTCCACACCCTGCTGGGCATGACCGGCACGATCATCGTCAGCTGACGAGCGGCGGCTGCCCTGCGACTTGAGGCTCTAGTCCCGCGGCGATGAGGCCGGGCGGAACCTGGAACTTGCGGCGGTATTCGCTCGGTATCATCCCGACCAGGCGGCGGAACAGGCGCCGGAACGAAGCCGTGTCCTCGTAGCCGACCTGCCGCGCGATCTCCTCGACCGAGTCCTGGCTGGTTTCGAGCATCTGCTTCGCTTCCTCGATGCGCAGCGATTGCACATAAGCGAGCGGCGCGTAGCCGGTCGCGGCGCGGAACCGCCGGTCGAAGGTGCGCTTCGGCAAGCCGGAAATGGCGACCGCCTCGCGGACCGGGTCCGGGTGATCGTAATGCTCGGCGATCCACTGCTGGGATTTCAGGACCGCGGCATCTTCGTGGCCGACGTTGGCGACCATGGTTGCATAGGGCTGCTGCCCGTCGCGGTGCCATTGGTAGTAGAAGAGCTTCGAAATCCGCAACGCCTCTTCGATCCCGCAGTGGCGGGCGATCATGTAGAGGCAGAGATCCTGCCAGGAGGATGCGCCGCCCGAGGAGACCAGCGAGTGGCCCGGCCCGCTCTGGACGAGGATTCGATTCTCCTGGAGCTCGATGTCCGGAAAGGCCTGCTTGAACAGGGGAATATAGCTCCAGTGGGTGGTCGCCGAATGGCCATCAAGCAGGCCGGCCTCGGCGAGCACGAGCGGTCCGCCGCACGATGCGTAGAGCTGCGCGCCCTTGGCATGCATGTCGCTGATCCAGGCGATCAGGCGCCGGTCCAGCTTGCGGATGCACTCGGGCGTATAGACCATGACGTTGGGAACGAAGACGATGTCGGTCCGATCGATGTTTGCGATCGACTCCTGCGGAACGATGGTCACTCCCGTGACCAGCTCAACGGGCGCGCGATCGGCGGCGACCAGCCGCGGCCGGAACAAGGGTTCGAGCGGCTGCCCGAACATCCGGTTCCAGAAGACGCCAGGCGCGTAGAGCGTATCGAAGACGCCGTAGATGATCGACGGGTCGCATTCGGGAAATACGACGATTGCGACATCGATCGGCTGGCGCGCCGCCGCCGCTTTTGGCTCATTCGGCTCCATCGCGGCGATTTTGCCACTGAACGGCGGCGCGCGCCATCGCTAACCGGCTCACTCCCCAACGGACTTCAAGGAAGCGACGAGACATGCCACTCGATGGAACCAACAACACGCTCGACGAACACAAGCTGCACGAACTGCTTGGCCTGATGGTCACGGAGCTGGGCGCGGCACAGAACGCGGCGCTTGTCATCCTCGGCGACGAGCTCGGCCTCTATGCGGCGCTCGCCGAGAAAGGCCCGCTTAACTCGCAGCAACTGGCCGACGCCACCGGCACGCACGAGCGCTATGTACGCGAGTGGCTTTCCGCGCAGACCGCGTCGGGCTTCGTCAGCTACGACCGCGACGCTGAGCTATTCTACCTGACGCCGGAGCAGGCCGCCGTGCTCGCGGACGCTGACAGCCCGACCAACATGGCCGGCGGCTTCCAAGCCCTGCTGGCGGTCTATGCCGACCAGCCGAAGCTGGTCGAAGCCTT
>DATFEO010000200.1:0-8764 GCA_035250985.1 Sphingomicrobium sp. | reverse complement strand
TTTCCGCAAATAGGTCGTCTCAGGCGGCGCGACCCCGCCGCTCCTCCAGCACCGCCGCGATCGCAGCCACTAGGGAGGTGCCGTCATACGGCTTGGCGACCACCGCATAACGTTGCGCATGCTCGCTATGTAGCTCCTTGCTGTATCCAGTCGCCAGCAGCACAGGCATGTCCGGCCGCTCCTGCTCGAGGCGTTCCGCCAGCTGCACGCCCGACAGCCCCGGAATGACGACGTCCGAGAAGACGAGGTCGAAGTCGCTCGAGCGGGCCCGGTCCAGCGCCGTCGTCCCATCGTCGACAGCAACTACCTTACATTGCACGTCGCCGAGGAGCTTGGCGGCGAAGTCCCGAACCTGGGGATTGTCCTCGACCAGAAGCACCTTCAGTCCTTTCGGCAGCGAGCTAGGCCGGTTTTCGGGGGCGGGCGCCTCAACCGGCTTGCCGGTTCGGGGCAGGCTGATCTTCAGGGTCGTGCCGACACCTTCTTCCGATTCGATTGCGGCGGCGCCGCCGGCCTGGGCCGCGAAGCCGTGAATCTGCGACAGGCCCAAACCCGTTCCTTCGCCCACTGCCTTCGTCGTGAAGAATGGTTCGAAGACGCGTTTGAGGACGGACTCGGGGATGCCGCCGCCGGTGTCGCGAACAGTGATGCAGACCGCGTCCTTGTCCTCAAAGTTGCAGTCGCTGACCGACAGGGTCAGCTCGCCGCCATCCCGCATCGCGTCCCGGGCATTGACGCTCGCATTGAGCAACGCAGTTTCGAGCTGTGCGGCATCGACTTCGACAAGCGGCGATTTCGACTGAATGTCGAGCGTCACCTTGAATTGCGATCCGAGCATCCGGCCGATCATCTCGGCGAAGGCGTCGAGCCGCACGGCCAGGTCGATCACGACCGGCTTGATCGACTGCCGGCGACCAAAGGCGAGCAAATGGTTCGTGAGTTCGGTCGCGCGCTTCGTCGTTTCGACGATCGCTTTCAAATAGCTGATCTTCTTTTCCTCGGGCAGGCCGCGATTCTTGAGCAGGAAATCGCTTGCGCCGGCAACGACGGTCATCAGATTGTTGAAGTCGTGGGCGATGCCGCCGGTCAGTTCGCCGAGCGCCTGAAGCTTCTGCGCCTGGGCGAGCGCTTCACGCGTCTGGTCCAGTTCTTCTGCGGCCCGTTTTTTTTCAGTGAGGTCGCGGGTGACCTTGGCAAAGCCAAGCAGGCTTCCGTCCGGGGCGCGGATCGCATCGATGACCGCATTCACCCAGAACCGCGTGCCGTCCTTGCGCAGCCGCCAACCCTCGGCCTCGAACCGATCGTCCCGGGCGGCGGCTTGTAGAGCTTTTTGCGGCAGCCCGGCGGCCACGTCCTCCGGCGTGAAGAAGCGGGAGAAATGATGGCCGATGATCTCGTCGGCTTTGTAGCCCTTGAATCGCTCGGCACCGGGGTTCCAGGTCGCGACCCGGCCCTCGCTGTCGAGCAGGTAGATGGCGTAATCCGTGACCGAGCTGATCAGCAGTCGGAAACGCTGTTCTTCAGATAAGTCCAAAAGTTCGGACAACAACGCTTCCTTGCTCAAGGCATGCGCGTAACTCGTCGCATGCGGCGCCCGCCCCACAGGGCCCGTCTTCTATGGCAACCCATGTAACAATCAAGTCTGCCAAGTCCCCGTCATGGGAACGACGCTTTGGGCGTGCTAAGGCATCGTCGGCAATCAGCATCGACGGAGGCAGAGCCATGAGCATCGACCAGATTCGCGAGGGCATGGAGATTATTGGCGCGGACGGCGTCCATGTCGGCACCGTCGACCGGGTTGAGGGCCGGCGCGTCAAGCTGACACGCGCCGACAGCGGCATGGGCACCCACCAGGGCCATCATCATTTCCTCTCGATCGGCCTCGTCGCCGGAGTCGAAGGCGGGCAGGTCCGGCTCTCCGCCACCGCCGAGACCGCCGAGCTGTTCGAGGAAGAGCAGAACGAAAGATAGTCTGGCGGCCCGCCGTGGAGCCGCTAGACGACCATGATCAGGCAGGCCCCACCCTCCGGCGCATCGCCAGCGCTGATCGAACCGCCGTGCGCGAGGGCTACCTGCCGAGCAAAGCTTAGGCCGACACCGCTGCCGCCCTTGTGCGTTGTGTAAAAGGGCAGGAAAATGTCGTCCCTCCGGTCCTGGGGTATCCCAGGACCATTGTCGCGGATTTCGATCCGGACCTGGCCGCGCGCCTGGCGGCTGATGACGAAACGGATCAGTGCCTTGTCGGACTCCCCCGTCGCACGGATGGCGTTCCGCAGCAGGTTGATGAGCGCCTGCGCCAGCAGCTCCGGGTCGGCATTGAGCTTGAGGGTGTCCGGCGTGACATCCAGCCGAGCGTCGATCTTGCGCTCCCCGGCACTGGCCGTCGACAGCCGCAGGATCTCTTCGGCCCAGGGCTTGGCCGGAAAAGAATGGCGGTGCACTTCAGGCGCCTGCGCGAACTCGCGGTAGCTTTCGACAAAGCGGGAAATGCCCTCGGCCCGGCGTGCGACGGTCTCGGTGGCGATTCGGGCATCGCCGAGGTCGATACCCTTGGATTCGGCCGTCGCCACCATCTCCGCAGCCGATCGCGCCAGCGAGGTCACCGGCGTCAGCGAGTTCATTATTTCGTGGGTCAGCACGCGCACCAGATCTGCCTGGGCGGCGACTTCGAGGGCGCCCAGCTCGCTCTGCACCGGCAGGATCGACAATACCGTCACACCGCCTTCCAGGCGCGCGACATGAGCGGAGGCGAAGATGGCACGATGCGGCACGCCGTCGATCATCAGCCGCGTGACCTTCCGCGTGCCGGGTGGCAACTGTGCGGCGGCGGCCAGTTCAGGTCCGAGCACCGCGAGGTCGCCGGCGCGCGAGATGGGATGGCGGCCAAGCAACTGCCTCGCCGACTTGTTCAGCATTTCGAGTTTGCCATCCTGGTCAATGGCCAGGAGCGCGCTGGGGCTGTCGTCGACGATGGCGGACAAGTATCGCGCCTCTCCCGATGCACTGAGGTGCCGCGCCTGCAACGCCTTCAACGCTGCGTCGAGCGTGTCGCCGAGCACATCGAAGCCACCGCCGCTAGGGTCGGAAAAACGCTGCGCGTAATCCTCGAAGCGCACCGATTCGATGAAGCGCGAGACCTGGAAATTGGTGCGCCTGATGAACTCCCAAAGACTGGCCAGTGCGGCGACAGCAATGAGCACCGCCACCAGACGCGCAGCGCGCAGGTCGGGAGTCTTCAGCGCTTCGGCCAGCAGCCAGATGGCGGCGACGAGCAGGGTCGTGCGCCACGCAAGTCCGAATTCGAACCGGCGGCGGAACGGCGACTCCTTCTTAAAGGCCATGCTTTTCCATGCGCCGGTACAGCGCGCCGCGGCTCAGCCCCAGTTCGCTAGCTGCGAGCGATATGTTGAAATGGTGCATCCTCAGCGCCCGTTCGATCATCTGTTTTTCCAGCTGGTCGAGGTTGAGGGTTCCGCCAAGCGACGGCAGCGCCGGGGAATCGAGCCGGCTCGGCAGCGGGAAATCCTCGACCCGATAGGTCTCGCCGTCGGCCAGGATCACCGCCCGCTCGGCGGCATGGCGCAGGGCCCTCACGTTGCCCGGCCAATCGTAGTTGGTGAGCAAGTCGAGCGTCTCGCCGGCCAACATCCGCACTGGCTTGTCATATTTGCGCGCGTACAGGGCCAGATAATGTTCGAGCAGCATCGGGATGTCTTCGCGCCGCGCGCGCAGCGGCGGCAGCTGTATCTCGATCGTATTCAGCCGGAACAACAGGTCCTGCCGGAAGCGGGTTTCATCGGCGAGCTTCTCGGCTGACAGGTTGGTCGCGGCGACGACACGGACATCGATCGGCACCGCCTTGTTGGCACCGACTGGCAGGACCTGTCGCTGCTCAAGCGCGGTCAGCAGCTTGGGCTGGAGGTGCAGCGGCAGATTGCCGATCTCGTCGAGGAACAATGTGCTTTGGTCGGCGGCCTTGAGGCGGCCCAGCCGATCCGAGGCAGCACCCGTGAAGGCGCCCTTCACATGACCGAACAGCTCGGACTCGAACAGGCTCTCACTCGTCGCGCCGAGGTCGATCGAAACCATCGGCTTGGCCGCGCGTCGCGATAGGCGATGGATTTCGCGGGCAACGATTTCCTTGCCGGTGCCGTTCTCGCCTAGGATGAGGACATTGGCGTCGGTCGGCGCCGCTCGCTCGATCAATTGCCGGATCCGGTTCATCCCCTCGGACTTCCCGAGCAACGGGGTGTCGGGCGTGCTGACCTGCCCAAGCTCAGTCGAGCGTTCTCGCTCGACCCGCGCCTCGATCTTGCTGCGCCTGAGCGCCGCCGCGCTGCGCACGGTCGCCGCCAACCGCTCGTTGCTCCAAGGCTTGGCGACGAAATCGCTGGCCCCGCGCTTGATTGCCTCGACGGCGGTCGAGACCGCTCCATGCGCGGTGATGATCACCACCGCAGCGTCGGGGTCCATGCCCATGATTCGCGCCAGATGATCGAGTCCCTCTCGGCCATCGGTGGCGCCGCGCTCAAAATTCAGGTCGAGCACGATGACGTCCGGACTTTCCTTTTTTAGGACCGCATCAAGCTCCTCGGGGGCCGAGAGGGTCTTCACCGTCCCGAACAGGTCGCGCAGCGCCAAGCGCGCGGCGAGTGCGATGTCGGGGTCGTCGTCGACCACGACGGCAAGGTCAAACGGGGCAGCCATTTGGCAGCAGTCCTAATGGCATTGTCCGGAAACGAACAGCTACAATTGTAGTCAAATCGCATTTGGCACGACGCTTGCACCTTTTTGGGCATGAGCGGATCGTTTACAACCTGTTTCGAGAGCGTAGGGGCGTCGGCGGCGTCGCGATTTTTGTCCGGTTCCGGACACGCACTGTCCAGAGGCGGACAATGAGTGTGATGGAATTCCGCAAGGCGAGCGCCGAAAGCGAAGCGGTCAGCGGCGACGCCATGGACCGCGTCGTCCACAGGAAGATGATCGACAAGCGCATCCTGATCGCCGGCGCCGCTGGCATCGCACTGTTGCTGATCGTTCTCTTCTGGCTGTTCGCGCCGCGGTCCGGATCGCAGTCGGTCAGCGCTGATCGACTGGGCATTTCAGTGGTCGAGAAAGGCGTGTTCGAGGACTTCCTGCCGTTGCGGGCGCGAGTAACGCCGCTCAACACCGTCTACCTCGACGCGGTCGAGGGCGGCCGGGTGGAGCAGTTGGCGGTCGAGGACGGCGCCAACGTCACCAAGGGGCAACTGCTCGCCGTCCTGTCGAACGCCGACCTGCAACTGTCGACCCTCGCGCGACAGACCGAGGTCGAACAGCAATTGAACAACATGCGCTCGCAGGAACTGGCGCTTCAGCAGAACCGCAGTACCAACTTGCGCGACTTGAACCAGGCCGAGACCGACCTCGCCAAGGCCCAGCGTCAATATGATCTGCAAAAGCCGCTCGCCGCGCGCGGGTTCGTGTCGAAGAAGCAGTTCAATGACACCTCCGACGACCTCACCTATCAAAAGAAGCGGCTGGCGATCCTCAAGCGCAGCATCGCCCAGGACGAGGCGCTGCAGGCGAACCAGCTCGCCCAGTTGCGCGCGTCGGCGTCCTCGCTCAACTCGAGCCTGGCGATCGCTCGCGGCAGCCTCAACCAGCTGAACATCCGCGCGCCGGCGACCGGCCAGCTATCCGGCTTCACCATCCAGTTGGGCCAGTCGCTGCAGCAGGGCGAGCGGCTCGGCCAGATCGACAGTGCCGGCGGCAACAAGCTCGTCGCCGACGTCGACGAATTCTATCTCGGCCGCGTTCAGCGTGGCCAAGCGGCGACGGTCGATGCCGAGGGCCGGACCTATCGCATGAGAGTGGCCAAGGTCCTGCCGCAAGTCCGCAACGGTCAGTTCCAGGTCGAGCTCGTCTTCGACGGCGCCGAGCCGCAATCAATCCAGCGCGGTCAAACGCTGCAGATCAAGCTGACGCTCGGCGATTCCAGTCGGGCGGTGCTGGTCCCCAATGGCGCCTTCTTCAACGACACCGGCGGCCAGTGGATCTTCGTCGTCGATCGCGGCGGCAACAGTGCTACCCGGCTCCAAATCCAGATCGGCCGCAAGAATGCCGACTTCATCGAGGTGCTCGGCGGGCTCAAGCCCGGTGAGAAAGTCATCACCTCTTCCTACAGCGGGCTGGTCGACAAGGACCACCTGACTTTCGACAGCGATCAATAAGAAAGGATTCATTCCATGCTGACCATGACCGGCCTGTCCAAGACCTACCGGACGGATACCGTCGAGACGACGGCGCTCGATGCCATCGACCTCGACATCGCCACCGGCGAATTCGTCGCCGTCATGGGCCCGTCGGGATGCGGCAAGTCGACCCTGCTTAATGTCATGGGCATGCTCGACAGCCCGACGAGCGGCTCGTACGTCTTCAACGGCCAGGAGGTTGCGGGACTCAGCGAGACGCAGCTGGCCGACACGCGCAAGGCCAACATCGGCTTCATCTTCCAGAGCTTCAACCTGGTCGACGAGCTGACTGTCCGCGAGAATGTCGAGCTGGCCTTGCTCTACCACAACATCCCCGGGGGGGAGCGCAAGGCGCGCGTCGACCGCGTGCTAGACAAGGTCGGCATCGCCCACCGCGCCAAGCACCGGCCGACCCAGCTGTCGGGCGGCCAGCAACAGCGCGTCGCTGTCGCCCGCGCGCTGGTCGGCGAACCCAAGTTGATCCTCGCCGACGAGCCGACCGGCAACCTCGACACCGCCCATGGCGAAGAGGTGATGCGCATGCTTCGCCAGTTGAACCAGGAAGGTTCGACCATCGTCATGGTCACCCACTCGCCGGCGCATGCCGACTTCGCCAGCCGTATCGTCAACATGCTCGATGGCCGCATCCTCCAGGAACGGCGGCGCGCAGCCTGACGGACGAGGCAGCGGAAAAACACTTTTCAAGGACGCACATCATGTCGATTTGGCGGAACTACTGGACGGTCGCGGTCAGGGCGCTGGCCAAGAGCAAGACCTATTCCATCATCAACATCGCCGGCCTCGCCATCGGCATGGCGGCCTGCATCATGATCCTGCTCTATATCCGTTACGAGCAGAGCTACGACGAATGGATCCCGGACGCTGAGAACAGCTATCAGTTCCAGGCCTGGTACCCCAACCCCCAGGATGGAGAGCCGGGCTTCTTCCAGATGTCGTCCTATGTCACCAAGGACCGCATCAAGAAGGATTTCCCGCAGGTTCAGCATGCGGCCTATTTCCAGAATGCCGGCCCGGTCTTCCTCAAGGACGGCGAAGCCACCGAGACCGAGGATTATTACTTCACCGACGATGACTTCCTGAAGGTCGTCAACCTGCCGCTGGTTCGCGGCTCGACGCTGACCGGCTTGAACACAGCGGTCATGACCCAGAGCGAGGCGAAGAAGCGCTTCGGCACCGATCAGGTCATCGGCCGCGTCTTCACGCTGATTTCGCGCGGCAACAAGATGGACTTCAAG
Source organism: Sphingomicrobium sp. (assembly GCA_035250985.1). Classification (GTDB taxonomy): domain Bacteria; phylum Pseudomonadota; class Alphaproteobacteria; order Sphingomonadales; family Sphingomonadaceae; genus Sphingomicrobium. The sequence goes on along the minus strand of DATFEO010000200.1, from coordinate 1,275 downwards.
ATCGTCGGCATCCTCAAGGACCTGCCGAAGAACTCGCACCTGAAGATCGCGTCGATCGGGCGCGTCGACTATCAAACCTACAACGTCAATTCGCCTGACTTCCTGACCTGCTGGGGCTGCCAGTCCGGCTACGTCTACGCCAAGCTCCGGCCCGGCTCGGACGTCAAGGCCATGGAAGCGCAAATGCCCGCCTGGGAAAAGCGCAACATCCCTGACGAGCCGGCCGCGGGCATCGCCTACAATGCCGGAAACGATCAGGACTGGCACTTCGTCAACGTCCGCGATGTCCACCTTGGCAAGGCCCAAGGCGCGTCCATGACACCCGGCAACGACCAGAAGAGCATCACCACCTTCGCCATTATCGCCTTGCTGATCCTCGGCATGGCAGTGGTGAACTTCACCAACCTCGCCACGGCCCGCGCCAGCCAGCGGGCCCGCGAGGTCGCGCTGCGCAAGGTGTTAGGAGCCAACCGCAAGCAGCTGATCGTCCAATTCGTCGGCGAGTCGGTGCTGATCGCAGCTGCCTCGATGCTCCTCGCGCTCGCTCTGGTCGAATTGCTGGTGAAACCGTTCGCTGCTTTTCTCGAGGCGGATTTGACGCTCAGCTATTTCGGCAAGGACGGGATTCTGCTCCCGGCCATCGGCCTCGTGTTGCTGGTGGGGATCCTGGGCGGCCTCTATCCGGCCTTCTTCCTGTCCCGCTTCCAGCCGGCGCAGGTTCTCAAGGCCAACCGGTCGGCGGCTGAAACGCCTGGTTCGGGACGGTTGCGCACAGCGCTCGTCATCCTGCAGTTCGCCGTGTCGATCGGGCTCATTGTCTGCACCGCCGTAATCTACGGCCAGACGGTATATGCCCGCTCGGTCGACCCCGGTTACAAGCGCGACAACATCCTGCAGGTCGACGAGCTCGCGCGCGCCCAGTTGTGGGACAAGGGCGAGATGATCGTCGATACGATGGAGCGCGTCCCCGGCGTCGTAGCCGTCGGGCGCACCGACATCGGCGTCGCTACCAACAACAATAACAACACTTTCCTGGTCCGGCCCGGCAGCAACAAACAGGTGCTGATCGGCCAATACAATGTCGACGAAGGCTTCTTCGACGCCATGGGGCTGACCTTGAAGGCCGGACGCTGGTTCGACCCGAGCCGGCCGATGGACGACATGACCACGCCCTATCCAGAGGATCGGGAGGTCGAGCAGGCGCTCGCCAAGCGCGGCGTCAACGTCGTCATGAACGAATATGCGATCCGGAAGCTCGGCTTCAAGTCGCCGCAG
>DATFEO010000197.1:0-8107 GCA_035250985.1 Sphingomicrobium sp. | reverse complement strand
GTGCGGCGCATGCGCCAATTGATGGACGCGGCGCGATGATCGTTGGCCTCGGTTCGGACCTCTGCTCGATCGAGCGGATCCAGAAATCGGTCGACCGCTGGGGCGACAAGTTCCTCCGCCGCGTCTTCACCGAGACCGAGCGCGCCAAGGCGGCGCGGCGGCCGCACACCATCGCCGGCACGCTGGCCAAGCGTTTCGCCGCCAAGGAGGCCTTCTCCAAGGCCGTCGGAACAGGCTTCAAGCGCGGCGTCTTCATGAAGGATATCGGCGTGGTTAACCTGCCGTCCGGTGCGCCGACGCTAGAGCTCAGCGGCGGGGCCAAGGCGCGGCTTGACGCGCTGACGCCTTCGGGCCACGCCATGCAGGTCCATTTGACCATGACCGATGACCATCCCTGGGCCCAGGCCTTCGTCGTCCTTGAAGCCCGCAAGCTGGAGCCCTGAGTGACCGAAGAGACTGCCGTCGTTCCCGAGGCCGAGGCGGGCCAGCCGGAAAAGCCCAAGGAGTCCGCGCTGTGGCGCGAGATCAAGGGCCTGTTCTGGGTGCTGCTGGCAGTGCTTGGCTTCCACAGCTTTATTGCCAAGCCATTCTACATACCGTCGGAATCGATGATGCCGGTGCTGCTCAAGGGCGATCGCCTGGTGGTGAGCAAATATCCCTACGGCTGGTCCTGGGTGTCGCCCAGCTTCCACGTCCTGCCGCATTGGCAGGGCCGGTTCCTCGGCAAGATGCCCAAGCGCGGCGACATCGTCATCGTCACCCCGCCAGGCCAGAGCGACGATTATATCAAGCGCGTCATCGGCCTGCCTGGTGACACGATCGAGGTGCGCGCCGGCAGGCTGGTCCTGAACGGCAAACCGGTCCAATCACAGGTGCGCCCGCCGGCGATGATCCCGGTCGACCCCAACGCGCCCTGCGGCCTCGAGTTCGCGGGCAGCCAGGTGATGAGCGGGGAGGGCACGGCCTATTGCCGCCTGCCCATCATCCGCGAGACGCTTCCCGGCGGGCCGAGCTACGACACCATCGATATGGGTCCCAGCCAGGGCGACAATTTCGGCCCGATCACCGTCCCGCCCGATCACCTCTTCCTGATGGGCGACAATCGCGACCGCAGCGCCGACAGCCGATTTGCGCTTGGGCCGCCGGAGAATGGCCTTGGCGGGCCGGTGCCGTGGGAGAATATCGGCGGACGTGCCGAGTTCATCACCTTCTCGTTGGACGGCACCACCGAGCTGCTCAACCCGCTGAGCTGGTTCCGCGCGCTCCGCAGCGGCCGCGCCGGCGATTCCCTGCGCGGCTCGACGGACAGCGAGGAAGGCAACCGCTGATGGCGCGGCGGCCGGCACGCCGGGCAAAAGCCGCGCCGACCGTCGAATTGCATATCGAGCAGCCGGGGCCGACCGAGATCAGCAACCCGCAGGTTCGCCGCGAGCTTGCACGGGCCTCCGTCTGGTTCGGCCTGGCGTTGCTGATCATCGGCGTGATTGTCCTGGCCCAGCCGCTGATGCTGATCATCGGCGGCATGATCTTCGCGGTCTTCCTTGACGGCGGCACCCGGCTGCTCGGCCGGATCCTTCCGATTGGCCGCGGCTTCCGCCTCGCGTTGGTCATCCTCCTGGGCTTCAGCTTCGTTGGCTGGGTCTTCTATTTCGCCGGCTCGACCATTGCCGGCCAGGCCGAAACCTTGCGGGCGGTGATTGAGGCGCAGTTCAACAATTTGATGGAAGCAGGCGCCTCGATGGGCCTGATCGCGCCAGGCGGCAGCCTCGCCGGCGTCGGCCAGCAGCTGCTCGGCACCGTCGGCCGGTTGACGAGCGCGGTCGGGACGGCGCTTGGCGCCTTCGCCAGCATGCTGGTGATGATCGTCATCGGCATTTTCATCGCCGCTGAGCCGCGGCTCTACGATCGCGGCATCGCCTGGATGCTGCCCTTGCGGCATCGCGAGCGCTTCTACGCCATCGGCGACAAGGTCGGATGGACGCTGCGACGGCTGCTGTTCGGCCGGCTGATCGCCATGATCTTCGAAGGAATCGGCACCTTCATCCTCCTATGGCTGGGGGGCGTGCCGATGGCCGCGCTGCTCGGGCTCATCACCGGCCTGCTGGCGTTCATTCCGCACATTGGCGCGATCACTTCCGGCGTGCTGATGGTCGCCGTGGGATTCAGCGCCGGCACCAACCAGGGCTTATGGGCGATCTTCGTCTATTTCTTTATCCAGAACGTCGATGCCTACCTCGTCGTCCCCTACATCGCGCGCAAGACCGTCGACCTGGCACCGGCGCTCGTCCTGGCGATGCAGCTGCTGATGGGCGCTCTGTTCGGAATCCTGGGGGTCTTGTTCGCCGACCCGATCCTGGCGACTCTCAAGGTCAGCCTCGTCGAGCTCAGCCGCGCCCGCGAGCAGGAAGCGGCGGCGGAGGCTCAGAGCCCCGGCTAACCGCCCGCGCCGCCCTGCGCTCCGCGCATGATCGCCTCCATCGGCGCGACCTCGAGCACCTGGACGGTAAAGTGCAGGTCGGCCCCGGGCGGGATCGGGCTGCCGGCCGGCGGCGTCTCGCCATAGGCCAGGTCGGACGGCAACGTGAATTCGTAGCGGCCGCCCTTCTGCATCTTCTGCAGTGCCTGGCTGAAGCCCGGGACGACCCCGCTTACGGGGAAGAAAGCGGGACCGCGCCCGGCGCTGGTGTCGAACACCGTGCCATCGTCCAGCTTGCCTTCATAATCGATCAGCACACCATCGGCGGCGGTAATCACCGGCCCGGAGCCGGGTACCAGCGTCTTGACCCTGACGCCGCCGGTCTGGCCGGCGCCGGCCCAGGCCAGCAGCAAGGCGGCGGCGATGAGCAACAGGATGCCTAGCCAAAGCTTGGCAAGTGCGCCGCGCTTCACGGGACGGAGCGGAACCTGGCTGACCGACATGGATGCCTCGCGGTCGGATGGAGTCAAAAAAGGGCGCCTCAGCGGGCGCCCTCGGATCGCTTAGCGGCTGCCTTCGCGCTCGGCCCGCTTGCGCTCGAGCTTGCGAGCGCGGCGGATAGCGGCGGCACGCTCGCGCGCACGCTTTTCGGACGGCTTCTCGTAGTGACGGCGCAGCTTCATCTCGCGGTAGACGCCCTCGCGCTGCAACTTCTTCTTCAGTGCGCGCAGCGCCTGGTCGACATTATTGTCGCGAACGATGATCTGCATAAAAGCCCTGTCACTCCTTAAAGCCGGTCCGCGCCGGCCAATATTGCCGAGGCCCGCACCCTCGTGCACCGGCAAAACCGCGAAAAACATTGTTCACCGCGAAGCTTCTCTCCGCGGCGGTGAGGGGCCCCTACCAGCCAAGGCCAAAGTTTTCAAGAGCGGCGCCTTTGCAGCGACTTACCGGGCAAATCGGGCAGAATCGCGACGAAACGAGCCGCCAACACGATGGATTCCGAAACCTGAATCATAAGGTTATCGGCAGTTAACCTTTCGACTGATACACCTATTGTTTCAATTCTTGGAGCGGGTGGATGTCGTTGAATCGTCGGGAAATGTTGCGTCTTGGTGCTGCCGGAGCGGGGGGATTGCTGATCTCCTCGGCCGCAAGTTCCGTGCCGCTTCCCGTTGGTATCCTGACGGCTCCGCCAGTGCCGCCGCGGGCGCCGGTTCCGGCTGCTCCGATAGCGCCCACGGCGCCTAGCGGCATTAATCCGCTTCTCTTCCAAAAGGCGAAGGCAGCTCTCGATTCGCGGCCCTGGATCCGCAATCGCGACTTCATCGGCATCGTCGACTTCGCCAAAGCTTCGGCTGACGCGCGCTTCCACGTCGTCCATTTGCCCAGCGGACACGTCGAAACTTGCCGCGTCGCCCATGGCAGCGGCTCCGACCCGCAGCATTCGGGCTATCTCGACCATTTCTCCAATCGGCCTGGCTCGGAAGCCACCTCAAATGGCGCCTATACGACCGCCGAGACCTATCACGGCAAGTACGGGCTTTCGATGAAGGTCCACGGTCTCGACTGGACGAACAACAATGCGATGGCACGGGCGATCGTCATCCACAATGCCTGGTATGCGGAGCCCGAGATGGTCGATGTCCACGGCAAGCTGGGCCGCTCGCAGGGCTGCTTTGCTTTCAGCCGCGCCGACCAGTGGAAGGTCATGTCCCGCCTTGGCAACGGCCGCCTGATCTACGCCGACAAGCTGGCGTAACGCCCGGGCTGTCGGGACAGCCGAGCCGGCGTTGAGCGCCGCATCCCCAACCTTCAGTTAGACTATTGCCGCGCGGCTGTTTGTGTCTCCGGTGGCCTTGCGGGCTTGCGGTCGAGCAGCGCCTGCAGGACCGGGGCATCGCGCTTATACAGGTCCTTGTAGTCGACAATCGTGCCATCATTGAGCGCCGCCGCGCTGAAATAGACGACATAGACCGGCACCGGCTTCACGAACTTCGCTTCAACCGTTTTTTTGCTGGCCAGCACCTCGTCGATCTTATCGCGGGTCCATTCGCCGCCGTCGTCACTGCCGAGTTCGGCCGCGAGGTCATGAATGTTCTGCGTGCGGATGCATCCATGGCTCAGAGCCCGAACCCGGCTGTTGAAGCGGCTTCGGGCATTGGTGTCGTGCAGATAGATTGCCCACTGGTTGGGCATGACCATCTTCATCTGGCCGAGCGCATTTTCGGGTCCCGGCGGTTGGCGCCAGCGCTGAATCTTGCCGTCCTTGCCGACCACGGCCTTGAAGCCCGACTTTCCACGGACCTCCTTCTCGATGCTCTTGGGCACTTCCCACCAGGGATTGAGGATCACGCCGGTCGCCAGAGCCGAAAGCTGCGGCGTCGGCGTCTTGGTGGCGCCGGCGATGGCGCGCTGCTTCCAGCGGGTGACGCCATTCTCGACCAGCGTCGCATAGAAGGCCGGAACGTTGACGATGATATATTTCTGCCCAAGGTCGCGCGGCAGCCAGCGCCACCGGTCCATGTTCAGCCGGATACGGTTGACCTTGGCGGTATCCGACTTGTCGGTCACGGCCAGCGCATTCTTCAGGGCCCCATATTGGGGATGGGTCGGAAGCAGGTTGCGAAGTGCGCCGGGGACGTTGCGGGTCGCCAGTGCGCCCAGGAGGATCTGCCGTTGGCGGGCATCGTCCAAATCCTTGTCGGTGATGAACCACTGCTGCCGGTCGTCGCCGCGAACATGGCCGAACGCCAAGTCGGACGAAAGCCGGTTGAAGCGGCCGGTCGCTTCCTTCGCAAGGCGCATCGCATCCCCTGAACGAATGGCCGCATTCAGCCCGGCAGGGTCATAATCGCGCGGATCGAGGCCCTCGGCACCGACGCCGATGATGAAGGCAAGCAGGTCCTGCGCATCCTTGGCCGACCAGATGGGTGGCGGCAGTTCCTCGACGACCGGGGCGGTGCCTTCAGCCGGCGGCAGGGGGGCCATGGGGTCTGCGGGCGCTGCCGGCACGGGTCGCGTGACCTGGACGGGCGCCGGCTGGGGGGCCTGGGGCTGTGGAACGACCTGGCTTATTGCCTGCACCGGCAACACGGCCATGGCCGCTGCAAGACCCACTGACCGCATACTCTTCACACTCAGCACTCCCCGCGACTCTCGGTTCATTTTGTGGTGGTTAGGCATCTCTGCAAGGCTTCAATGACCGATCCGAAACATACACGCGATGAACGGAGGCCTCCAACAAGGAAATTGATTTTCAACAGTATGATTGATGCACTGCCAACCAATCTTTAAGTAGCGGCGAATAGGGTGGAAAATCCGTTAAGCGGAGGTGGTGGCCAGTGTCCGGCAAGTTCGGTCTCGACGGCGGGATGATTCCGCGGAGCGTCCGGCGCATGTTCGACCAGCGCGACGAGCCGCGATTCGACATCGACGGCGAGCTGCAAACAGCAGTCCTGACCCACGGCGACCGCAACCACGTTGTCCGCGTCGCCAACATTTCGAGTTCGGGCGCCATGGTGGTCTATCCGGAGATCCCGCATATCGGCGAGACCGTGACCCTGCAGTTGCTTGACCACGGAGCGGTCGCGGGGCACGTGCGTTGGGTGCGTGACGGCCGCGTCGGCATCAATTTCGTTACTCCGCTGGAAACGCCTGCGGCCAGGAGATGAAGGTCCGATGATTGAGGCGCGCATCGCCGAGGCCGACCCGTCCGACCGACGGCGTGGCCCGCGCTATCCCATCGACGTCGAGGGCAAGGTCCGTGAACTCGGTGCGGAGGGAACGGAAGCGCGCGTCCTCAATATTTCCGAAAAGGGGTTCATGGCCGAATCGGCAGGTGAGTTCGACGTTGGCTCTCGGGTCTGGCTGATCCTGCCGGGCCGCGACCGTGCCAGCGCCGTGGTCCGCTGGACCGCCGGCAGCCGTCTGGGGGCCGAGTTCGCCGAGCCCATCTCCATCGACGGCCTGACGAACTAGCGGCCGAGCGCCGCTTTCACCGGCCCGGTGATCCGGGTCACGATTTCCTTCACGCCGCGGAAATTGGGATGCATGCGGTCGGGCAGGGTCATGCCTTCGACCGTCGCGACGCCATCCAGGAAGAACGGATAGAAGCGTGCCTCATATCTGGCGGCGGCGGCGGGATAGATCGCTTCGAAGCGCTTAAGGTAGGCGGGGTCGGCATTGCGCGCCGCCCGCATTCCGGCAAGCAGAACCGGGATGCGCCGGCGCTGGAGCTCGGCAAGTATGGCGTCGAGATTGCGTTCCGTCTCGGCCGGGTCGATCGAGCGCAACATGTCGTTGGCGCCAAGCTCGACGATGACGAGGTCCGGCGTTTCGCCCAGCCCGTCCAGGGTCCAGCCGAGCCGCGCTCGTGCGGCGGCGCTCGTGTCGCCCGATACGCCGCCGTCGGCCACCCGCGCGGGAATGCCGTGACGCCTGAGATTGGCCTGAAGCTGAGGCGCGAACCCGAGGCCCGGATCGAGGCCATAGCCCGCTGTCAGGCTATCGCCGAAAGCCACCACCAGGGGCCGCTCGGACGAGGCAATCGCCGGAGAAGCGATCGACAGACATGCGGCGGCAATCGACCAGCGGATCATCATCCCCGACCCTAGCCCATTGTCGCGCCTCCGCAACGTCCCTAGCTGGAGCGCCATGACCGAACCCTTAATCGACCTCTCCGACATCGTCCTGTCATTCGGCGAGGGCTCGGCCCGGACCGACGTCCTCAATGGGGCCTCGCTGCGCCTGATGCCGGGCGAGAGCGCGGCTCTGCTCGGTCCGTCAGGTTCGGGCAAGAGTTCGCTGCTGGCGGTCACCGCCGGGCTCGAGCGCGCCGGTGGCGGCCGTGCCCTGTTGCTTGGAAGCGACCTTGCCGCGCTGGACGAGGACGCCCTGGCCCGCCTCCGCGGCCGGGGCATCGGCATCGTTCTTCAGGCTTTTCACTTGCTACCGACCATGACCGCGCTGGAAAATGTCGCCGTTCCGCTCGAGCTGGCGGGCGACCGGGAGGCAAGGGTCAAGGCGCGGGCCGAGCTTGAGGCAGTCGGGCTCGGTCATCGCCTGGACCATTATCCGGCGCAATTGTCGGGCGGCGAGCAGCAGCGCGTCGCCATTGCCCGCGCCACCGGCCCGCGGCCCAGGCTCCTGCTGGCCGACGAGCCGACCGGCAACCTTGATGCAGCCACCGGCGCGGCGATCATCGATCTGCTCTTCGACCGGGCTTCAGCGGCGGGTGCCGGGCTTCTGGTCATCACCCACGACCCGGCAATTGCTGCCAGAGCCAGCCGGGTCTTGAAAATGGTCGACGGCCGGGTCGCCGAATGAGCGAATCCTTGCGGCTGGCCTGGCGCGACCTCAGGGGCGGGCTGCGGGGCCTCGGCCTTCTCTGGCTGTGCCTCGCCATCTCCGTCGCCGCCATCGCCTCGGTGCTGAGCCTTGGCTCGTCGATCGACCGCGCCATCTCCACGCACGGCCGTGACCTCCTCGGCGGCGACCTGGCGCTCAGCGTTGCACAGCGCCAGGCCAAGCCAGAGGAGCTGGCAGCGTTGCATGCGCTCGGGCCCCTATCGAAGACGGTGACTCTCCGCGCCACTATCGTCGCGCCGGGCGGCCGGACGCAGCTCGCCGAACTTAGCGGCGTCGATGCGCGCTGGCCGCTTGCAGGCGAGCTGAAGCTGACAGCCGGCG
>DATFEO010000188.1:0-3484 GCA_035250985.1 Sphingomicrobium sp. | reverse complement strand
CATGAAGAACAGAACATCCTGGCCTTCAACGTCGCGGAAATATTCGGCTTGCGTTAAACCCGAGAGGGCCACACGCGCACGTGCGCCCGGCGGTTCGTTCATCTGGCCGAACACCAGCGCGACCTTGGATCCCTCCGGCGTCGGATTGCCGTCCTTGTCCTTGGCGATAACGCCTGCGTCGAGGAACTCGTGATAGAGATCGTTGCCTTCGCGAGTGCGCTCGCCGACGCCGGCGAACACCGAGGTGCCGCCGTGTCCCTTGGCGATGTTGTTGATCAGTTCCTGGATCAGCACGGTCTTGCCCACGCCGGCGCCGCCGAACAGGCCGATCTTGCCGCCCTTGGCGTAGGGGGCGAGCAAGTCGATGACCTTGATGCCGGTGACGAGGATGCTTGCTTCCGTCGACTGATCGACGAACGGCGGTGCCTCGGCATGGATCGGTGCGAAGGATTCGCTGCCGATCGGACCCTGCTCGTCGATCGGCTCGCCGATGACGTTCATGATGCGGCCCAAGGTCTTGGGTCCGACGGGAACCAGAATCTGCGATCCGGTGGCGGTTACTTGCTGGCCGCGGGTCAGGCCGTCGGTCGCGTCCATGGCGATCGTGCGAACGATATTCTCGCCAAGGTGCTGCGCGACTTCCAGAACAAGGCGCTGGCCCTGGTTCTCGGTTTCGAGCGCGGCCAGGATCGGCGGCAGTTCGCCTTCGAAAGAAACGTCGACCACCGCGCCGATGACCTGGGCGATCTTGCCGACGAGGTTTCCGCCGGCAATCGGCGACTTGCCAGCAGGTTCGCTCTTAGTCGCGGCCTTCTTGGTGCGGGTCTTGGGCTCAGCGGCGGTTGCCATGTTCGGTTTCCTTGCCTTCTTTGTTCCGTTTAGAGCGCTTCGGCGCCCGAAATGATTTCGACGAGTTCGGTAGTGATCGCCGCCTGGCGCTGGCGGTTATACTGGATCGACAGGCGATTGATCATGTCGCCCGCATTGCGCGTCGCATTGTCCATCGCCGTCATCTGCGATCCGTAGAATCCGGCGCTGTTCTCGAGCAGTGCATGATAGATTTGCACCGCGAGATTCCGTGGAAGCAACTCGGCGAGAATGGCTTCCTCGTCCGGTTCATATTCGATTGCGGCCGCGGCCACTGGTGCGGCGACCTTCTGGCCGGGAACGGCCTCTGCCGCTTCGGGCCTCGGGACGGGGAAGACCTGCTTGATCTTCGGCTCCTGCGCCAGGACCGACCTGAATTCGCTGTAGGCCAGGTGGACGACGTCGAACTGGACGCTCTGGAAACGATCGACCAGGTCGTCGGTAATGGCGCGGGCATCGGTGAACGCAGGCGCCTTCATGTGGCTCGTGTCGTACTGGCCGATGATCGCCTTCGGAGCGGCGCGCTGGATCGCCGGGCGACCCTTGCGGCCAACGATGTAGAACAGGACGGTCTTGCCCTCGGCGATCAGTTCCTGAGACTTGCGGCGAACGGCGCGAATGATGTTGGTGTTGAAGGCGCCGGCGAGACCGCGATCGCTGGTGACGACGACGATCAGGTGGGTGTCGTCCTTGCCTGTCCCGCGGATCAGGCGAGGGGAGGACTCGCTGACCTGAACCCGCGCAACCAGGCGGCTGACGATCTCCGACATGCGGGTCGAATAGGGCCGGCCGGCCTCCGCGCTCGATTGGGCACGGCGCAGCTTTGCCGCGGCGACCATCTTCATCGCCTTGGTGATCTTCTGCGTCGACTTCACCGAGCCGATGCGAAGCTTCAATGACTTGAGGCTGGCCATCGCCTACGCGTCCTCTCGTCTCTTAAGCGAACTGCTTGCCGAACGTGGCGAGCGCGTCCTTCAACTTGGCGGCGGTGTCGTCGTCGAGCTGCTTGGTGTCGCGGATCGACTTCAGGATGTCGCCATGCTCCGAACGGAGGAAGCTGAGCATCGCGGTTTCGTAGCGGGTCACATCCTTGGCATCGACGGCGTCGAGGAAGCCCTGCGTGCCTGAGAAGATCGAGGCGACCTGCTCCTCGACGGGCATCGGCTGATACTGAGGCTGCTTCAGAAGCTCGGTCAGGCGGGCGCCGCGAGCCAGCAGCTTCTGCGTGGCGGCATCGAGGTCCGAGCCGAACTGGGCGAAGGCGGCCATTTCGCGATACTGGGCAAGCTCCAGCTTGATCGAACCGGCGACCTTTTTCATCGCCTTGGTCTGTGCGGCGGAGCCGACGCGGCTGACCGACAGGCCGACGTTAATCGCCGGGCGGACGCCCTGGTAGAAGAGGTCGGTTTCGAGGAAGATCTGGCCGTCCGTAATCGAGATGACGTTTGTCGGGATGTACGCGGACACGTCGCCGGCCTGCGTTTCGATGATCGGAAGCGCGGTCAGCGAGCCATTGCCATTGTCGTCATTCATCTTCGCAGCGCGCTCGAGCAGGCGCGAGTGGAGATAGAAGACGTCGCCCGGATAGGCTTCGCGGCCCGGCGGACGGCGGAGTAGAAGCGACATCTGGCGATAGGCGACGGCCTGCTTCGACAAGTCGTCGTAGACGATGACGGCATGCATGCCATTGTCGCGGAAAAATTCGCCCATCGTCACGCCGGCATAGGGCGCGAGATATTGCAGCGGGGCTGGCTCCGAAGCGGTGGCTGCGACGACGATCGAATATTCCATTGCGCCATTCTCTTCGAGGGCGCGCACGATCTGCGCGACCGTCGAGCGCTTCTGGCCGATGGCGACGTAGATGCAGTAGAGCTTCTGGCCCTCGTCGCCCGACTTGTTGATTTCCTTCTGGTTGATGAATGTATCGATGGCGACGGCGGTCTTGCCGGTCTGGCGGTCGCCGATGATCAGCTCGCGCTGCCCGCGACCGACCGGGACCAGCGCGTCGAGCGCCTTGAGGCCGGTCTGGACCGGCTCATGCACCGACTTCCTGGGGATGATGCCCGGCGCCTTCACTTCGACGCGGCGGCGTTCGCTGGATTGAATCGGACCCTTGCCGTCTATCGGATTGCCGAGCGCGTCGACGACGCGGCCGAGCAGGCCCTTGCCGACCGGAACGTCGACGATGGTGCCCGAGCGCTTGACAGTGTCGCCTTCCTTGATCGCGGCGTCAGAGCCAAAGATCACGACACCGACGTTGTCGGCTTCGAGGTTGAGGGCCATCCCCTTGGTGCCGTCCTCGAACTCGACCATTTCGCCGGCCTGGACGTTGTCGAGCCCGTGGATGCGGGCGATTCCGTCGCCGACCGACAGCACGCTGCCGACTTCGGAGACCTGCGCGTCGGCGTCGAAGTTCGCGATCTGGTCGCGAATGACGCGGGAAATTTCAGCGGCGCGGATATCCATGTTCAGCCTTTCCTCGCCATAGCGAGCGTATTGAGTTTGGTGCGGATCGAGGCGTCGATCATCTGGCTTCCGTGCCGGACGATGATGCCTCCGAGAATTTCGGGATCGACCCTGGCGTCAATCGCTACATCGCGGCCGAGCCGGGCCTTGA
>DATFEO010000174.1:0-9920 GCA_035250985.1 Sphingomicrobium sp. | reverse complement strand
GGCCCCTTGCTGATTCCGGTATCGAACCGGCCGCTACGCGTCAGGTCGCGGGTAACGCCGACCGTGGCCGAAACCTGCGGCCGGCCGGCCGAGCGCGCGATCGCGACATTGGCATCGGTTGCCTTCAGCGCCTCGCGGAGCGTATCCGCGGATGCCGCTTCGGCCATCAGGGACGCAACGAGCGCGCCGAAAATGAGATGACGCGTCAACTGTAACTCCATCGTCAGAATGTGAATGCCCGCGGACGGGTGAAACCGGGAAGCAGTGGCACCTCGGCATCGGCGAAGCGCCGGAGGCCGAGTACACCGCCGACGACCCGGCCGATCGCCAGCCTGGTGACCCCATTGTCGGCGATCGCCGCACCCATGCGCCCCTCCGGAGCCAAACGAGCAACCAGGCCCGCCGGAATGTCCTCCACCGCGCCGTCGATCAGGATCAGGTCGTAAATCGCCTTGCCGGCCGAATGATGCCCCTCAGCCTGTTCCACCTCGAGGCCAAGCGCCTCCAGCACCTTGGCCGCATAACCGTTGCCTGAGCCAACCACGAGCGCCCGTTCGCCGGCGCGCGGCCCGAGCTCGCTGACCAGCTGCGCCAGTGCCGCCGGGGGCATCAGCGCCTTGCCGTTGCCGAGGTCGATCGGACGGTCGGAATAGGCCAGCGATCGCATCGCCTCGGGTACAAATTCCTCACGCGGGACCGCCGCCATCGCCGCCAGCACGGCCGGGTCAGTCACCCCCTGCGGACGCAGCTGGCTGTCGATCATTGCGCGCCGGGCGGCGGCGAAGTCAGGCTGGTGCAGCGACATCAACTCCTCAAAGGCCATCAGCTGTTATATGCCAGTAATACACTGATCGTGCAAGGCAGTCCATAAAGGCCGGCGGCTGGCAGGCCAAGCCGCGCCGACCACCCCCGGTCGAAAAGACGGGGGGACGAATGGTCGTTGCGTCCGGCCGAGCGGTTGACAAGCGTCGGCCGCCCGACCATTTCCGCGGTCCCGCTGAGGCCCGATGGCGGAGTGGTTACGCAGAGGACTGCAAATCCTTGCACGCCGGTTCGATTCCGGCTCGGGCCTCCATCCTCTCGCTGTCCGGATTCGCACGCGACTGTCCGCAATCGGACAGCACGCGCGCCTTCCTGCCTCATTCCGCCCTGACGCATAAGCCTGGTCATGCTGATTTAGTCGCAAGGTCCATGCCAAATGCGCGGCGTCATTCCGCCGGCTGCAGCGCCGGCGCGCCGCCGCGGCGATTGCGCCACTCGGCGAGACGCTCCGCCGCCTTGCGGCTGACGACGTAGAATGTCGGCGTGTAGATCAGCCCGAAGGCGGTGACTCCGATCATCCCGAAGAAGACCGCGGTGCCCAGCGCCTGGCGAAGCTCCGCACCGGCGCCGGTCGACGTAACCAGCGGCAGAGTGCCGAGGATGAAGGCGAAGCTGGTCATCAGGATCGGGCGAAGCCGAAGCTTTGCCGCCTCCACCGCCGCGTCCAGGATCGATGCGCCGCGTTCTTCGGCCTGCTTGGCGAATTCGACGATCAGGATGGCATTTTTCGCCGCCAGTGCGATCAGCACGATGAGGCCGATTTGTGTCAGGATGTTGTTGTCCAGCCCTCGCAGGTTGACGCCGATCATCGCCGCCAGCAGCGTCATCGGCACGATCAGGATCACGGCGATCGGCAGGGTCAGGCTTTCGAACTGGGCGGCGAGCACGAGGAAAACGAAGACGACGGCCAGCGCGAAGACGATTCCGGCGGTATTGCCGGCCGCCTGCTGCTGGTAGGCGATGTCGGTCCATTCGGTGCGGAACGCGGGACCGAGCGTTTGGGCGATCTCCTCCATCTGCTGCATCGCCTGGCCGGTAGAGGTGCCCGGCGCTGGCTCGCCGTCCATTTCGACCGCCGGGAACAGGTTGTAGCGCGTGACCCGATAGGGACCCGTGCGATCCTCAAACGTCGCGATCGACCCGATCGGCACCATTTCCCCGGTCACCGAACGGGTCTTCAGCTGGGCGATGTCGGACGTGTCGTCGCGGAATGGAGCGTCGGCCTGCGCTGTCACGCGATAGGTACGGCCGAGCAGGTTGAAGTCGTTGACATAGGCCGATCCCAGATAGACCTGCAGCGCCTCGAAGACCTTGCCCGGCTCGACGCCAAGCATATCGGCCTTGGTCCGGTCGACGTCGGCGTACACGCGCGGCGTCGTCGCATTGTAGAGGGTGAACACGTTGGCTAGCCCCGGCGTCTGCGCCGCCTGGCCCATGAAGCCGAAGGCGGCCCCTTCCATTGCCTTGAAGCCGGCGTCGCCGCGATCCTGGATGATCATCCGAAAGCCTCCCGACCCGATGCCCTGGATGACGGGCGGGGGGATGACGAAGACCATCGCCTCGTCGATGTCGGCCACGGCTTTGCGCATGTCGGCCATGATCGCCGCTTCCGAGCGGCCGCGCTCGGCGCGCTGGCCATAGCCCTTGAAGGCGAGGTAGGCGGCGCCCGCATTCGACGCCTGGGTGCCGGAGGCGCCGTCGAAGCCGGCGAACATCACCGCGTCCTGGACCCCGTCGATCTTGACCAGCCGCGCCGCCACTTTCTTGAGCACCGCATCGGTACGCTCGAGCGAGCTTCCCGGCGGCAGCTGCACGGCGGCGAGCGCATAACCCTGGTCCTGGGCCGGCACGAAGCCGGAGGGCGTCATCCAGAACAGGCCGACCGTCGCCGTGATCAGGCCACCGTAGGTCAGCAGGACCTTCCTCGGGTTGGCGATCAGGCGCTGGGTCACGCGACCATACCAAGCCGAGAAACGGTCGAAGTTGCGGTTGAACCAGCCGCCCGCTCGATGCACGAGCAGGCCGACGCCGCCGGCCGGCGCTTCGCCCTTCGGCTTCAGCAGCATGGCCGCGAGCGCCGGCGACAGCGTCAGCGACAACAGCAGCGAAATCAAGGTCGCGCTCGAGATGGTGACCGCGAACTGCCGGTAGAATTCGCCCGACAGGCCGGTGAGGAAGGTCGTGGGCACGAACACCGCGCACAGCACGAGCACGATTGCGACCAGCGCGGTCGACACTTCGTCCATCGATCGCCTGGCCGCCTCACGGGGCGCAAGGCCCTGCTCGAGGTTGCGCTCGACATTCTCGACGACGACGATCGCGTCGTCGACGACGATGCCGATGGCGAGCACCAGCCCGAACATCGACAGGGTATTGAGCGAGTAGCCGAGCGCGGAGAGCACGGCGAAGCTGCCGATCAGCGATACGGGTATGGCGACGACCGGGATGATCGCGGCCCGCCAGCTCTGCAGGAAGACAAGAATGACGAGCACGACCAGCGCGATCGCCTCGAGCAGGGTTACCTGCACCGCCTCCATCGACTTGCTGATGAACTCGGTCGGATTCCAGATGACGCGATAAGCGACGCCCTGCGGGAAGTCCCTAGACGCGGATTCCATCTCCTTGAGCACGCCCTGAGCGGCGGCGAGCGCGTTCGTGCCGGGGCGCTGGGTGATGCCGAGAATCAGCGACTCTTCGCCCGACAGATAGCCATTGACGCCATAATCGTCGGCGCCGAGCTCGACCCGGGCGACGTCGGACACGCGGGTAACGGCTCCATCAGGCGCGGTCTTGACGATGATCCTCGCGAAGTCCTGCGGATCCCTGAAGCGGCCCTGGGTCTCGACGTTCAGCTGGAAGGCCGAGCCCGTGTCATAGGGCGGCTGCCCGACCGTGCCGGCGGCGACCTGGACGTTCTGCGCGCGCAATGCGGCCACGACCTCGCCGGCCGTCATGCCGCGTGCGGCGGCGCGGCCAGGGTCGATCCACACGCGCATCGCATAATCGCGCCCGCCGAACATCATGACGTCGCCAATGCCGTCGACCCGAGTCAGCCGGTCTCGGACCTGGCTCAGGATGTAGTTCGACATGTAGGCGCGGTCGCGCGAGTGGTCGGGCGAGATGATGTTGATCGCCATCAGCCAGGACGGAGACGTCTTGCGGGTAACCACGCCGAAGCGGCGGACTTCCTCGGGCAGGCTCGGCTCGGCCTGCGCGACCCGGTTCTGAACCAGCACCTGCGCCTGGTCGAGGTCGGTGCCCAGCTTGAAGGTGACGGTGATCGTCAGCCGCCCGTCGCCGGTCGACTGGCTCGACAGGTAGAGCATGTCGTCGACGCCGTTGATCTGCTGCTCGATCGGCGCCGCTACCGTGTCGGCGACCGTCTCGGCCGACGCGCCGGGATAGTTGGCGCTGACCGTGATCGTCGGCGGGACGACGTCGGGATATTGCGCCACCGGTAGGCCCAGGTAGGAGATGGCGCCGACCAGACTGATGACGATGGCGATGACCGCCGCGAAGATGGGCCGGTCGATGAAGATCCGTGACAGGCGCATGGCTTAGCGGGCCGCGCCTGAGTCGGCGAAGGTGGCGCTGCTCGCCGGTGGCGGCGCCGCGGCCGGGCTCGCGCCCCTGGCCGGCTCGGGGACGATGCGCGTCATCTTCGGCTGGATCGGCACGCCCGGGAACATCCGCTGATGGCCTCGGATCACGACCTTTGCATCGGGCGCGAGGCCGCCGCGGATGACCCGCAGGCCGTCGATCACCGGACCGACCGTCACCGGCGCCGGCACCGGCTGTCCGTTCTTGCCAATGGTCATGACCATCTTGCCGGCCTGGTCGGTGATGACCGCGCTGTCGGGCACCAGCAGGACGTTGACCGGGCGCCGGCTAGACAGTCGCATGCTGCCGAAGATGCCGGGCACCAGGAAGCCGTCCGGATTGCTAATGACGGCACGGGCGCGGATGGTGCCCGAATTGCTGGCAATGCCGTTGTCGGTAAAGTCGACATTCCCTCGCCAACGATATTCCGGCTCGTCCTGGAGGCGGATTTCGACGGCTTGGCCGGCACCCGCGCCGGCGGCCCGTTCGCGCTGCGCCTTAAGCAGGAGCGCCTCGGAGACGTCGAAGCTGAAGTAGATCGGATCGACGGCGTTGATCGTCGTCAGCAGCGTCGCCTCGGCGCCATTGCCGCCGGCGAGCAAGGTGCCGGGATCGGCACGGCGGTCGGAGACACGGCCGCTGATCGGCGCGCGTACCTGCGTGAATTCCAGGTCGAGCGCCCGCTGGCGGACGATGGCGTCGGCCGCGGCAATATTCGCCTGTGCTGACTGGGCCGCCTCCTGCCGGGTGTCGAAATCGTTCCGGGACACAAAGCCCTTTGCAATGAGTCCTTCCGCGCGCTTGAGCTGGACCGACGCCAGCCTCGCCGCGGCGCGCGCTGCGCGGGCCCTCGCCTGGGCTTCGGCGAGCGCCGCCTGGTAGGGCCGCGGGTCGATGGTGAACAACAGCTGCCCCCTGCGGACATAGTCTCCATCGCGGAAATGAATCGACCGCAGCTGGCCTGACACTCGCGGCCGGACCTCGACCGTCTGGCTCGCCTCGAAGCGGCCAGTGAATTCGTCATATTCCACGATCGACCGCTGCAAGGGCGTAGCCACCGCGACCTCGACCGGCGGCGGCGCAGCGGCGGCCTGTTTGCCGCCAGTCAGCAACCAATATCCGATGGCGATAAGCGCGAGGACCGCCAGCAGGCCGAGCGCGATGCCGCTCGCCCGCCGGTTGCGGGCCAGCATGACGAGCGACCGGCGACCGCGATCGGCAGAATCCTGGAACTCGTTCTTGCGGAGCAACATCAGGCGAATGCCTCCCGTGATTGCCCGGGCGCGGGCGCGTTGATCGACCTGGCGATACGGCTGACGAGCAGCTCATATTGGGAGAGGCTGAAGCCGGCGGAAAGGAAGTCGGCGACCGCCTCGCCGGCGACGGTGAATCCATAATGCCAGCTAAGCACGGCCATGCGCCGAAGCGCCTCGAGCCGGGGATTGGCGAGTTCCGGATTGCTGCGGCCCAGGAACCAGTTCCAGGCTCTCCGCAGCCGGCCGGCCGGGCGGATCGTCCACAGCGCGTCAATTCGCGCCAACCTGATCACCGACCACTCGAGATCGGTAAATCTGGCCGAGCCGCTTGAGACGATCGCCGGCAAGGCGATTACATCGCTGCCATCTGGCTCAATTCGCGCGAGATAAGCCATCCTTGTCCCCTTTTTTCCGGGCGAGCCCCACCGGCCGCCGCGCGCGACCTTGCGCCACGGACTCAGCGAGTGCAGCCAAGGCTACGGCTCGCGCCGGATTGTTTCGATTACTCGCGAGGTAAGCGCCCGCAGATCCCCTGGTTACGCCGGAATCTTTCTGTACCGGTCAGTATAAAGACAGCAGAACCGCGTCAAGCCACTTTCTGTACCGGCTGATAAAAAAATCTGCAGAATCGATAAGCAATATTGATGAACCGAAGGCTCGTCAGGAACTCGGCCACATTGCCAGGCCGGTATCGACGATCCGTTCCAGCTCCTTGCGAGTGGCGCCGGCCGCAGCCTGCATGGAGATCCCCTGGAGCATGGCCTTAAGCAGGTCGGTCAGGCCCTCGACGTCGATATGTGCCGGCAGGTCGCCCTCTGCCCTGGCATGTTCGAACCGCTCGACGATGCTCTGGCGGATGACCTGCCCGCGCTTATCCAATTCCTCGCGAATCGACTGGGCCTCGTCGCCGCAGGTAGCCGTCGCAATCACCCGCAGGCAGCCATGCGGGTCGTCCTTGCCGGTCATGGCCTCGACGGCTCCACGGAGCATCGTTTCGGCGACGGCGCGCGCGGTCGGCTTGGCCAACGCATTGCCGACGTAGGACATCTTCTCGCACTCGTAGAGCTCCAGTGCCTTGCGGAACAAGGATTCCTTGTTGCCGAACGCCGCGTAGAGGCTGGGCCGGGTGATTCCCATCGCCTCGGTCAGGTCGGTGAGCGAGGCGGCCTCATAGCCCTTGCTCCAGAACACGCGCAGCGCCTTGGCGAGCGCCTCATGCACGCAGAACTCGCGCGGCCGGCCGCGCGCAACAAGTGGTCCAAGCTGATTCATATCGGCCGGTACATAATACGCCTGCGTGAAAACTCCAGTCGAATCTTCGAAACTGCCGCACCTTCGGTCAAGCCTCTTGCCGACGCCCGCCTTGCCCCGCATAGGGCGCCGCAATGCCGAGACGCATCTCCCTGACCGTCCTGCTAGCCGCCCTCGCCGCCTGTTCGACCCAGGATCCGAAGATCGCCGCTTCCGAAGGTTGGGCCCGCGAGACAGGCCGATCCGACGCGGCGGCCGCCTATGTGACGATCGAGAACAAGGGCTCTGCCGACCGGCTGATCGATGTCCGCTCGACCATCGGCGAGGCGACGCTCCACGAGACCTCGATGGACAATGGCGTGATGCGGATGCGTAGGATCGATCCCACTCAAGGCCTGGTCGTTCCATCGAACGGGAGGCTCGCCCTCGCGCCGGGCGGAGCACACGTCATGATCATGGGGTTGAATCATCCCTTGAAGCCCGGGGACCGCTTTGGCCTGACGCTGGCGTTCGCCAAATCCGGGCCCGAACGGGTCGACATCATCGTCAAGCCGGCGGCCGAAAGCGCAATGGTCCGTTAGGATGAAGGCATTGCGCATCCTCCTCTGGCTGCTCGTCGCCGCCGCGGCCGTCGCCTTTGCCGCGCTTTACTGGCGGCAGTCGACGCCGCCGGAGTCGCAGGCGCAGCAGGTCGGCCTTGGCGGACCTTTCACCTTGATCGACAGCAAGGGCCAGCCCTTCGCCAGCAGCCGGCTTGCCGGACGGCCCTACGCCCTGTTCTTCGGATTTACCCACTGCCCGGACGTTTGCCCGACAACCCTTGCGCGGCTGGTCAGGCTGCGGCGTCAGTTGGGAACGGACGACGCCTTCCCGATCGTCTTCGTGACGGTCGATCCGGAACGTGACGGCCCCGCCGAAGTCGGCAAATATGCCGATCTGTTCGGTGCGCCGGTCATTGGCCTCACCGGCAGTCCGGCCCAGATCGCCCAGGTCAAGAAGGTCTTCGGCATCTTCTCGGAGAAAGTCGGGACCGGCGATACCTATACCGTCGACCACACGGCGGCGGTGCTGCTGTTCGACAAAGGCGGCCAGTTCCAGTCGACGATCGCGCCCGACGAGACTGATGCCGCCGCGCTCGCCAAGCTCAGGCGGCTGACGTCCGGCTGAGCGCCTCCTCGGCCAGCACCTTCTCGAGCAGCCGGTCGATGCCGGCCTCCGCCTCGGGCTCGTCAAGGATCGGTGCGTGGCCAATGCCAGGGACAGTGACCAGTTCCGCATCCGAAAGCTCGGCCAACATCCGGTTCGCCGTTTCGGCCGAGAGCAGGTCGCTGGTCTCGCCGCGAACGATCAGTACCGGCTTGTCTTTCAAGCCGTCGATCAGCGTCCAGGGGTCGTAATCCGGGGTGCCCTTGTTCTGGGCGAAGGCCTGGGAAATCGCCATGTCGTAATCGGCCTGGATGGAGCCGTCGGGCCGTTCGCTGGCCAGCCGGCGTGCGAATCGCTCCCATTGCTCGGCCGTATAGTGCGGAAAGGCGATGCCGTTCCTTTGCGCTGCGCCTTCCGCCGCCTCTGCCCAGCTGGCCCAGGACGCGCTTTTGCCGATATAGGTGCGCAGCCGCTCGACCCCGGCGTCCTCGATGACCGGGCCAATGTCGTTGAGCATCGCGCCGGCGATCCGCTCCGGATCGGTGGAACTCATCAACATGGTGACGATGCCGCCCAGCGAGGTGCCGAAGAAAACGGCGTCGGCGATACCGAGCTGATCCAGCAGCTTGAGGATGTCGGCGGCATAAGTATGCGGCAGGTAATTGGCCGGATTGGGGTCGTGCTGCGATTGGCCGCGCCCGCGGAACTCGACGGCCAACACTCGCCATTCGCCCGCCAGCCGATCGGCGACCGCCTCGAAGTCACGCGCGTTGCGAGTCAAGCCCGGAAGGCAGAGGACCGGCGGCCGGTCCGCGGGCCCGGCATAGTCGCGATAATGGAGCCTGAGACCGTCGCTGCTCGTCCAGTAACGGTCCTGCCACTCTGCCATAAACATTTCCCCACTTGGCCCTCCTCCCCTATCGCGAGCCGATGGCGTCCCGGCAACCCTATCGCGCCGATCCGCGGATCCTCGAGCTGGGGCCGGATTTCTACGATCCCGTTGAGCCGGCGCGCTTTCCAAGGGCCATCCCGCGGTTCGTCAACGAGCGATGGGCGGAGAGGGTCGGCCTTCGCAACGTCGGCTGGGAAGCGCATTTCCACCGCTTCGAGCCGCTCCCCGACAACCTCGGCCAACCGCTGGCGCTGCGCTACCACGGCCACCAGTTCCGGACTTACAATCCCGAGATCGGCGATGGCCGCGGCTTCCTATTCGCCCAACTGCGCGACGATAAGGATCGCCTGCTCGACCTCGGCACGAAGGGATCAGGCCAGACCCCCTACAGCCGGTTCGGCGACGGGCGCCTGACGCTGAAGGGCGGCGTCCGCGAGGTGCTGGCGACCGAGATGCTGGAGGCGCTGGGCGTCAACACCTCCAAGACCTTCGCCTTGTTCGAAACCGGCGAGGAACTGGTGCGCGGCGACGAGCCTTCGCCAACCCGATCCTCGGTGCTCACCCGTCTCGGCCACGGCCACATCCGCATCGGCACTTTCCAGCGCCTCGCCTTCTTCGAGCAGGCGGAGAATATCGCCAGGCTCGTCCGCTACTGCCTCGAACATCTCTACGGCGAGCCGCCGGATGCCGGGCCGCACCGGCTATTCGAGCTGGTGGCCGACCGGACCGCCGAGCTTGCCGCCTCGTACATGGCCGCCGGGTTCGTCCACGGGGTGCTCAACAGCGACAATATCGCCATCACCGGCGAGAGCTTCGATTACGGGCCGTGGCGATTCACGCCGGAATGGGACGATGACTTTACCGCTGCTTATTTTGACGAGACCGGGCTGTATGCCTTCGGACGCCAGCCGGAGGCGATCCACTGGGACCTCGCCCAGCTCGCCGGCTGCCTC
>DATFEO010000161.1:0-11724 GCA_035250985.1 Sphingomicrobium sp. | reverse complement strand
CCTCGATTTTTGCCCACATCGACCGCGCAGCGGCGACGCTGACCTGCTGGCCGACGATGGTCCTGAGCAGGGTTGTCGCGCCCGGCTCGCTGACCCGCGGCTCCGGACGGCCATGGCGCTCAAGCACTTGGGCGAAGGCCTTTTCGCGGCGAGCAAGCTCGTCGACCGCGGCATTGATAGAGTCGACTGTGCGGACCATCAGGCAATGCTCGCTGCATAGAGAGCGACGGCGGCGGCGTTGGAGACGTTGAGACTCTCGACCGCATCGCTGATCGGCAGCCGGGCCAGCGCGTCGCAATGCTCGCGCGTGTTGGGCCGCATGCCAGGCCCCTCGGCACCGAGGACGAGCGCGGTACGCGGCGGGCCGAGCGCATCCCTTAATTCCGTATCGGCGTCGCCGGCCAGGCCGATCCGCCAGAAACCCGCCTCGGCAATCTCCTCGAGGGCCCGGGCAAGATTGACCACCCGAACCCAGGGAACTCGCTCGAGCATACCCGAGGCGGCCTTGGCCAACGCTCCGCCCTCGGGCGGCGAGTGGCGGTCCTGGGTAACAAGCCCCAGCGCCCCGAAGGCGGCGGCGGAGCGCAGGATGGCGCCGACATTGTGCGGATCGGTGACCTGGTCGAGGACGAGCAGCACTGACTGCTCACCGGCACTGGCAAGCAGATCCCCGAGCCACAGGTCCTCGAGCGGTTCGACTTCGATGACCACGCCCTGGTGCGGAGCATCGGACGGCACCAGCCGGCCGAGGTCAGCGACGTCGGCCAGCGTGACTGCGACGCTGTCAGGGAACTGCATGATTCCGGCTGCCTCGCGTGTTGCCCAGGCTCGAATCACCTTACGATCGGGATTGTCGAGCGCGGCGGCTACGGCGTGCTTGCCCCAAAAACGCGGACGGTTTTGGCTGCCGTGGCTCTGATGGGACTTCTTGCGCCGGGACATGGCCGCCCAATGCGGAAGGCTGGCTGGCTAGGCAACCCCTTCCGCGTCGAGCGCATAGCCGGCGCTGCGGACGGTGCGGATGATGTCCGGCTCGCCCAACGCCAGGCGCAGCCGGCGGATGTGCACGTCGACCGTGCGAAGCTCGATGTCCTCGCTGTGGGGCCAGACGGTTTCGAGCAGCTGCTGGCGTGAGAAAACGCGGCCCGGATTCTCGAGGAAGTGGCGCATCAGGCGATATTCGGTCGGGCCGAGCTGCACGCTCTTGCCATTACGGCGGACGCGGTGAGCAGCGAGGTCCATCTCTATCCCGCCATAGTCAAGAGCCTCTGCGGCAAGCGCGGGCCGCACGCGGCGCAGGACGGCACCTGCGCGCGCCACGAGCTCCTTGGGCGAGAAGGGCTTGGTCAGATAATCGTCGGCACCGGTTTCCAGCCCACGTACGCGGTCATTTTCCTCGCCGCGGGCGGTCAGCATGATGATCGGCAGGTTGGCGGTCGCGGGGCGGCGGCGCAGCCGGCGGCAGACTTCGATGCCACTGACGCCGTCGATCATCCAATCCAGGATCATCAAGTCCGGTCGCACTTCCTCGGCCAGGATCAGCGCTTCTTCTCCGTCCCCGGTTCGGGTTACGTCGTAGCCCGCGCGGTCGAAATGGAAGCGGACGAGCTCGGCGAGCTGGCGATCGTCCTCGACAAGGAGCAGGCGCTTGGCGCTCATGGCTTCTTGCCCGTCTGTTCCTCGGTCATGTGCCGACCGGTTGCGGCGTAATAGACCATTTCGGCGATGTTGGTGGCGTGGTCGCCGGCGCGCTCGAGGTTCTTGGCGATGAACAGCAAGTGGGCCGATTGCTTAATGTTTTGCGGGTCTTCCATCATGTGCGTCAGCAGCGTGCGGAAGATGGAGTCGTAGAAATCGTCGACGGCATCGTCGCGCTTCATCACCCGCAGCGCCGCCTCGGCGTCGCGCTCGACGAAGGCATTGAGGACGTCGTGAACCATTTCGGAGGCGATGCGGGCCATTTCCGGCATAAGCGACAGCGCCTCGATCTTGCCGGCGCTTTCCAGCAGCGGCACGCGCTTGGCGATATTCTTGGCATAATCGCCAATCCGCTCGACGACGCCCGAGATCTTGAGGGCCGCGACGACGTCGCGAAGGTCGCCCGCCATTGGCGCGCGCAATGCGATGAGCTGCACTGCGCGCCGCTCGGTTTCGATTTCCAGCGCATCGAGCTGCTTGTCGTTTTCAACGATTCTCGCGGCGCCCTCGACGTCGCGCTGCTGGAGGCAGCGCATGGATTCGCGGATGGCATGCTCGGCCAGGCCGCCCATTTCGCTGATCAATGCACGCAGGCGGTCCAGATCGTCGTCGAAGGCCTTGAGTGTGTGTCCTGTCGCCATGAGTTGAAGACTCCGATCAGCCGTAGCGGCCTGTGATGTAATCCTGCGTTCGGCGCTCACGCGGATTGGTGAAGATCTCGCTTGTCTTGCCATATTCCACCATCTCGCCGAGGTGGAAGAAAGCGGTGCGCTGCGAAACGCGAGCCGCCTGCTGCATGTTGTGAGTGACGATGGCGATGGCGTAGCGGCCGCGCAATTCGTGGATCAGTTCCTCGATCTTCGCCGTCGCAATCGGGTCGAGCGCCGAGCAGGGCTCGTCCATCAGGATCACCTCCGGATCGACGGCGATCGCGCGGGCGATGCACAGGCGTTGCTGCTGACCGCCCGACAAGGCCGTGCCGCTTTCGTCGAGGCGATCCTTGACCTCGTCCCAGAGCCCGGCCCGCTTCAGGCTCTTCTCGACGATTTCCTCCAGCTTCGACTTGTTTTCCGCGAGGCCGTGGATGCGCGGTCCGTAAGCGACATTTTCGAAGATCGACTTGGGGAAGGGGTTCGGCTTCTGGAAGACCATGCCGACCCGAGCCCGAAGCTGGACGACGTCCATCCGGGGGTCGTTGATGTTCTGGCCATCGAGCTCGATATGGCCCGTGACCTTGGCGCCGGGGATGGTGTCGTTCATGCGGTTGAGGCACCTCAGGAACGTCGACTTGCCGCAGCCCGATGGGCCGATGAACGCTGTCACCCGATCTTCATGGATGTCGATCGACACGCCGTTCAAGGCCTGCTTGTCCCCATAGAAGACGTCGACGTTCTTCGCCCGCATCTTCGCCGTCTTCTTCGGATCGATCGGCGGCAGGCCCGCTGGCTCGCCCCGTAGATCGTCTAGCGACGGTCCTTCGGCGACCCCAGAGGCTTCCTCGGGAGTGGTCAAATCGGCCTCATGCGCTTCGGCGGCGATCGCCGCCGAGGGAGTAGGCAGTGGTGTGAGTGGCATCTTTTCTTTCATATTTCCTACCACCGCTGCTCGAAGCGGTTGCGAAGATAGATGGCGAGCCCATTCATCAACAGCATGAAGATCAACAGGACGATGATTGCGGCACTGGTTTTCTCGACAAAGCCGCGGTTGACCTCGTCGGACCAGAGAAAGATCTGCACCGGCAGGACCGTTGCAGGGTCGGTGATGCCCTTCGGCGGCGTCGCGATGAACGCGCGCATTCCGATCATCAGCAGCGGCGCGGTCTCGCCCAAGGCCCGCGCCATGCCGATGATGGTGCCGGTCAGGACCCCCGGCAGCGCCAGCGGCAGGACATGATGGAAGACCACTTGCATCTTTGAGGCGCCGACCCCCAGCGCCGCATCCCGGATCGAGGGCGGAACCGACTTGATGGCGTTGCGGCCGGCGATGACGATCACCGGCATGGTCATCAGCGCCAAGGTCAGGCCGCCGACGATCGCGGCCGATCGTGGCAGGTGCATGAAGTTAAGGAAGACGGCGAGGCCGAGCAGCCCAAAGATGATCGACGGTACCGCGGCGAGATTGTTGATCGAGACCTCGATCAAGTCCGTCCATCGGTTCCGCGGCGCGAATTCCTCCAGGTAGAGCGCGGCCAGCACGCCGATCGGAAAGGCCAGCGCCATGGTGACGATGATGGTCAGGAAGCTGCCCTTGAGCGCCCCCCAGACTCCGATCTCGCCCGGGTCGGTCGCATCCGAGGCCGTCAGAAAGTTGACGTTGAAGGCGCGCCTGAGATCGCCCCTCGCATCGATCGCGTTGACAAGCCGCTCAGCCTCTGGCGCGCCGGCGTCCTTCCTGGCGATATCGTAGGCGCTGGTGACCGGCAGCCACAGCTCGGCGCGCTGCGACAACAAGGACGGGTCCTCGATCAGTGCCTTGCCAAGAGCTCGCGCCGCGGCGCCGCCGAACAATTCGTCGGCTTCCTCGCCGTAACTGGTGACGGCCGCCTGGGCCAGCGCTCCTTCGAGGCCGGCCGAGCCGACCACCTGCCTTGCCTCCGGCCCGGCCAAGGCCGCAGGATCGATCATGATGTCCGACCGCGGGAAATCGATCGTAACCCTGGCTTCGGTTTGGCTGAAGCCGCCAAGACCGCGCCAGGCCATCGTCACCAGCAGGAAGGCAAGGAACGCCACGCTGAGGCCGATGGCGAACAGGCCGAGCAACCGGAATCGCCGCTCGGCGGCGTACCGCCGGCGGAGCCGCGAATCCATTGAGCCATCAGTCCAGCGAGATGCAGCGACGGTCATTCGTAAGCCTCGCGGTAACGCCGGACGAAGGTCAGCGCGATCAGGTTGAGCAGCAGGGTGATTATGAACAGCGCCAGGCCGAGGGCAAAGGCGGCGAGCGTCTTGGCGCTCTCGAACTCCTGGTCGCCGGTCAGCAGCTGGACGATCTGGGTCGTAACCGTGGTTACGCTCTCGAACGGATTGGCCGTCAGGTTGGCGGAGAGGCCGGCCGCCATGACGACGATCATGGTTTCGCCGATCGCCCGGCTGACGGCCAGCAGGACTCCGCCGACTACGCCCGGCAAGGCTGCAGGCAGCAGCACTTTCTTGATCGTCTCAGCCTTGGTCGCGCCCAGCGCCAGGCTGCCATCGCGCATTGCCTGGGGCACGGCGGCGATGCTGTCGTCGGCCATGGAACTGACGAAGGGGATAATCATGATCCCCATCACCAGGCCGGCCGCCAGCGCGCTTTCGCTGCTCGCCGACGAAACGCCGATTGCAATACCAATGTCCCGTATCACGGGTGCAACCGTCAGCGCCGCAAAATAGCCATAGACGACCGTCGGAACGCCGGCCAGGATCTCGAGGATCGGCTTGAGCCAGGCGCGCAGGCGGGCGGGTGAATATTGCGTGAGGAAAATCGCGCTCATCAACCCGAGCGGAATGGCGACGATCATGGCGATGATCGCGCCGATGAAGATGGTGCCCCAGAACAACGGAATCGAGCCGAAGGCGCCCGACGACCCGACCTGATCGGCGCGGATCGCCGTCTGGGGGCTCCAGGTGGTGCCGAGCAGGAATTCCGTCGGGCTGACCAGCTTGAAGAAGCGCAGGGTTTCGAACAGCAGGGACAGCACGATGCCAAGGGTTGTCAGGATGGCGATCAGGGAGGCGGCAAGCAGCAGGCCCATGAGCCAGCGCTCGACCCCGGTCCGGGCGCGGAAGGTCAGGCCGGTCCGCCGGAGTGCAACGAATCCGGCGCCGAAGGCGATCAGGATGGCGACGGCGCCAGCCGCGGCCGAATAGCGGCTCTCGGCTTCCCTGAACCGAGGAGCGAGGGTCGCGGATTCCGTGTTGAACCCGACCTGGCGCTCGCCTCGGGCGATCTCGCGCGCTTCCGCGAGAATGGAATCGCGCTGCATGTCGAACGTCGGGAGGGCCTGGCCCTCCGGCGAGCTCAGGACCGCTTGCTCGACAAGCCCGTTCTGGACCGGCACCCACATGGCGAGCAGCAGGAGTGCGGGGATCGCCGCCCACAGGGCCGCATAGGCGCCGTGGTAGATTGGCAGCGAGTTGAGCCGCCCGGCGCCGGCGGTGCGGATCTGGCTCGCCTTGGTAAAAGCGAGCCAGAAGCCGCCGAGTGCGACGACGAGCACAGCGACGAGTGCAAGGAACAGGCTCATTGCGCCCGTCGCCCCTCGTTTACTTGAGGTCGGCCGCGGTCAGCGGCTTCAGTTCGGTTGCCTGCTGCTGCACGGCCGCGGCGTCGGCGGAAGCGAATGGAACCAGGCCGCGCCGCTCCAGCGACCCGCCCTTGCCGTTCGAACGGGCGTAGAGCGACAGGAACTCCTTGATCGCCGGCTTCGCCTGCAGGTGCTCGCCCTTGGCATAGATGAAGACCTTGCGCGCGCCTGGATAGCTGAGATCGGTGATGCTGGCCTCGGTCGGGACCGCCCCGTCTACCTCAACAGCACGGACCTTGTCGGTATTCTCCTCGAGGAAGCTATAGCCGAGGACACCGATCGCCGACGGGTCGCTGCTGATCTTCTGGACCAGCAGGTTGTCGTTCTCACCGGCCTCGACGAAGACGCCATCCTCGCGAATCTTGGTGCAGATTTCCTTGTGCTGGTCCTCGTTGGACTTCTTTAGCGCCTTCATGGCCGGGTCGGTCTCGCAGCCGACTTGGAGGAAGAGCTCGTTGAGGCTGTCGCGGGTGCCCGACGTCGGTGGCGGGCCGAGGACACGGATCTTGGTCGCCGGCAGCGCGGGATTGACGTCCTTCCACGTCTGAGCTGTCTGCTCCTTGCCGAACGGCTTGGCGGCGAGAGCTGCGTAAAGATCGCGAAGCGACAGCTTGAGCGGCGGTGCGTTGACCGATTCGATAAGCGTCAGCCCGTCGATCCCGACCGGGAATTCGATGACCTGGTTGACTCCGTTCTTGGCGCAGTCCTCGAGTTCGCTGGTCTTGATGCGGCGCGAGGCATTGGTGAGGTCGGGCGTGTCGGCGCCGACGCCAGCGCAAAACAGTTTCAGGCCCGCGCCGGTACCGGTCGATTCAACGACAACGCTGGTGCCCGGGTTGGCGCGCTGGAATTCCTCGGCAACGGCGGTGGTGAACGGATAGACCGTCGAGGAACCGACGATCTTCAGCTGGGCGCTGCGCTCGCTTCCCGACTGATTGGATCCGCAGGCCACGATCAGCGCCACCAGAGGCAGCGCGGCGAACAGCTTCTTCATCTCAATAACTCCCTGAGCGGGGACCTTAAGTCGCCCCCAAAGCGGTCCCTAGCGCCGAGTCCGACGCTTCCTGTGACAGGATGATTACGGTTTCATGACAAAGCCTCAGGCGAACGGCAGCCGGACTTCGACTGACGTACCGCGCCCTGGCCGACTGCGGATATCAAGCGTTCCCCGGTGCCGCTCGACGATATGCTTGACGATCGCAAGGCCAAGGCCTGTGCCGCCGCTGTCCCGGCTGCGCGCGGCGTCGACTCGATAGAAGCGCTCCGTCAGGCGCGGCAAATGCTCTGCCGCGATGCCTTCGCCCTCGTCGCGTACTGCGAGCAGGGCGCGTTCCGCGTCGCGCCGTACCTCGATGGTAACGCTCATTCCCCTGCCGTGACAGCCGTAGCGAATCGCGTTGGAAATCAGATTGTCAGCGGCCTGCACAAGCTGCGCGAAATCGCCGGCGACGGGCGGCAGTTCGTCGTCGATTTGCAGCTCGATCATGCAATTCCGGTGCTCGATCAGTGGGCCAGCGTGCTCGGCGGCCAGGCTTGCGACCTCGCCCAGGTCGATGGCCTCGCGCGGAGCCAGGAAGCGCTCCGCTTCGATGCGCGACAGGCTCATCAGATCCTCGACGATCTGCAGCATACGTCTGGCCTCGCCTTGGATGATGGAGCCGAAGCGACGCCTCGTTTCCTCGTCAACGTCCGTCTCGGTCAGCGTTTCGGCATAGCCGGCGATGGTCGCCAGCGGCGTTCGCAATTCGTGGCTGGCGTTGGCAACGAAATCGACCCGCATCCGCTCCGCGGCGCGGCCGGCCGACTGGTCGATCAGCCGCACGACCGTAACTCCGCGCTCTATCGGCCTGACGGTGAGCAGCCAAGGACGGTCGGCAGAGCCGATGCCGACCAGTTCCAGGTCGGCCGCTTCCTCTGACAGGATGGTGCGCAATGCGTCCGGATGGCGAATTGCGAAGCGGACGTCTTTGCCCTCGATGTGCCGGCCCAGCAGGGCTCGGGCCGCTTCGTTCGCGGCAATGGTTCGCGAACCATCGATGATCAGGGCAGGTTCGTCGAGCACGCCGATCAGCGAGCGGGCCAGGTCGATCGACAGGAGCATGGACGCCCCTTAGCCCAGCGCCGGCGGGGGCGGCTAGGTGGCTTTGCCGCGCCGCTCGCTAAGCCGGCGCTGGTGACTGCGCCACGTACCGACGACGATAATCAGGAAAATCGGATAGACCCAGAAGCGCGCCGCCGCGGCATAGGCTTGGGGCATCAGGTCGATTTGGATAGCCTTCAGGACGTGGGACAGCGTAGTCGTCAGTTGCAGTCCCGCGACCCATAATGGCCAGAACCGGTCCGAACGGAGCGCAAGGAAGGTGAAGCCGACAAGGGCCAGCACATCGGCTGCCAGAACGCCGATTTCCACCCCGGAAAAGCGTTCTTGTAGCGGCGAATTGAACAACCAGGTGATGAGAGTGGCGACGATGCAGATCACGGCCGCCAGGCGCTCGTCGATGTGACCGCGGGCGAAGGCGTAGCCGGAAACCGCGAACAGCAGGATCCAATAGGTGAGGGGACTAAGCATAGGACAGCGGCCGGACTACCGCCGGGCAATCCGGCCGATCAACCCTTCACGCAACGACGCGTAAGTTGCCGAAGCCTTCTTGCGGCGGGCACTCGTCGGGTTCGCCGAAGGCCACCGTCCGCAAGCCGGGGATGCGCTGCTTCGCGTCAACCAACTCGGCGTGGCAATTTGCAATCCCGCCACGTGCCGTGATTAGGCCTTGAAGGGCAGCAGCAAGCTGCTCGAAGGCGCCGTGGCCGGTGGCGATGCCAATTCCCGCAGTCGTCCGGACGCGGACCATGCGCGCCTGCAGCTCGGCGATTTCGGCGAGTGCGCTGTCGATCGTGTTCTCGACCGCGCGAACCTGCGTGGCGACTTCGTAAGCGGCCTGTTCAATCTGTTGCTTGCGCATGACTTCTCCTCCCCGGACACGGTCTTCCCGCGTCCCGGCTGCTCGATCAGGGCTGAAGTGAAGCGCTGCTTGCCTAGCGGCCCAGCATCCTGGCCAGGCTTTCCAGGCCGGCGAGATACATGCCGGCCGAGAAGGTTGCTCCCATTGCGATCAGGACAATCCAAACCAGCCGGAAGCCGACGCTCATCTCATTCCTGGGCTGACTCCTCGTTGCGAACGGCAGAGGCAGGGAAGACCAGGAAGACCTCGGCCTCTGCTCGGTTTTGACACCGAGGCTGCTGGCCCCCCCTGCACGGTCAGCGTGCCGAATCTGAAAACCGACCGCGACTTCGGATTGGGCCGAGGCTGCGCCGCCCTCAATGTGCGGCGGTTGATGTATCAATCGCTGATATGGGCCCTGCACCTGCGCGACCATCCGCGCGGCCTGTGAACGGCGCTCGACCCCCAGGATGTGGAGCGCGCCGCGAATCCGTTGGTCGACCGTGTGCGGGGAGATGCCGAGCTCGACGGCGATCTCTTTGGAAGACAGGTGCTGGTCGACCAGCAGCAAGGCATCGAGCTGTCCCTGGCTCAGCCGCGCCACGCGTTCGATGACGGTCGAATCCGGCTGACTGAGGGGTGAAGAGTTCACCGCCCCATCCTCACGACTGCCTGTGAGCTCAATAGACATCAGCACGAACGGCCGTTTACCGCCAAAGATCAGATTACGCAAAAGACGTCGCAGCTGTCACGCCAGGACAAAATCTGTTCTATCATACGCTGCCGTCGCCACTTTGGTGAAATTTGGCGCAAGGCCGCGTCATTTTGGAACAAGTTTGGACGATCATGGTGGAGAGGGCTGGATTCGAACCAGCGTAGGGCGAAGCCCGGCAGATTTACAGTCTGCTGCCTTTAACCACTCGGCCACCTCTCCAAGGTGTCGGCAGGCGCGCCAGATGGAGACGCGGTGCGCCGCTGTCAACCAAGGCGAGGCCAGTTGTCGCCGCTTTGCTGACGCTCAGCGTGCTCCAAAACCAATCGCGCCCCGCGCGATCAATTTTTGGAGCGGGTGAAGGGAATCGAACCCTCGTCGTAAGCTTGGAAGGCTTCTGCTCTACCATTGAGCTACACCCGCTTGGCGAGCGGAGATAATGAGCGCCCGCCGTTCGAGCAAGGCCACAAGTCAGCCTTGCGTTAAAGCGATCGCGACCAGCGACGCCATGAAGCTGAGGACGATCAGGATCGCCAGCAACGCGATGAAGCCAAGGCCCGGCCTTGCCGTCTTCGCCGCGGTCTCGCCGAGATAATAGGCACCGGGCCGAGCCTCCTTGACGGTTCCGGCGGCCAACAGCTCGGCGAGCGCCGTCTGCTCTTCGTCGCCGTCAATCTCCAGCGAGCCGGGCATTTGCGGGCTGGTCGCGCCGGCTTCCCGCAGCTGGTTCAGGAGCGACTGCTTGGCTGTCTCCTTCTGGGCCAGCGCGGTGACCAAGTGGACTGAAACCATTGTTCTTCTCCCGAAACCAATGTAGCCGAAGCCCCGACGACGTCACCAGCGGGAACGAGTCTGCCTGCGAAAGAATTGAATCCGCCGCAGGTTGCTCGAGGAGGCGAAAATGGTAGCGCGGCCGATATGGCGCGGGCAGATCAGGCTGGCACTGGTCTCGATTCCGGTCGAGATCTACTCGGCCACCAAGAGCGGCGCGCAAATCCAGTTCCACCAGGTCCACGAGCCAACCGGCAAGCGCATCAAGTACGAGAAGGTGGTCCCGGGCATCGGGCCTGTCGACAAGGATGAGATCGTCAAGGGTTACGAGGTTTCCAAGGGCCATTACGTCCTCCTCGACCCCGAAGAGATCGAGAGCGTTAAGCTCGAGAGCCGCAAGACGCTCGACCTCGTCCAGTTCGTCGACGACGACGACATCGAGCCGATGTATTTCGAGAAGCCCTATTATGTCGTCCCGGCCGACGATCTCGCCGAGGAAGCCTATGTCGTGCTTCGCCAGGCGCTCCGCGACGCCAAGAAGGTGGGCGTCGGCCAGATGGCGATGCGCGGTCAGGAATATGTCGTCGCCATCAAGCCGTGCGGCCGCGGCCTGTTGATGGAAACATTGCGCTACGCCGACGAGGTCAACAAATCGTCCGGTTTTTTCCGCGACATCGGCGACACCAAGCCCGACCCGGACCTGCTCGACATGGCCTCGATGCTGATCGAGCGCAAAGCCGGCGAGTTCAACCCGGCCGATTTCCACAACCGCTACGTCGACGCGCTAAAGGACCTGATCGCCGAGAAGCAGAAGAAGAAGGGCGAAAAGGTCATCCAGGATCCGGACGCCGACAAGGGGCCGCCGAAAGGCTCCAACGTCATCGACCTGATGGCTGCGCTGAAGAAGAGCCTCGGCGAGGACAAGTCGAAGAAGGCCCCTGCCAAGAAGGCGTCTACCAAGCGAACGGCGGCCAAGAAGGAACCCGCACGCAAGCGGGCCTAGGCCATGCCGAAGCGCGCCGAGCTCGACATCGAGACCTACAACCGCAAGCGCGACTTTTCGAAGACCGGGGAGCCGCGCGGGCGCAAGCTCAGGGGCGAGGGCGACAGCTTTGTCGTCCAGAAGCATGACGCCTCGCGGCTGCACTGGGATTTCCGGCTCGAGCTCGACGGCGTCCTGAAGAGCTGGGCGGTCACCAGGGGCCCGAGCCTGACGCTCGGCGAGAAGCGCCTCGCGGTTCGCACCGAAGATCATCCGATGCAGTATCTCGACTTCGAAGGCAACATCCCGAAGGGCGAATACGGCGGCGGATCGATGA
>DATFEO010000159.1:0-5366 GCA_035250985.1 Sphingomicrobium sp. | reverse complement strand
GACCTTCATCGGCAGGCCGGCATCGCCGGGGTTCCGCCAATAGCCGTGCCAGCCGTCCTGCGTGTGCATGACAATGGCTAGCTCAACTTCGCCGCCGGGTTTAACCGCGCCTTCGGCGACCAATTCGGGCTGGATGGCGTTGATGCGCGGCTGGGCGGCGGCCGGGGCCGCGATCAGGGCCAGCAGAAGGATCAGGAAGCGAAGCACGCCGTGCTGGCTATGCGAGCCGCGCCCGTTAGTCGAGGTTCGGCCGCAGCCAGCGCGCCGCCGTTTCGACATCGACGCCACGCCGCGCCGAATAATCGGCGAGTTGGTCCTGGCCAATCTTGGCGACCCCGAAATACTGGCTGTCGCGATGGCCGAAATAGAAGCCGGAGACCGCCGAAGCCGGCAGCATGGCGAAATTGTCGGTCAGCGTGACTCCCGCCGGATCCTGCCCGAGCAACTGGAAAAGCAGTGGCTTTAGACTGTGGTCCGGGCAAGCCGGATAGCCCGGCGCCGGCCTGATCCCCTTGTAGGATTCGCGAATGAGCTCGACATTCGGCAGGTGCTCGGTGGCGGCATAGCCCCAGACGCTCTCGCGGACATGCTGGTGGAGTCGCTCGGCGAAGGCTTCGGCGAGGCGATCGGCCAGGGCCTTCAGGAGAATGTCCGAATAATCGTCGTTTTGCGCGCGGAAGCGCTCGAGATGCGCCGACAATCCATGGATCCCGACCGCGAATCCGCCGATCCAGTCCTCCCCTTCGGGGTCGATGAAGTCGGCGAGGCACATATTCGCCCGCCCCTCTCGCTTCCTCACCTGCTGGCGGAGGAAGGGGATGCGATGTTCCTCATTGCCGGCCAGCACGAGCACGTCATCGCCCTCGCGCCGGCAGCGCCACAGGCCGATGGTGCCGCGTGGCTGCAGCCAATGCTCGAAGATGATGCGGTTGAGCATTTCCTGCGCGTCGGCGAACAGGCTGCGCGCGCTCTCGCCGACAACCGGGTCGTCGAGGATCGCCGGGTAATTGCCGGCCAGCTCCCAGGCGCGGAAGAAGGGCGTCCAGTCGATGTGTGACTTCAGGTCCCGCAGCGGCCATTCGCCGAATTGCTGGATCCCCGGCCTGAGCGGCGGCGGCGGCTTGCCCGAAGGGACGTAGGGGAAAGCGTTGGCCCGCGCCTCCTCGATGCTCACGAGCTCCTTTTCGCTGCGCCCGGCGCGGGAGTCACGCAGCGCCTGGTAGTCGGCGGCGGTCCCGTCGATCAGCTCGGCGCGTTGCGGCCCGTCGCTCACCAAAGCGGAGGCAACGCCGACCGCGCGGCTGGCATCGAGGACATGGATCACCGGCCCGGAATAGGCCGGTGCGATCTTCAGCGCGGTATGGGCGCGGCTGGTGGTCGCTCCGCCGATCAACAAGGGCAAGCGCAAGCCCGCCCGCTCCATCTCGCCGGCGACGGTGACCATTTCGTCCAGCGAAGGCGTGATCAAGCCGGAAAGGCCGATGATGTCGGCCCTGTTGTCGTTCGCCGCCGCCAGGATCTCGGTCCACGGCGTCATGACGCCGAGGTCGACGACCTCATAGCCGTTGCACTGCAGGACGACGCCGACGATGTTCTTGCCGATGTCGTGAACGTCGCCCTTGACGGTCGCCATGACGATCTTGCCCTTGCCCTTGGCGCTTTCGTCCTTCTCCGCCTCGATGAAGGGCAGCAGATGCGCGACCGCCTTCTTCATGACGCGGGCCGATTTCACCACTTGCGGCAGGAACATCTTGCCCGATCCGAACAGGTCGCCGACGACGTTCATGCCGTCCATCAGCGGCCCTTCGATGACGTGGATCGGCCGCTCCGCGGACTGGCGGGCTTCCTCCGTGTCCTCGACGATATGCGCGTCGATGCCCTTGACCAGCGCATGGGCGAGGCGCTGCGCGACCGGCCAGCCGCGCCATTCGGCCTCCTGCTTCTCGGTCGCCGGGTCGACGTGCCGGAAGCGCTCGGCGAGCGTGATCAGCCGCTCGGTCGCATCGTCGCGGCGGTCGAGGATGACGTCCTCGCAGGCCTCGCGCAGCTCCGGGTCGATCTGGTCATAAACGTCGAGCTGGCCGGCATTGACGATGGCCATGTCCATGCCGGCCGGGATTGCGTGATAAAGGAAGACGCTGTGCATGGCCCGGCGCACCGGCTCGTTGCCCCGAAACGAGAAACTGAGGTTGGAAAGGCCGCCGGAGATGTGAACGCCAGGACAGCTCTCGCGGATCGCCCGCGCCGCTTCGATGAAGTCGATGGCGTAGCGGCGGTGCTCGTCGATGCCGGTGGCCACGGCGAAGACATTAGGGTCGAAGATGATGTCCTCGGCCGGAAATCCGTCCTCGGTGAGCAATGCGTAGGCGCGCCGGCAGATATCGACCTTGCGGTCGGCGCTGTCGGCCTGGCCGGTCTCGTCGAAGGCCATGACGACGACGGCGGCGCCGTAGGAGCGCACAGCCCGAGCCTGCTCGAGGAACGGCCCCTCGCCTTCCTTGAGGCTGATCGAATTGACGATCGGCTTGCCCGACACGCATTTGAGGCCCGCCTCGATGACGCTCCACTTGGAGCTGTCGATCATCACCGGCACCCGGGCGATGTCGGGCTCGGCGGCGATGCGCTTCAGGAAGGTCGTCATCGCCTGCTCGCCGTCGAGCAAAGCCTCGTCCATGTTGACGTCGACAATCTGGGCGCCGGCTTCGACCTGCTGGCGCGCGACCTCGACCGCAGCGTCATAGTCGCCGGCGAGCACCAGCTTCTTGAACTTGGCGGACCCGGTGACGTTGGTCCGCTCGCCGATATTGACGAAGCGCGCGCCGGCGCTTGCGAAATCATTCACGCGGCCAGCACCATCGGTTCGAGGCCGGCGAGCATCGTGTGGCCATTGGTTTTGGGGATTTCGCGCGGGACGGCGTCCTTCACCGCCTTGGCAATCGCAGAGATATGCTCGGGCGTCGTGCCGCAGCAGCCGCCAACGACGTTGACCAGCCCGTCGTCCAGCCATTCGCGGACCTGGGCAGCCGTCTCCGCGGCCGCTTCGTCATATTGGCCAAGCTCATTTGGCAGGCCGGCGTTAGGATAGGCCATGACCAGGGTGTCGGCGGCGGCCGACAAAGCGGCGAGGTGCGGGCGCAGCTGGGCGGCGCCGAACGAGCAGTTGAGGCCGATGGTCAGCGGTCTGGCGTGGCGAACGCTGGCCCAGAAGCCTTCGACCGTGTGGCCGGAGAGGTTGCGGCCGCTAAGGTCGGTCAGGGTCATGGAAATCATGATCGGCAGTTCGCGGCCCAAGGACTTCTCCGCCTCCAGCGCCGCCATGATCGCCGCCTTGGCGTTCAATGTGTCGAAGATCGTCTCGATGAGAACGAAGTCGATGCCGCCCTCGACCAAAGCATCGATTTGCTCGCGATAGACGGCCTTGACCGTGTCGAAATCGACTTCGCGATAGGCGGGGTCGTTCACATTGGGCGACAAGGACAGAGTCTTGTTGGTCGGCCCAAGCGCGCCGGCGACCCAGCGCGGCCTGCCGTCCTTCCCGCTCCAGCGGTCGGCGACCGAGCGCGTGATGCGGGCGGCGGCCTGGTTCATGTCGGCCACTCGGCGCTCGGCGCCATAATCGGCCTGGCTGATGGCATTGGCGTTGAAGGTGTTGGTTGCCAGCAGATCGGCGCCAGCGTCCGCGAAGCGCTCGCAAATCTCCTCGACCAGCCTGGGGCACGTGAGGTTGAGGAGGTCATTGTTACCGCGCTGGTCGCGGCTGAGGCCAAGGTCGCCGCCATAGGTGCAGCCGTCGAGCTTCTCGGCCTGGATGAGGGTGCCGTAGGCGCCGTCCTTGACCAGGATGCGCTTGGCCGCCTCGGCCCGGAAAGTCGCGGCGGCGCTCATGCCGCCTTCGCCCGGATGCCGAGCAAATGACAGATGGCGTAGGTCAGTTCGGCGCGGTTCAAAGTGTAGAAATGGAAGCGGCGGACGCCGCCCGAATAAAGCTGGCCACAGAGCTCGGCGGCGACGGTCGCGGCGATGAGCTGGCGGGCGGCGGGGCGCTCGTCGAGGCCCTCGAAAACGCCGTCCAGCCAGTGGGGAATCGACGCTCCGCACTGGCCGGCGAACTTGCGCGCCTGGGCGACGTTGGTGACCGGCAGGATGCCCGGGACGATCTCGACGTCGAGGCCGGAGGCTGCGACGCGGTCGCGGAAGTCAAAGAAAGCCTCCGCCGAGAAGAAGAATTGGGTGATGGCGCGGTTGGCGCCCGCGTCGACCTTGCGCCTCAGATGCTCGATGTCGGCCTGGGCGCTCCGAGCTTCCGGATGTACCTCGGGATAGCAGGCAACGCTGATGTCGAAGGGGGCGACCTTCTTGAGACCCGCGACCAGCTCGGCGGCGTCGCGATAGCCCTCGGGATGCGCCTCGAAGCTGGCGCCCGGCTCGGGCGGGTCCCCCCGCAGGGCGACGAGGTGACGGACGCCGAGCTGCCAATAGTCGCGCGCGACGGCGTCGACCTCGCTCCGTGACGCGCCGACGCAGGTCAAATGCGCGGCCGGGGTCAGGTCGGTTTCCTTGAGGATCCGCTCGACGGTGGCATGGGTGCGCTCGCGGGTCGAGCCGCCGGCGCCATAAGTGACCGAGACGAAACGGGGCCCGAGCGGCTCCAGGGTCTTGATCGATTCCCAGAGCGTTTCGGCCATCTTCTCGGTCTTGGGCGGGAAGAATTCGAAGCTGACGGCAATGTCGCCGCGCGCCTCGGCGAACAAAGGCACGCAGTCCGGGTGCGGCGGATTGGGGAGGCTG
This sequence comes from Sphingomicrobium sp., assembly GCA_035250985.1. Taxonomy (GTDB): domain Bacteria; phylum Pseudomonadota; class Alphaproteobacteria; order Sphingomonadales; family Sphingomonadaceae; genus Sphingomicrobium. The sequence goes on along the minus strand of DATFEO010000159.1, from coordinate 578 downwards.
GCCATCAGGCGGCCTTCCGCTGGAACTCGTCGCGCTTGACGCCGCGCCACAAAGTGACGGTCAGCTCGCCGCCGGCAAGATGCTCCGTCATGTCGGGCTCGAGACCGGCGCCGCGGAACCAGCCGGCCATGGCCTCGTCGGTGAAGCCGAGCCTGATGTGAGCATCGCGGGTGCGCAGGTCCTCACGCTCATGGGCGGCGAAATCGACCACCAGCAGCCGCCCGCCGGGACGCAACACGCGGGCCGCCTCGGCCAGCGCTGCCGCCGGATTCTGGGCATAGTGCAGCACCTGGTGGATGACGATGCTGTCGGCGCTGCCATCGCCCAATGGAAGCGCGTACATGTCGGCCTGGCGCAGGCTGGAGGGGATGCCGGCGGCCTCCAGCTTGACACGGGCCAGCCGCAGCATTTCCGAGCTCTTGTCGATGCCGGTCGCCTGGATGGCTTTGGGGCCGAGCAATTCGATCATCCTGCCCGTGCCAGTGCCGACGTCGAGCAGGCGGCCGACCGGCTTGTCACCAAGCGCCTGCTGGATCGCCTTTTCGACGGCGCTCTCGGCGACATGCAGCGAGCGGATC
>DATFEO010000177.1:0-16084 GCA_035250985.1 Sphingomicrobium sp. | reverse complement strand
GGGGCAGCAACAACAACGTCAACCGCGGCAACATCAACACCGGCGACGTCAACATAAACGTCGACAATGACTGTTGCGACGGCGGCTGGGGCTATGGCGCCCGCCCGGTGGCAAGGGCGGCAGCGGTGGCGACGACGGCGGCGGTGATGGGCAGCTATTATTCGGCGCTCCCCTCCGGCTGCGTGACGGTCGTCAGGGTCGGGATCAACTACAGCCGCTGCGGATCGACCTGGTACCAGCCGGTCTATTCGGGCGCCAACGTCCAGTACATGGTCGTTACCGAGCCATAAGGGCGGGACCGTCGGCAAGGGATCGGCCGCTCCGCCATGCTGGGGCATGGCGGCATGCGAACGATCGCCAACGCGCCCGCGTTATGACGCCCGGCGGCTTGCGATCCAGTTGTCGATCTTCTTCTCCAGGATCGTCATCGGCAGCGCGCCGGTCATCAGCACCTGGGCGTGGAAGTCCTTGATGTCGAACTTCGGCCCGAGCTCACGTTCCGCCTTGGCACGCAGGCGCTGGATGGTCATGGCGCCGATCTTGTAGGCCAGCGCCTGGCTGGGAATGGCGATGTACCGCTCGACCTCGTTCTTGGCATCGGTCTCGCCCATGCTGGAATTGTCGAGCATGTACTTGATCGCCTGCTCCCGCGTCCAATTCTTGGAGTGGATGCCGGTGTCGACCACCAGTCGCATGGCGCGCAGCATCTCGTCGTCGAGCGTGCCCATGCGCTGGTAGGGATCCTTGTAGAAACTCATCGGGTAGCCGAGCGTCTCGGCATAAAGCGCCCAGCCCTCGACATAGGCGGTATTGCCGCCGAAGCGCATGAATGGCGGCAGCGCCTCATTCTCCTGGGCCAGGCTGATCTGGAAATGGTGCCCCGGAGCCCCTTCGTGCAGGTAGAGCGTCGTCATGCCCGGCGTCGTGCGCGACGGCAGGTCATAGGCGTTGAAATAGAAGACGCCCGGGCGCGAACCGTCCGGCGTTCCCTGCTCATAGCTGCCGCCGGCCTGGAGCTTTTCGATCACCGGGTCGTATGGCCGGATCTCCAGCTTCGACTTGGGAAGCGTGGAGAAATAGTCGCCCAGCTTCGCATCGACCTTCTTGCCGATGTCGTAATAGCCCTGGGTCAGCGCCTCACGCGTCGGCATCTTGAACTTCGGGTCGGTGCGCAAGTGGGCGAAGAACTGCGGCAGGCTTCCCTGAAAGCCGACCTCCTGCCTCACCTTCTCCATTTCGCCGGTGATGCGCGCGACCTCCTTGAGGCCGATGTCGTGCACCTGGGCCGCAGTCAGCGGCAGGGTCGTCGAATCGCGGACCATCTTGTCATAAAGGACGGCGCCGCCCTTCATCGCCGACAGGCCGACCTGGTCGCGCGCGAGCGGCAGATATTCTTTCTCGAGGAAGTCGCGAAGCTTGGTCATGGCGGGATAGATCTGGTCGGCGATCATGGCGCGCGTGGCAGCGGTAATGCGGGCGCGATCAGCCGCTCCGACAGCCTCGGGAAAATTCTTCACCGGGCCGTAGAATTGGGAATCTTCCGGCTTCTGTTTCAGCTGGTCGTTCAGCTGGTCGATGACGTTGCGGATCGTCAGCTTGGTCTCGAAGACGCCGCTCTGCATCCCCTGACGGAACCGGCCAATCGAGCGGTCAATCAGGACCGAGTAGCCGGCATGGCGCTTCAGATTGTTGTCATAGTCGGCGACCGTCTTGAACGGCGCCGCGCCCTTGCCGCTGGCGAAGGTCGGATAGAAGGTGTGAAAGCCCGAGAAATGGTTGATCGGGCGGACCACGCTGACGTCGAAATAGCGCGGCTCATAGCCCTCCAGGCCTTGGACCTGCTGATATTCGAACACGTCATAGGCAAGCTGGTCCGTGGCGTTCAGCTGGTCGCGCGGAATGGCGCGCAAAGCGGCTAGCTCTGCCTCGGTCGCCGCCTTCTCCTTCGCGAAATATTCGTCGGTGATGTAATCGCCGAACTGGTCCGCGTAGCGCAGGTCGCCGCGGAAGATGCCGAAGATCGGGTTGCGGCGAAGGTTATCCTCGTCGCTCTGCTTGAACAGGCGGAAGAGCCGGTCATGGGCGGTCTCTGCCGCGGTGGCGGCCGGTGCCGCCGGCTGCGTCTGGGCGCTCGCCGGAATCGCCAGGAGAGACGTGGAAACAAGCGCGGCAAGGACCGCAGTACGGATAATCATGGTCGGATGACCCCCAATGCTGGTAGCTGTATTGTGCCCATAAAACAGCTAGGGCGTCACGGCAAGTGCCGCAACGCTCCTTCGACCAACAGTCCGTCGCTATCTACCAGAAGAAGTTGTTGATCACGTCGACCACCTGGCCGGTGTAGATGTTCACCAGCAAGGCATCGTCCCAGTAGCGGACCCACCGGTACGGCCCGTAGGCCGGCGGCAGGCGATAGTGCCAAGGGTCGTTCAGCCAGTAGCTGGAGCCGTAATAGCGCGGCCACAGGAAGCTGCCGATCGACCAGCGCCGGTAGCTCCACCCGAAGGGATCGTAATAATAGCCCAATCGGAAGTGCGACCGATGGCGGTTGCGATAGTCGCGCCAGTCATAACGGCGATCGTGCCGCCAGTTGTTCGACCAGCGCTTATAGTCGCCATCACGATAGTCGCGCCGGTTGCGGTTCGTGAAGATCCGGCGCTCCTCGGCCGAGGGCTGGGTCACCTGCGGCCGCGTGTCCGGGATGGTCCGCACCTGGCGCTCCCGCTGTCGCAAGGTCGCCTGGCCTTCGCCATCGTGGGTTCGCACAGGTCGAACAGCGACATCCCCGTTCGCCCGCTCGGAGGCGTCGTGCGTTCGGCGCTCGAGGATCCGCTCACGAATGCTTGTCGTCGTTCCCTGGTCGGCGGGCTGTGCGCGCTCCGAGCGCTGCGCACCGTATCGCCGCTCTTCGGCCTGCTGGGGTTGCTGCCGGGTTACGGCGCCGTCGGACCGGCTTTCCGGCTGCTGCCGGCCGACACGCTCGGACCGGTTTTCCGAGCGCTGTGAGCGAGACTCGGACCGCTCGGACTTGGAGTCACTCTCTCGGCTGCTGCCTGGGTCATTGTCGGGCGCAGAGTGGGCCGGAACGGCGGCGGAGGCGAGGAGAAGGAAAAGAGCCAATTCACGCATCGGAAACCTCAGGACCCGGAGCACCCTGTTATTGTGACGGAACCTGCTCCTGTCCTGATGAGCCGTTGCTGAACCGTGACGAATTCTGCCGTTCAGGATCGGACGATCCGTCCATCGCGATCGAAGCCCGCGCAATAGCCTTGCGGATCCTTGGGCCAGCGCCGCAGCGACAGATGTTCGGCAACGCCGCAATTTCGGCTTCGCTCGGACGGGGGCTCGCCTTCAGCAAGGCGGCGATCGCCAGGATCATGCCTGGATCGCAATAGCCGCATTGGCTGACCTGCTCGGCGGCCCAGGCCTGCTGCACCGGATGCGCCCGATCGCTCGACAGGCCCTCGATGGTCACGATATCTGCGCCTTCCAACGCACCGATCGTGACTGAGCAGCTAAGCACGGCGCGCTCATCGACGATGACCGTGCACGCGCCGCAGTCGCGGCTGTCGCAGCCATATTTGGCCCCGGTGAGGTTAGCGGCATCGCGCAGGGCCCAGAGCAGCGGGGTCTCGGGGTCAAGACGGAAGCGGATCGCTTCGCCGTTCACGGTCATGCTCGTCACCCGCCGAGGCTAGCGCGTCGGGTGCCAGCCTGCCAAGATGAGCTGGTGGGGGTCATTCGCACCAGTCGTGGCTTGATCGGGCTTGCCGAGCGTGGCGGCGGCGAGGCCGTGCCGATCGTCTTTCTCCACGGGGTCGGCTCGGACAAATCGGTCTGGGGGCCGCAGCTCCACCATTTTGGGCGGTCGCGGCGAGCGATTGCCTTCGACTATCCCGGCTATGGCGAGAGCGACCCCATCTCCGGCAACCATGACGATTTTGCCATGGCGATCCTGGCGGCGATGGACGCATTGGAAATCGAAAGCGCTCATATTTGCGGCCTGTCGCTCGGCGGAGTGGTCGCAATCGCAATGCACGCGCTTGCCGCCGAGCGCTGCGCGTCGCTGGTCCTTGCCGATACCTTTGCCGAGCATCCCGAAGGCGTCTCAATTTACCAGCGCGCCTTGGACGCCAGCCGCTCGATGGGAATGCGGGGACTGGCCGAGGCCCGGGTCGACATGCTGCTGGGGAGCGCGGCGACCGCCCACCTCCGGGCCGAAGTCATCGAGACCATGGCCGCAATCGATCCGCACGCCTATCGCGCCGGATCCCACACGGTTTGGCTGGCCGACCAGCGCGAGCAGGCAAAGGGGATCGACAAGCCGACCCTGATTATTTGCGGTGACGAAGACCGGATCACGCCGCCAGCGCTGTCCGAACAGCTTGCCGAGCTGATACCGGGCGCACGGTTGGAGTTGATCGAGGCTGCGGGTCACCTTTCGAATATTGAGCAGCCCGGCGCCTTTAACGCCGCAATCGACCGTTTCCTGGCCGATGTGGAAGGAAATTCTGCTTAGTTAAGAGCGCTTTAACCATGCGCCTAAAGTCTATCTTGGCCTTGCTTTGCGAAAAGCGGGGCGATGTCCAGGATCGTCCTCGCTTCGGCCGCTGCCGCGCTCGCCCTTGCTGCCACTCCGGCGGCAGCGCAGTCCGCGCCTTATTTCAGCTACAGCAAGACGCAGGCGATCCTCGGCGGCGAGAGCCGCCTCGCGTCAATCATGGCACAGCAATCGGGCCACCCACTTCCGCAGATGCCGGCGGTTTCGCCGGCCGGCTACTCCGCGCCGCTGACGCCAGCAGCCATGCCCATCTCTCGACCGGCGATCGCCATGGACCAGCCGGACGTATTCAATTCGGTGGCCTTGCCAATCGCCCGGACCTCGCTCGACCGCCGCTGGCGGAAGGTCGCCAACGGCCCGGTCGGCGCCGCTTCATCGGCCTATGCCAACGGCTTGGCCGGCCGCTCGGCAATCGAGATGCTCGACGCCGTCAACCGCTACGTCAATTCGCGCGTCAGCTTCGTCGACGACATCCGCCAATATGGGGTCGCCGATCACTGGACTTCCGCGGCCGACACGCTGCGTCGGGGCCGCGGCGATTGCGAAGATTATGCGATCGCCAAGCTGCAGCTTTTGCGACGCGCCGGCTTTGCCGAAAAGGACCTGTATCTCGTCATCCTGCGCGACGCGCTACGCCGCGCCGACCATGCAGTGCTGGTCGCGCGGGCCGATGGGCGCTTCCTGGTCCTCGACAATGGTACGGACCGGCTGATCGATTCCTATGAGATGCCGGACTATCGTCCGATCGTGACCTTCGCTGGCAGTCGGATCTGGACCCACGGCTACCGCCGCGAGGTGCCGCCGGTGACCTATGCTTCCAACGAGACAGCAAAGCCGGCTGTTACGGTGGCGGCCGCTAGCGTCACGGCTGTCACGCCCGGCGCCCTTCGCTAATTAGCGTTCGCGCAGCGCCTCGCTGCGCGCCTTGAGGACCGGCTTCAACAAATAGCTGAGCACGCTCTTGCGGCCAGTGATGATCTGCGTGTCGGTCATCATGCCCGGAGTGATCGGCAGGCGGTGCGTGCCTGCCTGCAGGAAGTTCTTGTCCGTCTCGACAATGACGGTGAAATAGGCCTCCTTCTCGACCTCGTCATAGATCGAGTCCGCCGAAACCTGGACAACCCTGCCTTCGAGCCCGCCGTAGGTGGAGAAGTCGTAGGCAGTCACCTTCACCAACGCCTTGTCCCCCACCTTGATGAAAGCGATGTCGCTCGGCTTCACCCGTGTCTCGACGAGCAACTTCTCGCCGACCGGGACGACTTCCATGACCTTCTCGCCGGCGTTGACGAAGCCGCCGATGGTGGTGACCTTGACGTCGTTGACGACGCCATCGACCGGTGAGCGCAACTCCCTGCGCCCGAGCGGTCCCAGCCCGCCCATCGACTGCTCGTTGACTGCGATCTTCTGCTCGACCTGGCTGCGCTCGTTGAGGGCCTCCTGGCGGAACTGGAAATTCGCTTCGCTCGACTGGCTCTGGGCTTCGCGGATTGCGGCCGCCGCCCGGCCCGCCTGCTCGTTGGCGCCAGCGATCCGGCCCTGCAGGTCGACGACCTCGCGCCGCGCGTCGAGCAATTCGGTTTGGGGGACAATGTTCTTGGCAGCCAGAGGCTCGAGCATCTGCACGCGCTGCTGCGCCAGTGACAGGCTGGAGCGGAGGCTGCTGACCGTGGCCTGCGCCTCGGCCATCTCGCGGCGCCGTTGCTCGGCGGTCGCACTCAAGGCTGAAAGGCGGCTCGAGAGCGCCTGGCGGCGCACGGCGCTCAGCGTCGCCTCCTCGCCTTCAAGTGACTGGCCGGACCCGCCAAGGCCTTCAGACTGGAGCCGTGCCGACCGCGCTTCCAGCGCCTCCGTTTCCGCCTGGATCTGCCGGCTTTGGGGATTGTCGAGACGGGCGAGGAGCTGACCCCGGCGCACTTGTTGTCCGGATCGGACCAGCAGTTCGGAAATGGTCGCCGCCTCGGTCGCCTGGATCAGCTGGACCTTGCTCGAGGGGATCACCTTGCCTTGTCCCGCAGTGACCTCGTCGACCTTGGCCAGCATCGCCCAGATGATGAACACCAGGAAGCCGATCGCCGACACGACGATGATGCGCTGGGACCCCGTCAGCGGCTGGCGGTTCTTGGGGATGGTCGGAAGGAAAGGTATCGACGCCATGGTATGAACAGCTTCTACTTGATCAGCGTGAAGCAATCACGCGGGATTGCGTGTCTGCGTCATTTTGGGCCGGTGCCGCTGCGGGCGCCTGCTGGCTTTCGGCGATTCGCCGCGCCGCCGACACGCTGTCGGTGGGCATCGGGATGCTCAGTGTCCAGCCCTTGGTCGTGTCGAGCAGTCCGCCGACGTCATTCGGCGCACGGCCGAGCTGCGTACCGTCCGTGATCGGGCCAGCCACAACCGGCTCGCCGTCTTCGGTCGTAAGCCTAGCGAGGCTGAGGGGCGGCCGCAGCGAGGCCGGATCGCGTGGCTCGCCAATATAGCGGCCGGTAAAGGCACCGGGCTGTCCCCAGGCCCCTGGCCAACGATAGAAGATGTGCGCGCCCAGCTTGCTGATCTTGGTCAGCAGCGGAGCCCAGCCCGGAGCGACATAATCGGCGTGATAATGCGTCGCGGCCCCTACAGAGCGCTCGACATAGCCAGCGAGCGCCGCGCGTGCGATTTGCTCCGCCTGCTCCCAGGCTGCCGCTGCCGGCGGGCGATAGAGCGAGCCGTCGCAAACGAACGTGAACTGGCAAACGGGCGTCGAATTGCGCTGATACACGACCCCGCATACTGACTTCGGAAAGGCCGGGTGGCGCATGCGGTTGAGCACGACCTGGGCAACCGCGCGGCGACCGGCAATCGGCTCAAACCCTGCCTCATAATATACCGCCTGAGTCAGGCAGAGCAGCGCTCGGCGCTGATCGAGCGTCTCGCCGGCCGGCAGGACAAAGGCGCGCGCGGCGATCACGGGGGTCCCGCTGAACGGCAAGGCGGCGTTGATCAGCTTTGCTTCCTCGCCGACGGCCTGAACATCATTCGCCTTGTCGCCGGTGGTGGCCTGGATCAGGGCGGCGACGCGCGCGGCCGGAATCGAGTCAGCGGCGATCGCGGGCTGTACCAGCGCGCTCACCGTCAGGGCCGCCGTTCCCACAACGGCCAGCCCTGCTCCGGAAAGCAGCATGCCGCGCTTGCGCGCGATGTGGAGCCAGCTCATTTCGAGCCCTCCTTTTTTGCCGCTTGGCCGAGCTTGCCCAAAATCTGGTCGCGCGGTCCATCGGCGAAGATCCGCCCCCCGTCGATAACGATCAGCCGATCGACGATCGACAGCATCTGGTGGCGATGCGTCGATACGATCAGGGTCTGATCCTTGCCCAAAGCATTTCTCAGATGCTCGATGAAATAAGCCTCGGTTTGCGTATCCATCGCGCCGGTCGGCTCATCGAGGAACAGCAGGTTGCTCGAGGACACCAGTGCGCGCGCTAGGACCAGGAGGGATTTTTGCCCGCCCGAAAGCCGCGATCCGCGTTCGCCGACCGGAAGGTCAAAACCGGCCGCGTCCCGCGACAGGAAGATGTCCGCGCCCGAGCGGACAACTGCATCAACCAGCTGCGCATCGTCGGCACGAGCCGCACCCAGCATCAGGTTCTCGCGCACCGTGCCGCTGAAGAGCTCGGAATCCTGGCCCACGAAGCGGAACGCATCCCGGACCTGGTGGGGGTGATACTGACGACTGTCGAGGCCATCGATGGTCATGACGCCGTCGGTCGGCGCGTACAGGCCGCACAGCACCCGGCCGAGGGTTGATTTGCCGGAGGCGACGCGGCCGATGACGCCGATGCGCTCGCCTGGCTCGATCTTCAGGTTGAGGTCGGTGAGCGCGTCATTGGCCGCAGCTGGATAGCGGAAGTTGACGTGGCTGAGCTCGATGCGGCCAACCCGAATTTCCGGAACGATGCTGCGGGCCGCGGTCTGGCGCTCGTCCTCTTCCTCCATCATCGTCTGCAGCGACTCCATCGTCGTCAGCGCCTGGCGGGCGCGGGTGATGATGAAGGCGAACTGGCCGACCGGCGCCATGGCGCGCCCGGCAAGCATGACGATGGCGATGATCGCGCCCATCGACATGTTGCCCTGGTTGAACTGATAAAAGCCGCCGACGAGCAGGCCGACGCTGATCATCTGCTGCGACAGCGACGCAAGATTGACCGCGACCGCGGTCAGCCGGCGCATTTCCTCCTGCGTGGCAGCCGACATCGACGAGTAGCGCCTCCAGCGCCCGAGCATCTGCCCTTCGGCGCGTGCCGCCTTCAGTGTTTCGATGCCGCCGATCGATTCAACTAGGACGCTGTGCTGCAGGCTCGAGTCCGCCTGTGCGTCGGTCGCCGCACGACCCATCGCCCGGCGCAGGCTCATGCCCGCGGCAATCATCGCGGCGATGCCGACGATGGGAACAATCACAAGCCAGCCGGCGAGGATCGTGATCAGGACGAGGAACAGGATCAGGAAGGTGATGTCGACCAGGAGGACGACGGTGGTCGACGCGAAGAAGTCGCGGACCAGCTCATATTCGGAGACGCGCTTCGCGAGGGCGCCGGTGCTGCCCTGGCGCGCCGCCATCGGCAGGTTCATGACCTTCTCGAAAAGCTTTTGGCTGAGCTTGTCGTCAAGCTTGCGGCCGATTTCGTCGACCAGTTTCGACCGCGCCAGCCGCAGGGAAAAATCGAATGCCAAAGCAATGGCAACGCCCAGCGCCAGCACCCACAAGGTCGGAATCGCCTTGTTCGGAATGACCCGGTCATAGACGTTCATCGTGAACAGAGGCACTGCAAGCGCCAGCAGGTTCACGACCAGGGCGGCCAGCATCACCGGCCAGAATTCCCGACGGACCTTCCAGACCTCGGACCAGAACCAGTGCTTGCGCTTGGCCTCGTCCCAGGGGCGCTCCGACAGCCGTTCGCGCGTCGGATCGGCTTCGACGAAAACGGCCCGGCCCGTATAAGCGGGGGCGATCTGGTCAAGTGAGACCCACATCGGCTCGGCGATGCCCGGAGCATAGATCAGCCCGTCGCCGCCCTTGGTCTCGATCAGGACGGCCGCGCGATGTTCATCCAGTTCGAGGATGGCAGGCAGTTTCTGAACCGGCCAGCCCTTCAGTCGGCGAACCAATGGCTCGCCGCGCATGCCCACCTGGTCGAGCGCGGGCTCGACCTGATGGAAGGGCAAGGTGCCGGTGTCGGAAAGTGCCAACCCCGCGCGCAGGAGGACCGGGGAAGACGGCCGGTCCGCCTGACGCGCGAGGAAGGCTAGGCAGTCGAGGACAGGGTCGATCTCACGCGAAGGCGCGGAATCCAGCCAGTGCATGAAACTCAACACCCGTCCCCTTCATCATTCTCAGCGACCGCCAGTCGGCGCGGGTGGACCCATGGCCGGCTGCGGCATGCTGTTCTCTTGCAGATCCCCTGGCGGGATCGGATTGACCTTGTAGCGTACGCGCTCGTCGCTCCAGGCTTCCGTCGGCATCTGCACGGCAAGGCATTCAATCAGACGGTTGCTGGCTGCCAGCACACGATACTGTGCGTAGAGCCTGGCCATCCGCGCCGTTTCGGCCTGGGCCTGGACGTTGTAGCGCGTGTTCTGCGCATCGAGCACGTCGAGCAGCGAACGGCGCCCGACATTGAACTGCTCGCGATATGACAGGAGCAGGTCGTCGGAGACGCGGCTCTGGGTCTCGAGCTCGGTGACCAGCCGGGCCTGGTTGGTCAGCCGGCTCCACGCCGACCGCGTATCCTCTTCGGCGCGACGGGTCATTTCGAACAGGCGGGCGTGCGCCTCGTCGGCGCGAGCCTGCTGCTCGCGAACGTTGGAAATGTTCGTTCCGCCATTGAAGATCAGCCAGCGCATCACGACACGGCCCGAAAGGTCCGTCGTGTGGCCGTCGAAACCGTCAACGTCGTCTCCGACGCGCGCCGTGCCCTCGAGATTGAACCGCGGGCCCATTTCGGCCTTCGCGGCTCGGATGAGTTCGCGGGCCGTCGAAAGATCGGCGATCGACTCCTGGACTCGCGGATTGTGCTGGCGAGCGAGAGCCTCGGCCTCTTCCAGGGTGGCCGGCATGCACTGCTGCACCTCGGGCGGCATCGTCACGCTGTCGATCGGAATGCCGGCCAGGGTCCGGAACTGGATCCCGGCCGTCTCGAGGTCCTCGCGAGCCTCGGTGACCCGGGCGCGGGCGGACTGCAGCCGCTCCTCGGCCTGTTGCTGGTCGGCAATGCTGATGGAGCCCTGAGACACGCCCTGCCGCAAGTCGCCGGCGAGGCGCTCGTGGAAGGCCGCATTGTCCTCGGCGATGGCCACCAGCCGCTGCTGGAGGACGTAGTCGATGTAGGCGCGCGCGACGTTCAAAGCGACAAACTCGGACCGCTCTTCGATGCGCGCGGCAGCTGCGTCGGTACGCGACGCCTGCCGACGGATCTCGGCCTCGCGGCCGCCCATGTCGGTCAGCAGCTGGTCAGCCGTGATGCTGGCTTCGAGCGGGAACAATGTGTCGTCGGCGATGCCAAGGTTGCGGCGGGTGGGATTGCGCAGTTCGCGCGCTCCGGCCGACGCCTCGACGGAAAGGCGCGGATACCAGAGGCCTTCGGCCTGGCGCCGCTCCTTGCGGGTCGCTTCCTTGTTGTGAATTGCCTGACGGATTTCCGGATTAGTCGTGAGGGCAGCCTGGACGGCATCCCTCAGTTCGATCGCCGTGGCCGGTGCCGCACACAGCAGCAGCGACCCGGGGATCATAAGAGTCCAGTGCTTCTTCATGTCTTCCCCCTTCTGGTCTTGCGGAAACGGGCCCCCGTCCACCAGGGGCCCGAACCCGTGATCAGCCGTTAGCTACCGGCTGCACTGCATCAGGATGAAGCGCCATGGCTTGCATCGTGATGATACTCGCGACGTCGAACGTAAAGACGTCGCCATGCCCCATGTCCCAAGTCGGCACGTGGTCGCCGGCCTGGGTTGCAAGGTTCTGCAACCCGACATTTGCGCCGCCCGGCAGCGCGTTCAGCAGGGCGTCGATGTCCGGAGCGGAACCGCCGCCCTGGAGCGCATCGGCCAGGATCTGCTCGACCGCGCCCGTGGTCTGGGCATTCACGCCGGCGACCTGCGGCATCAGCGCGTCGGCCGAAACCATGGCGACATCCATGCCCATGGCCGGCGCCGGCATTTGCAACATGCCACCGAAGTCGGTCGCTTCGAGCAGGGCGTTCGGGCCGCTGCCGAGCGAGAGATTGGTGGTCAGCTCGCCGATGTGGCTCGCCGCCATTGCCTGATGCGACGTGCTCGCCATGGCCATCGCGCCGAACTCGAAGCCGCCGCTCTCCATGAACGAGCTCAGGTCCGCGAACTTGCCGCCGCCAATCTCGGTACCTCCGAAATCAGCGAGGGCCTGCTTGCCGACCAGGGCGTTGGTGGCGAAGTCGCCGCCGACGTCGAAGTGGGGCGTCTGAGCCGCCGCTCCGGTCGCTACGAAACCGGCCGCGCCGATGGCCGCCGCCAGCACCACATTGTTGCTGTTGGCCGCGGTCTTCTCGAGCTGCTGGGTGTCGTTGGACGACAGCAGGCTGAACGAGGACGTCTCGCCGCCGTCGAACGCCTCGCGGCTTTCCATCGATGTCGATGCCAGCAGGGTCTCGGCGCCAGCCGGGGTCAGCGTGAGGTCGATGTCGCCACCGGCCACCACGTCACCATCCCCGTCGACGATCTCGGTCGGCAGGCTGATCTCCACCGGCTCGAGGAGCTGATCCTGAATACCGAAGCCGGCGAACTTGAACGTCTGTCCGCCTTCCCAATAGACCTCCAGGCTGTTGTAGCCGTCGGCCGTAGAGGTGGAGATCGTTGTATTCGGGAATTCGTTGGCGCCGGTCGCCCCCTGGACGTTGCCGACGTGCACGCTCATGCCGTCGTCATCCAGCTCGTAGCTGAACTCGATGCCGTTCAACGTCACGAACTGTTCCGTGGTGGTCGGGGTGAGTTCACCGCTGCTGAAGACAATCGGATCGTCGCCTGGGTTTACCCCCTCAATCGTGTACCGGATGACGATCTTGGTGATCGCCTCCTGGCTGCCGTCGCCGACGACATCGTCGTTGTCGGTGTCGTCGAAGGCCTTGATCAGGATGTCCGACCCATCCGACTGACGGACGGTGAAGAAAGCACCGTTCGTCGTGTAATGGGACGGGACGTCGCCAGGCTCGACGTTGAGGAAGTGGCCGTTGTCGACGCCATCCTGATAGTCGGCGCCGCCGCCCGCCGGTTCGCCGGTGAGGTCGATGACATAGTCGATGCGGAAGCCCTCGCCCGTGCCGACCGACTGGCCGGTGTCGATGCCGCCGAGGATGCCGCTGGTGTTGACCGAAGTCTCGTTGGTCGGCGTGATCAGCAGGTCATGGCTCTCGTCATCGACCGGCGTGTCGTCGGGACCTTGGTCGTTCGGCACGATGCCAAACCAGGTCTCGTTGCCGCCAACGAAGTCGAAGTTGGCCTCGTCGAAGATGACCTCCCCGAGGTTGTCGACGGTGCCGAACATTTGGACCGAGTACTGGTCAGTGGCCTGGTTGAGATTAACCGTGAAGACCACTCCCGTGCCGGCCTCTGCAAGCTCCGCCGTGGCACCCGTCTTGGCAGTCAGGGTCTGGCCGTCATTCGACAGGAAATACCAGATCGTCACGCCGCCGGACGTCTCGCCGCTGTCTGAGGCGTGCAGCGTTGACGGGAAGCGGACGACACCCGGACCATCGGCCCCGAAATTGTCGCCGATATCGTCGTTACCGCCCTGGCCAGTGTCATCCAGGTCGAAGAAGACCGCCGCGCCGGCTTCGTTCGTAACGCTCGCATCCTCCGGCTCGTAGGTCGTCGGCCCGTCGTCGAAGAACAGGAAGTTCTGCGCGATGTTGATCGGATCCTCGACCGTGACCGAGTCACCGTCGGCGTCCGTCGCCGTCACGCTCAGAGTGATCAGCGAATCCGCATCCATGGTCTCGACGTCGTTCGGATCCATTTCGTCGTCGTGGATGATGGCACGCTGCTGATCGAGCGACAGTTCGCCATCCGCATTCACGCTTATGACGAAGGACAGCTGGTTGGTCGTATCCGTGCGCCCTTCGATGGTTTCACCGACCTTGACCAGGACAATTTCCTCACCGGTCGCGGTATCGAAGAGGCCCGTGTCGCCGGTATTGATGTTCAGCTCAAAATCGAGCGCGCCGGTTGCCGCCGGGCCGTCCGCACCGAAATCGACGTCGAACAGGCCGGCAAAGCTGGTCGGGCCAGCGTCGACGGTGAGGTCGGATTCATCGACCTCGAGGTTCGGCTCGACCTCCGCGTTTACGGCGACGGTCGGGATGTCGTCGTTGAAGCTGATGGTCAGCTCGCCGTCGGCCACCGAGGTGCTGCCGTCGGAATCCTCGACCTGGTACAGCACGGTCACCTGGACCTCGATGCCGTCCTCGTCCTCATTGGCATCGTTGCCGTGCAGGACATTGTCTTCCAGCGTCACGACATAGTCGCCGGTGGAAGGATCGACGAGCTCGACCGTGAACAAAGTGTCGCCAACGCGCGCGCCGACCGGCGAAGTCGCAATCGTTGCCGTCAGCAGGTTGCCGACCAGGGTGTAGTTCACCGTTTCCTGGCCAATCGCAGCGCCATCCGCTGGCTCGACAAGCGAGAAGGTGAGCGCGCCGTCGCCACCGGTCGCATTGAGCGTGCCGTTGAAGATCGCCTCGTTCGCATTGGTCGCCGGCGTCTCGCCAAGGTTGGCGTTGATGTCGTTGATGCCAGCCTCGAGCACGCCATCGGGCGAGCCGACCAGGCCATCGTCGTCGACCGTCGCCGTTTCCGTACCCGCGACCGGGACTTCATCGGCAATCTGGATCGTCAGGTTCGCTTCTTCGCTGTCGCCGTCAGCATCGGTCAGCGTGTAGGTGAAGACCTCCTCACCGCCACCGGGCGAGCCCTCGTCACGCGTATAGGTGTAACTGCCGTTGGCATTGATCACCAGCACGCCGAACTCACCCTGAATCTCGAACACGTTCGGATCCGCGTCTGAATCGGTGTTGCCCGGCTCGTTGACGCTGACGACATCGGTAATCCGGCCCGGCGTGTCGGTGCCAACGTCGTCGGCACCATCGTCCGTGTCACCCTGATCGCCAACCGCGTTGTCGGTAATGACATTGCCGGTGGCCGTCGTGCCCGGCGCTCCGACCGTATCCGTGTCGTCCGCAGCGGCTGGGCCATCGTCCTCGATGTGGAAAACGCCGACCGAAAGGTCGATCGCGCCGCCATCGACATCGCCGTCGGCGTCGGTCACGACCTGGTTCAGCAGGATCGTGCCCGGCTCCGCATTAAGCGTCGAGGTGTCGTCGTCACTGGTATCGTCGGCGTGCCATACGTTGAGCGACTGCTCGAACGTCACGTCACCGGCGCCAGGGCCAGATTCCACCACCGAGATGGTGAAGTAGATCGGGCCGTTCTCATCGGTCGTGCGGCCGGTGATCGAGCCGTCCGCTTCGGTGAAAAGCAGGATCGCCGCGCCCTGGGCACCATTGGTGCCAAGTGCGAACAGGCCTGATTCCTCGCCTTCGCTCGACAGCTCCAGCGCGTAGGTGACAGTCCCAGGCCCGTCGGTGCCATGGTCGACCGTGCCGAACAGGGCCGCGAAGCTCGCCGTATCGGTGCGGACGCCGGCGGGATCATCGTCGCCGCCTTCGTCCTCGCCGATCGGGCTCTCGTCAACGACCAGGTTGGGAACGTTCGGCTCGACCGGGTCCTCGCCGCTCGGGCCGTCGTCCTCGATCGCGAACACGTCGTCGGACAGGTCGAGACCAATCGTCTCGCTGTCGCCGTCGGCGTCGGTGACCGTCTGCTCCAGCGTGATCGTGCCCGGATCAGCGTTGAGGAACGACGTATCGTCGTCGCTGCTGTCATCAGCATGCCAGACGTTGAGCTCCTGCTCGAATGTCACCTCGCCGGCGTCGACGCCCGTCTCCACCACGGAAATGGTGAAGTAAATCGGGCCGTTCTCATCCCCCGTGCGGCCGGTGATCGAACCATCGGCCTCGGTGAACAGCAGGATCGCGTCGCCCTGGGCGCCGCCGGCGCCAAGCGCGAACAGGCCGGATTCGGCGCCCTCGCTCGACAGCACTAGGCCATATTCGACCGTGCCCGGACCGTCGGTGCCAAAGTCCGCGGCGCCAAACGCCACAGAGAAGTCGAAGGTCGCCGTCCGGACGCCCGCGGGATCATTGTCACCGTCTTCGTCCTCGCCGATCGGGCTCTCGTCCACCACCAGCGTCGGCATCTCGAACTGCTCGTTGAGCGAAGTCGACGGACCGTCATCCTCGATGTTGAACACACCCGCCGACAGGTCGATCGAGCCGCCGTCGGTATCGCCGTCGGCGTCGGTCACGACCTGGTTCAACAGGATCGTCCCCGGCTCCGCACTCAGAGACGAAGTGTCGTCATCGCTGGTGTCGTCGGCATGCCAGACGTTGAGTTCCTGCTCGAACG
>DATFEO010000176.1:0-2707 GCA_035250985.1 Sphingomicrobium sp. | reverse complement strand
AAAAGGTGGTGTTCAGTTCCAGCCATTTCTCCAGCCCGCTCTCCGTATCGGGAAGAATCGCCTCGGCCGGACATTCGGGCTCGCAGACCCCGCAATCGATGCATTCGTTCGGATTGATGGCGAGCATATTCTCGCCCTCGTAGAAGCAGTCGACCGGGCACACCTCGACGCAGTCCATATATTTGCAGCGGATGCAGGCGTCGGTGACGACATAAGTCATGGCGAAATGGCTCCCTTTACTGGGGCGTGGCTAAGTCCGTCCGAACATTCCGTCAATTGCCTCCGCCTTGCTGCGAGACGTTCTCAGCATCGGATGCTTCGTGCATTTCTTTATAACATGCCCGGGCCTCGCTGGCAGGACCCCGTCGTTCGGGCAGGCATAGGATCCGAACAATGCGCACGCGACCGCGCATGGCAAAGGAGAGTGTCGACCCGACGCGCACTTCTTCCGCCGGCTTCGCAACTCGCTTGCCGTCCACGCGGACGTTACCGCTCTCGATCAGCGCCTGAGCGAGAGTGCGGCTCTTGAGCAGCCGGACGAAGAAAAGGTAGCGATCAAGGCGCATGATCGCTGCGATTGCTATCGCTTGAGGCCCGCCAATACGGAAAACGCATTCTCGGGCCGCGGCGGGTGCGGACCGCGCTGGCGCGGCCGGCGGTGACCTCGCCAGGCCCAGGCCTCGCCAGCCGGCACGAACCCGACCTCGGCCATCAAGTGGCGAACCGTCGGCTCCTGCAGGCCCAGGCTGGTCGCGAGCGCCCGGTCGACCGGATCTTCGCCACCGTGCTGCCTGACATGATGGGCATGGGTGGCGAGCCGGTCGGCGAGATCCACGCGCAACCATTCGCCGCCAAGCCGGCGGAACGCCAATAATGCGCCCCTTGGGTCGGCCGAACCGTCCAGCGTCGCTGCAGACGGCTCCGGAAGTGTCGGCATCGGCTGGCCGGAACGCACCGCGAGCAACGCAGCTCGCCACTGCTGCGCCGTGGGCTTGATCAGCGACTGAACATAGACATCGAGTGCCCCCAGCCGGACGCGGAGCCTGTGCAACGCGTGGCGGTCGGCCTTGTCCAGTGCTGATAATTGAGCTGCGATCGAACGGCGTGGCAGGTGCCCCCCGGCGTCGACCAACATGGCGGCAAGAGCCCTGACTCCGGGACTGGATTTTGGATCGGCAGCCGCGTTGGAAAGGGCCCTCAATGCCGGCAAATGGCGCGAAATCTGTCCTTCCACCCATTTCTCCAGGCGGCCCCGAAGGCTGGCCCTTCGCTCAGCCGACAATCGATCCAGCGCGCGGGCCGTACGTACCGCGGGCTCCAGCAGCGACCGTCCGGGTGCGAGGCGCGCAAGAACGAAACTGTCCCAGCCGATCGCGAGACCGCCTGCCTCCTCCACCAACTTGAAATCGGCATCCGGCGCGGCGCATAGCCTGGCTGCGCGACGATCCAGCTCGTCGCCCAACCGGCGTTCCGCCGCAGCGAGCAGCAGGCGCTTGTCGGCTAGGCGAGCCGACGGATCGACACGAAATTCAAAGCCCGCAAGGTGTCCGATCGGCTCCGGCCCGACGCTGACTTCGCCATCGGCCGCAACTGTGACCGGCAGCGCGTCGGCTCCCCGAGCGCCGATGTCGCGTACAAGTACCGCGGTTCGGCGATCTACGAAGCGCTGGGTCAGCCGTTCGTGAAGCGCGTCCGAAAGCCGGGCTTCGACGCCCTTGGTTCGCTCTGCCCATTTGGCCGGGTCTGCCATCCAGTCCGCGCGCTGTGCGATATAAGCCCAGCTTCTTATGCCGGCGAGCCGATCGGCGAGCGCCTCGATATCGCCGGCAACATTATCCAGCCGGGCCACCTCTGCCGCAAACCATTCGTGCGGTATGTGTCCGCCCTCGCCGATATAGCTGAACAGGCGGCGGACCATGCGGGCATGGTGCATTGGTCCGACCTTCCGGAAGTCGGGAAGTCCGCAGACCGCCCACAGCTTTCGCGCCTTTCCGCTCTTGGTCGCTGCAATTGCGGGATCTTCCGCAAGCAACTTGAGCACTGCCAGGTCGATGGCCAGCGGCGCCGGTTTCAACAACGGGTCCCCGCTTTTTGCTTCGAGGCTGGCGATCAGGTCGGTGACCGCCGTGTAATCGAGATCGGCACTCCGCCAGTAAAGATGATCGAGCGGGCGAAACCGATGTTCTTCGATCGCATTGACTTCCTCGTCGCTCAACTCGGGCCCGCTTTCGCCGCCCAGCCCGAGAGTGCCGAAGCTGCCGTCGCGCTGATGGCGGCCCGCCCGCCCGGCAATCTGCGCCATCTCGGCGATCGTCAGCCGCCGGTCGCGACGACCGTCGAACTTCTCGAGCCCGGCAAAGGCGACATGCGTGACATCCATGTTGAGGCCCATGCCGATGGCATCGGTCGCCACCAGATAATCGACTTCACCGCGCTGGAACATCGCGACCTGCGCATTGCGAGTGGCAGGCGAGAGCGCGCCCATCACGACTGCTGCACCGCCCTTGAAGCGACGCAGCATCTCGGCCAGCGCATATACCTGCTCGGCGGAGAAGGCGACGACGGCGCTGCGCGGTGGGAGGCGGCTCAATTTGGCGGCCCCGGCATAACGCAAGGTCGAAAAGCGCGGGCGGCTGACGATTTCCGCTTCCGGCAGCAGCTCGCGGATCAGCGGCCTCAGCGTGTCGGAACCCAGGATCAGCGTTTC
>DATFEO010000142.1:0-2244 GCA_035250985.1 Sphingomicrobium sp. | reverse complement strand
CGGGGCGGATGGTGGCAGCGGACGTTTGGATGAGCTGGTGCTGACTGCCGATGAGCGGCCGTTCCGCCATGCCCCCGGCATGGCGACATCCGGCCGCTTTCATCTGCCGTTCAGGCCGAAACTGGAAGGGAACCGGCCATGACTGGGCTGACGTCCCGAGGCCTGCGCTTCTTCATGATGGCGCTGCTACTGGTTTTCGCCGCGGCGCCGCCGGCAGCCGCCCAAAGCATCCTGCGCGACAGCGAGACCGAGCTGTTGTTCGAGGATATTTCAAAGCCGTTGATCGAAGCCGCCGGGCTCGACCCGGCCAACGTCAAGGTCGTGCTGCTGCGGGACGATGAGATCAACGCCTTCGTCGCCGGCGGGCAGATCGTCTACGTCCACTCCGGACTGCTGACTAACTCCGACAACGTCAACCAGCTGCAGGGCGTCATCGCCCACGAGCTGGGCCACGTCGCCGGCGGGCACATCATCCGTATGTACGATGGCGCCAGCGCCGCGACCAAGATCAGCATCCTGTCGCTGGTGCTCGCCGCGGCGGCGGTTGCCGTCGGGGCGCCGGCGGACGCAGGCATGGGCATCATGATGGCCGGCCAGCGGGCGGCGATCGGCAACTTCATGGCCTTCACCCGCTCCCAGGAAAGCTCCGCCGACCTTGCCGGCGCATCCTACCTTCACAAGGCCGGGATCAGCGGCAAGGGGAGCCTCGAATTCTTCAAGAAGCTGCAGAACCAGGAGTATCGCCTGGCGATCTATGCCGAGGACAGCTACGACCGCACCCACCCGCTGAGCCAGGAACGAGTGCAGGCGCTCCAGGAAATCTACCAGAAGGACCCGGCCTGGGACCGGCCGAGCGACCCGGCGCTGGAAGCGCGGTTCGAACGCGTGAAGGCCAAGCTCCAAGGTTATGTCGACCCGCAGCTGGCGGCGCGGAAATATCCGGAGACCGACCAGAGCGTGCCCGGTCATTATGCCCGGGCCTACGCCTATCACCTCGGCGCCTACCCGGACAAAGCGCTGGCCGAAGCCGATGAGCTTCTGAAGGCCGCGCCGAAGGATCCGTTCTTCCTTGAGCTCAAGGGCCAGATCCTGCTCGAATCCGGGCGGCCGAAGGAAGCCATTCCGGTACTCCGCGAAGCGGTCAGGGAGGCACCCGACCAGCCGATGATCTCGGTCATGCTCGGCCACGCGCTGATCGCGTCGGAGGACAGCAAGAATTTCGCGGAAGCCAAGCAGATGCTGAAGAATGCGGTCAACCGCGACAATGACAATCCCTTCGCCTGGCTGCAGCTCGGCATCGTTTATGACCGCGAGGGCGACCAGGCGCGCGCCGCCTTGGCCACCGCCGAACGCAACAATTTGGAAGGCAACGCCAAGCTGGCGCTGGCCAGCGCCCGCATGGCAATGAAGGGCATCCCTCCAAACACGCCCGACTATCTTCGCGCGCAGGACATTGCCATGGTGTCCGAAGCCGAGCTGAAGAAGGACAAGAAGGGGGGAATCAAGGTTGAGCCAAGAGAGCCACAGCCAAGATAGGAAAGCGCTGCTGGTGGCGGCGGTCGGCGGGGGCGTGATCAGTGCGGCCCTGACCGCCGGCTTCCTCTTCCTGGCGGCGCCGCAACTGCTCGGCCCGCGCATCGTCCGCGAGGGCATCCTCAAGGATCCGCATGTCCTGGTCGATGGCAGCGAGGCGCTGAAGGAGCGGCAGTACGAGCCGGTCCTGGACGCCAACCGCGCGTCGCTGGAGATGCCGTTCGGGTCGTCTTGGAAGGGCGCCGCCAAGCCGGACGTCACGATCGCCTATTTTTACGATTATGCCTGCGGCTATTGCCGGCGCAGCAACCCCGACCTCGAACGGCTGATCGCCGAGGACAAGGACTTGCGCGTCGTCTACCGCGAGTTCCCCATCCTGGGTCCGGACAGCATCGCTGCCGCCCGCGCCTCGCTGGCTGCGTCCAAGGCCGGTAAGTTCGCCGTGTTCCACGACGCTCTCTACGATGCCGGCAACCCGACCCCCGAAACGCTGGCAATCGCGGGCAATGCCTCCGGCATTACGCCGCAACAGGCGAGCGACCCGGCGATCGAGGCGGAGATCGAGAATAATTACCGCATGGCCAGCGCGCTCGGCGCGAGCGGCACGCCGTTGTTCGTCATCGGCAACCAGGTGATCAACAGCGCGGTCGGCTACCAGGGGCTCAAGGAGGCCGTGGCCAAGGCAAGGGCGGCTAAGGGTTAGGTCCCTCC
>DATFEO010000137.1:0-3150 GCA_035250985.1 Sphingomicrobium sp. | reverse complement strand
GAACGCCCACACCGGCGCGTCGGCATGCAGCTCGAAGTCGGCGATCCAGCCCTTGCCGTCGCGGCTGATTTCGACGTCCGCGACGTTTTCCGCGGCGGCGGCCGGTCCGGCGAGGAGTATCAGGATAAGCAACAATAGGCGCATCGGCCCCTCCAAGACAAACCCTCACCCGCTCGCCTATCGGCGAGTCGACCTCTCCCGCAAGCGGGAGAGGTGATTAAGCCGCCCCCATCTGCGTCAGTACGAAGGCATAAGCCTCGGCATCCTCATGCAGCGCATCCCAGCGGCCCGACTTGCCGCCATGGCCGGCGCCCATCTCGGTCTTGAGCAGCAGGAGGTTGTCGTCGGTCTTGGTCGCGCGCAGCCTCGCCGCCCATTTCGCCGGCTCCCAATAGGTCACGCGCGGGTCATGGAGGCCGCCCATGATCAGCATCGGCGGGTAGGGCTTGGCCTCGACATTGTCGTACGGCGAATAGCTGCGGATGAGGTCGAATGCGGCCTTGTCGGTGATCGGATTGCCCCATTCGGGCCACTCGCCGGGCGTCAGCGGCAATTCGTCGTCGAGCATGGTGTTCAAGACATCGACGAAGGGGACGCCAGCGATGATCGCGCCCCACAGCTCGGACGCCTGGTTGACGATAGCGCCCATCAGCTCGCCACCGGCCGAGCGTCCCTCGGCGGCAATGGCGCCTACCTTGGCATAGCCGAGTTTGATCAGGCCACGGGCGACGTCGACGAAATCGTTGAAGGCATTGGTGCGCTTGGCGAGCTTGCCGTCCTGGTACCAGCCGTGGCCCAGATCGTCGCCGCCGCGGACATGGGCAATGGCATAGGCGAAGCCGCGATCGACCAGGCTGAAGCGGTTGGTCGAGAAGCTAGGCGGGATGGCGATGGCATAAGCGCCATAGCCGTAGAGGAAGAGCTTGCCGCTGCCGTCGAGCGCGAAGTCCTTGCGCCTGAGAATCGACACCGGCACCTCTGCGCCGTCCCGCGCCCGGATCATCCGCCGCTCAGTGAGGTAAAGCCCGGGATCGTAGCCCGACGGGATCTCGAGGACGCGGCGGACTTCCAGCCGGTCCTCGGCCGGATGATAGTCATAGACCGTCTGCGGCGTGACCATCGAGCTGTAGCCGATTCGGTAGCTTTTCGGGTCGAAGTCGGGGTTGCCGGCGAAATGGGCGCTGTAAGCCGCCTCGGCAAACGGCAGGCGTTTCTCCTCGCCCGCGTAGGTGCGCAGCACGAGTTGATCCAGGCCGTCGACCCGCGTCGTCAGCGCCAGATGATGCTTGTAGGCAGTGGCGCCGCGCAAATAGGTACGCTCGGACCCGGCGATCTCCTCGCGCCAGTCCCCGGGCGTCTCGACCGCCGCCGAGACCAGGCGGAAATTGATGTGCTGGTCGTTTGTGACGATCCACAGCCGGCCGTGGGCGGCATCGCAGTGATATTCGATGTTCGGCCGCCGCCCGGCGATCAGCACCTGCTCGCCCGCCGGATCGTCGATCGGCACGAAGCGTGTTTCGTTCGAGGTATTGTCGCCGGTGGAGATGAAGATCAGGCTGCGGTCGTGCGATCGGTCGACATGGACGGAGAAGCCCTTGTCCTCGGTCTCCTCGTACAGGATTCGAGCGTTCGCCGGGTCGTCGCCCAGGCGGTGAAGCTTGGCCTTGTCACTCCGCCAATGCTCGTTGACTTCGGTGAAGACGATCGCCTTGCTGTCGCTCGTCCAGACCGGCTGTCCGATCGCCACTTCGCTGATGGTTTCGATGTCGCGTCCGCTGGCGAGGTCGCGGATGCGTAGCTTGAAGCGCTCCGAGCCGTCGTCGTCGACGAGAGTGGCCAGCAAATTGTGGTCGGGCGAGACGGCGATGGCGCCGAGGCGGAAATAATCGAGGCCGGCGGCGGCCGCGACCTCATCGAAGATCATCTGCTCGCCGCTGGCGTCCAATTTGCGCCGGAACCATTGGCGGTACTGGGCGCCGGGTTGGAATGCCCACCAATATTCGAAACCGCCGTCGGGCAGCGGGACGCTGGACAGGTCCTCCTTGATGCGCCCTTTCATCTCCTCGAAGACAGAGTCGATCAGCGCCTTGTGCGGCTCGCCGAATGCGGCGTGGAAATAGGCATTCTCGTCCTTAAGGTAGTCGAGCACATCGGCATCGCTGACGTGCGGATATTTCGGATCGCGCAGCCAGGCGTAGGGATCCTCGATCGTCACGCCATGGTGGGTAAAACTATGCTCGCGGCGCTCGGCGACCGGGGGCTGAGGCAAGGACATCAAGGCTTCCTGCAGGCAAGAAAGAACGGTATCGGCGCCCTTCTCTAGCGTTTGAGCGAAAGATTGCCATGTCCTCCTATGCCGACCGCCTTGCGGCGCTGCGCGAACAACTGAAAGCCGACCAACTCGACGGCTTCGTCGTCCCGCTGACCGACGAACATATGAGCGAATATGTCGGCAGCTACGCCCAGCGCCTGGAATGGCTGACCGGATTCAAGGGGTCGGCCGGATCGGCAGTCGTCCTCCCGGAGGAAGCGGCGATCTTTACCGACGGCCGCTATACCATCCAGGTCCGCCAGCAGGTCTCGCCGACGGAATGGAGCTACCAGTCGGTGCCTGAGTCCAGCGTCGCCAAATGGCTGCAGGAGAATGCGCCGAACGGGGCCAGGATCGGCTACGACCCTTGGTTGCACACCTCTGAATGGGTGAAGCAAGCGACCAAGTCGCTCGCCGCAAAGGGTGCAGAGCTGGTCGCAGTCAAGCGTAACCCGATCGACGCGGTCTGGGCCGACCGGCCCGAACCGAGCAAAGCGCGCCTGGCGGTCCAGCCCGACGAATATGCCGGCAAGGGCTCGGCCGAAAAGCGCCACGACATGGCCGACTGGCTTGCCAAGGAAGGAGCCGACGCGGCGGTGCTGGCGGCGCTCGACAGCATCGCCTGGACCTTCAACGTTCGCGGCACCGACGTCACCCACACGCCGGTCGCGCTCGCTTTTGCGTTGGTCAATGCCGATGGAACTGCCGACTTGTTCGTCGAGGGCGAGAAGATCGGCGACGACGTCCGCGCCCACCTCGGCAATGGCGTCCGCCTCCATGAGCGCCATGAGTTCGAGCCCTATCTGAAGTCGCTCGGCGGAAAGCTTGTCGCAGTCGAT
>DATFEO010000103.1:0-2036 GCA_035250985.1 Sphingomicrobium sp. | reverse complement strand
TGCTTTTCAAAGGCAAATTCCGGCGCGTGAACACCAATGACGACCAGGCCCTGATCCCGGTACTTCTCCGCCCAGGCCCGGACATAGGGGATGGTGCGGATGCAGTTGATGCAGGAGTAGGTCCAGAAGTCGACAAGGACGACCTTGCCGCGAAGCTCGGCCGGGGTCAACGGCTTGGAATTCAGCCACTGAACGGCGCCGTCGAGCGACGGGAACGGTCCTTCGACCGGGAGATCGCTGCGATAGGCCGCCTGCCTCGTATCCTTAGCGGCAAGCGTCATGCGGGTGCTGGCGACGTCGGCAGGCGCCGCATTGCCGCGCAGGCGATCGAGGATCGACTGTTCGAAGCCCGAAGTGCTCGCATAGGAAAGTTGCGCCAGCAGGCCGGTGTCCAGCCCAAGGGCGATAGCCGCAACGCCGGCCAGCACCGCAACGCCGAGACCTTGGCGGATGCGGTCGCCAATGCCGAGGAAGCGCTTCATCGCCGCGAACAGGCGTGCGCCGGCAAGGACAGCGAGCGCCAGCGAGGTCGCGGCACCTGCGGCATAAGCAACAAGCAGCAGCGTCGTCTGCACATTCGCGCCGTTCAGCGCCGCGCCGGTCAACACCAGGCCGAGCACCGGTCCGGCGCAGGGTGCCCAGAGCAATCCGGTCGCAACACCGATCAGGATGGCGCCGCCGACGCCGCCCTTCTCGCCGGTCGCAGCCTTTCTCGACAGCCGGTTTCCCAGCGCCACGAGCGGGCCAGTCACGAAAGCCGCGGCACGCGTTGAGAGCAGTGTTACGCCGAATACCGCCAGCAGCGCGATTGCGGCGTAGCGGCCGAACGCGTTCGCCTGTACCGCCCAGTTGCCGCCGAGCGCAGCAAGCGAGGCGATCCCCGCAAAGGTTACGATCTTGGCGAGCAACATCGGCAGTATGCTGGTGGAAAAGGGCTGGCCGGCGCGGGCAAACACGAATGGCAGGACCGGCAGGATACAGGGACTGACGATCGTCAGTACGCCTGCAAGATAGGCTACAACAAAGAGGAGCATCATCGTCTCTCCGCACTGGATCAATGCCCCCGAGGCAGTGATCACTTGACATGTGCGGCAGAGGACCATCGCGACGTATCGCGGATGTTTCCGATCTGCGGAGATTTGTATCTCAGTGCAACAGCCGCGGCGTCTGGGGGCTGGCGGCACTTCGCGACACACGATTGCGACCAGATGCTCGCTCGACCCGGTGAGATGGACCAAAGCAAAAGAGGCCGGGACGCGCTCGCCCGTGCGCCCCAATCCGATCGGCACGTCGATCGTCAAGCTTGAAGCTGTGGAAGGCTCAACGCTGCTTGTCCGCGGTCTCGATTGCCTCGACGGCACGCCCCTTATTGACCTGAAGCCCGACCGGACCCCGTTCAAGCCGATCGCGCCGCCGCAGCGCGGCGACTTCGAGACCGGCGACAGCGGCCCACATAATTGCCAGAAGGCGTGATCGATCAAGATTTGGGTGGGCGCGACGGAAGACCCACGCGCCCCTCCTGAGAATTGTCAGTCAATCCCGACCATGACGTCCGAAGCCTTGATGACCGCATAGGCCTCGCCGCCGACCTTTAGACCCAACTCGTCGACCGACTCGTTGGTGATTGCAGCAGTCACGATCGAGCCGCCGACGTCGATACGAACGTGGGCGGTGGTAGCGCCCTTGATCACTTCGACGATCTTGCCCTTGAGGCGATTGCGTGCGCTGATTTTCATGCGGTTCTGCTTCGTGTTGGTTACCTTGGACGTTCGCGGTCGCCGCATCCATCCACCTGCCGGACCGGGTGTGATCCGGATGAGAGCTGCGGATGATGCGGCAGCTTCGTTCCCGCTATATAGCCAGCTCAATCGCGCAACGTGATCCAAACCGGCGCATGGTCGCTCGCGCCCTCCATGCCGCGAACCTCGCGGTCGATGCCGGCGCCAATGAGCTTGCGGGACAGCTTGCGGCTGAGCAGCATATGATCGAGCCGGAGCCCCGCGTCGCGCTGCCACCGGTTCCGGCGATAATCCCAG
>DATFEO010000046.1:0-4471 GCA_035250985.1 Sphingomicrobium sp. | reverse complement strand
CGATCCACTGTTCGGTCGCCTCCCAGGCGCGGCCCCAGCATTCCGCCATGAACTCGCTCTTCTGCCTTGCCGGCGCGGCGATCAGCTTGCAGCCCTCGGCGAAGAAGCCGTCCTCCAGCGCCTCGAAGCTGCCGCGGATGTCGGCGCCGAGGGTGTGGAAGGCGGCCATCGCCCGGCGGTGCAGATGCTCGTGCTTCCACCAGAGCGAGCCGTCGGTGTAGATCTCGCGCGGCAGCGGGCCGGTCTCGGGCAGCGGCACGCCGAAGAAGGCCGGCTTGAAGACGGAGAGGCAGGTGCCGGAGGTGGCGGTGACCCAGGCCATGGCGCCTTCGGGCGCGGCCTCCATGATCATGGCGCCGCAGGCCTGCCAGACGCGGTCGGGATGCGGCCCGGCATGCATGCAGATGTTGGTGCAGATCTCGCCCTCGGCGGGGTCGTAGGCTTCGGGGTGCTGGCGCAGCAGGTCGGCCATTGTGCGCAAGCCGATTTTTCCCTCGTGCTGCTTCAACCACTCGAAGGCGACTTTCTGCCGCGCGATCCCGCTCGCCGCCTTGCTGGCATTGGCATAGGCGGCGCCGAAATCCGTGCGGCCGCCGCCGTTCTGCGGGATCGAACAGCGCTCCCAATCCTGGCCGATGGTGAGGGCATTGGAGATCGCGCCGACGCCTTCCACCTTGCGCGCCACCCACTCACGGCCGGCGGATTCGATGACGTAAGCCGATGTCTTGTCCGACACCAGGTAGCTCGAATCGAAATGCGAGTTGCCGCGCAGCTCGCAGTTGCCGCCCTGGCCGTGGGCCGCCAGCACCTCGTCGAAGACCTGCAGCGCCTCCTCGCAGGTCTTGGCGCGCTCGAGCATGAGGCGCAGCAGGTCGCCGGTGATGAGGCCGTCGCCCGTCTCCTCGACGTTGCTGAAGATCGCCTCGTTGCCGACGGCGAGGCCATGCTCGTTGACCCCGATCTCGCCGCCCCAGGTCCAGTAGGACTTGTCGATGATGATCTCGTGCGTCTCGCGCGCCTGCGGGATGACGACGTGGCTGGTCCGCACCATGGCGCCGTCCGGATACATACGCCGCGGCAGTCGCAACACCGCCTGCGCCTCGTTGATCTCGCAGTCGGCATTCTTGGCTGCGAGGGTGGTCTTCGTGGCGGTGGCACTCGGCAGGGCTACGAAACTGTCGCACATGGGCGTCTCCGGGTTGTCGTCGGCGGCATGTGAGCAGGGAGATTGCGGAGAGGCAAGGCCTGTCGGAAACCCGGCGGGCGCGGTTTGTTTTGGGGCGCAGACGAGGCGCGGCCAGAAAGGAAGATTCACCACAGAGCGCACAGAGGTCACAGAGAAGACGGGAACGCAGGCCTTCCTTCGCCCGCCGTAGCGGGCTTCGCGAAGGCGGGTGAACGCCGGTAAGATGAACGCAGATGCTAGCCCGCCGAAGGCGTGGAGACTGATTTCGGCGGGCACCCATGTCGGCCAGCGGCATCCGCTTCTCTCTGCGACCTCTGTGCCCTCTGTGGTGAATCTTACTTTCTTCGAGACGCGCTCCGCGGCTCCTGATTGCTCTGCCGGCAAGGCGAGGGGAGTTGCTTTAGATTGGCGACTGGTAGATGTGTGAATGTTGTGCTTGGCTGCTTGAACCGAGGGACGAAGATCGAGGGAGCTCTGACGCGATGACCATGAGAAAAATTTCTCGCACATTTGGCCGGTTCGCCTTCCTTTCCGTGATGCTCGTGGGTTTCGGCGGTCCGGCATCGGCGCAGGACTACGACATTGACGTGCCGGGCCTGGAGCCGGTTACCCCCATGGCGCCGGACGGTGCGACCCTGTTCCAGAATGTGCGGGTCTTCGACGGCAAGGCGCCCGAACTTTCGCCGCCATCCAACGTGCTCGTCCGCGGAAACACGATCGAGCGCATATCCGTCGACCCGATCGACGCCGGGGAGGGTGTTCGAACGATCGCCGGCGGCGGCCGCGTCCTCATGCCGGGCCTCATCGATGCCCATTGGCACGTCTTCATGGCCAGCACGCCGCAGCCCGTTCTCATGACCGCCGAACCTTCCTATCTCCATCATCGGGCGGCGCAGGAAGCCGAAGCGACATTGATGCGCGGTTTCACGACGATCCGCGACCTGGGCGGACCGGTCTTCGGATTGAAGCGGGCGATCGACGAAGGTATCGTGCCCGGTCCCCGCATCTATCCGTCGGGCGCTTTCATCTCGCAGACATCGGGCCACGGCGATTTCCGCTTCCTCTTCGAACTGCCGCGGCAGCCGGGCGGCCCCCTCAGCTACACCGAGCGCGAGGGCATGGCCGCCATTGCCGACAGTCCCGACGAAGTCCGCCTGCGCGTCCGCGAGCAGCTGCGGAACGGCGCCAGCCAGATCAAGCTCATGGCCGGCGGCGGCGTCAGCTCTCAGCACAACCCGATCGAATCCCTGCAATTCACCGAGGCCGAGATGCGCGCCGCGGTCGAGGCGGCCGCAGACTGGGGGACCTATGTGACGGCCCATGCCTACACGTCGCAGGCCGTGCGCCGGGCGATCGCAGCCGGCGTCAAGTGCATCGATCACGCCCAGCTGATCGACGATGCGACCGCGCAACTGATGGCGGAGAAGGGGATCTGGTGGAGCCTCCAGCCCCTGACTTACGACGAAGATGTGTTCGCACGCATGAGCCCGATCTCTCAGCAGAAGGCGCTGCAGGTCTTTGCCGGGACGGAAAGGGCCTACGAGATGGCCAAGAAACACAACATCAAGACGGTCTTCGGCGCCGACGTTCTTTTCGATCCCAGAGCGGCCAGCCGCCAGGGAAGCTATCTCGCCATGCTGGCCCGATGGATGACTCCTGCCGAAGCGCTGCGGCAGGCGACCGCCAACACCGGCGAACTGCTGGCGCTCTCGGGCTTCATCAATCCCTATCCCGGCAAGCTCGGCGTCGTCGAGGAAGGCGCACTGGCCGACCTCATTCTCGTCGACGGCAATCCCCTGGAGAACCTCGACCTCGTCGCCGACCCCGGCCGGAACTTCAAGGTCATCATGAAGGACGGGCGCATCTTCAAGGATACGCTGGCTGAGTAAACTGCGGCTTTGACGAAGCCGCCTCAGCCGGGAAAGTGGAAGACCTCTCCAGCTCAGATGACCGCGATCAGCAGCGACCTCTCTCAGCCGTCTCCGTCATCCTCCGGCACGTGCCGGACGAAATCCATGGAATCGTGCAAGACGCGGAGGATCACGACAAGCTGTACCGACGCGATGCGGTAAACAAGGATGTGGCGAGGCGATTGAACGGTTCGTTCGATTGCCCGCGCCCGTTCGCGGCTGTGTCGCAGATGGTAGACCCGCGTGCCCGCACCAAGAGTCCGCTCCTCCCGGCTTCCCGCGCGGAGTGGATCTTCCGCAAGATCGCGAAGTGCAGCTTCAAGCAAGGCTTCGTAACGGCGCCGAGCCATGGCACCAAATCGCTCTTGGCTCCAGTCCAGCAGCCCCGCGATATCGGTCTCGGCAGGAGCAGTGAGCCGGAGCCGCGCCACGGATCAGGGACGGCGACGCTCGCGAGCCGTGGCCCCGAGGCCAGCCAAATAGCCGGCGACCTCCGGCGAATCCACGTCTCGATATTCGCCGCGACCGAGCGCTTCTTCGCCAACGCGCACGGCCTTGCGCAGCTGCGTCAGCTTCAGCTTGTCTTCTTGCTGGCGCTGCTCGAGAAGGCGTAGGCCTTCGCGCACGACCTCGCTGGCGTTCTGGTAGCGGCCCGATGACACATTGACTTCGACGAAGTCGTCCAGGCGTTCCGTCAGATTGATGTTCCGGGTCGGCATGGTCGTTATCCATAAGGAGCGAATGCCTGATCTTACAGAAGTTGGCAATATTTGGCAATCCCGCAGATGCGGCTGCATATACGATTGAATCCGCGACCTCAGCCGGGAAAGTGGCAGGCGGCGACGTGGCCCGGGGCGATCGTCGCCACCGGCGGGTCGAGGCGGCGGCAGAGGTCCTGCGCCTTCGGGCAGCGCGGGTGGAAGCGGCAGCCGCCGGGGATGGCGAGCGGGCTGGGAATATCGCCCTTGAGGACGGCGGCGCGGTGGCGGCGCTCGGGGATCAGGCGCGGCACGGCCTTCAGCAGGCTTTGGGTGTAGGGATGGTGCGGCCGCTCGAAGATCGCGCTCGTGGCGCCGATCTCGACGATGCGGCCGAGATACATGACGGCGACGCGGTCGGACATGTGGCGCACGACGGAGAGCTCGTGCGCGACCAGCAGCATGCCGACGCCGGCGTGGTCCTTCAGGTCCTTCAGCAGGTTGAGGATCTGGGCCTGGATCGAGACGTCGAGCGCCGCGACGGGTTCGTCGAGCACGATGAACAGCGGCTTCACGGCGAGGGCGCGGGCGAGGCCGACGCGCTGGCGCTGGCCGCCGCTGAGCGTGCGCGGCAACCGGCCGGCGACGCTCTCGGGGAGACCGACCTCGCGCAGCAG
>DATFEO010000037.1:0-7676 GCA_035250985.1 Sphingomicrobium sp. | reverse complement strand
GTCGGCGCTGATGCTGTCGCCCATGGCGCCACCGGCAAGGGCAATGACCAAGTCCGCTTCGAGCTCGGCTATTATGCGCTCGATCCCGACATCAAGGTCATCGCCCCCTGGCGCGAGTGGGATTTGAACAGCCGCACCGCGCTGATCGACTTTGCCGAGAAGAACCAAATCCCGGTCCCGAAAGACAAGCGCGGCGAAAGCCCGTTCTCGACCGACGCCAACCTCCTCCACACCTCGTCCGAGGGCAAGGTCCTCGAGGATCCTTGGGAAGAAGTGCCGGACTATGTCTATTCACGCACCGATGACCTGGCCGCGACGCCCGATGCGCCGGAAGAAATCACCATCGACTTCAAGGCCGGCGACGGGGTAGCGGTCAACCGCGAGGCATTGTCGCCCGCCGCCTTGCTGGCCCGGCTGAACGAACTCGGCGCCAAGCATGGCATCGGCCACCTCGACCTGGTCGAGAACCGCTTCGTCGGCATGAAGAGCCGCGGCATGTACGAAACTCCGGGCGGAACCATTTACCACGCCGCGCACCGCGCGATCGAGCAGCTCACCCTCGATCGTGGCGCCATGCACCTCAAGGACGAGCTGATGCCGCGCTACGCCGAGCTCATCTACAACGGCTTCTGGTTCTCGCCCGAGCGCGAGATGCTGCAGGCGCTGGTCGATCACAGCCAGGCGAAAGTTGAGGGAACGGTGCGGCTGAAGCTCTTCAAGGGCGGCGTCCATGTCACCGGCCGCAGATCGCCGCAAAGCCTTTACAGCGAGAAAGTGGTGACCTTCGAGGACGATGCCGGCGCCTATGACCAGCGCGATGCCGAGGGGTTCATCAAACTCAACGCGCTGCGGCTGCGTCTTCTCGCGCGGCGCGACCGGGGCTGACTCAAGATATCATTAACCTTATTTCGCTAGCGCCGTTGCGGGTTTATGAACCCGAGGGGGAGTGGCGCCGGCGATGCTCAACATCCGCGAGATCAAGGGAGCCGGACTGGGTGCGGCCATCGTCGCTGCCTACATGGCCCTGGTGCTCGCCAGCGGCCGCGTCGATCCGGGCATGTTCGCCCGCCTGCTCGCTTTCTATATCCGTACCTCATTCGCCTTGTGGATCTTCGTGGGCGCCTTCGGTGTGCTGGCGCTCATGGTTCAGCATGGACGGCGGAGTGGCGGAGAGCCGTTCCTGGCCAGGTTTTTCGTCACGATCGTCCGCGACCGCTGGCAACGGGATCGCTTCGTTTCGCTGGTCTGGCCACCCCTCCTGTTCGCCACCCTTCTCGCCTCTTTCAACGCGTTCAAGCAGATGATCCTGCCCTTGGCCGGATTTAGCTGGGACCCGATGCTGGCGGCCGCCGATAAGGCCCTGTTCCTCGGCGTCGACCCCTGGCGGGTGTCACACGCGCTCCTGGGATCGGAGGAAATGACGACATTGATCGATCGCGCCTATCACGGCTGGTTCGTGCCGATGTCGCTCGGCCTCATCGCCTGCGCCTGGATGCCCCGCTCAACCTACCGCCTGCGCACCCAATACATGCTGAGCTACATCGGCGTCTGGATCGGGATCGGCAGCATATTGGCCTTCCTCATGCCCTCGGCGGGCCCATGCTTCTACGAGACCTATGTCGGCACCCACGCCAGCTTCCATGAGCTGCTTCAGCGGCTCGCCTCGGCGCAAAGCGAAACCGGCGTGGTGATGACGTCCCTGAACAACCAGGAGATGCTGGTGCGGCTGCACGGCGCCGACAAGCTCATCATTGGCGGGGGTATTTCCGCCATGCCCTCGGTCCATTGCGGGCTCGCCGCCTTGTTCGCGCTTGCCGCCTTCCAGCTCCACCGCGGCATGGGCTGGTTTGTCGCCGCTTATGCGACGGTGATCTGGGTCGGGTCATTCCATCTTGGCTGGCATTATGCGCTCGATGGACTGGTTTCGGTCGCCTTGACCTTTGCCATCTGGGTCCTGTGCGGTCGGATTGCGGATGCCCTGGATCGTCAGTCGCCGCAGGCGAGACCGGCCGCCGCGCTCGCCTGAGCGCAGCAATCTTCCCTTGATATTCCATCTGAGGGCGGGAATGGGCGCGCGATGCACCGGCGCATCGCCAGCTCATGACAGTCCTCGCCCAACATCCCGGCGGAGCGGCGACCGGTCCGCGCCAATGGTGGGAGCGCCGCTGGTTCGTAGCGATTCTAATCCTGCTCGCCGCCTTGCCCCTCATTTATCCGGACGTGCCGCCGCTAGTCGACTTGCTCGGTCATATGGGCCGCTATCGGGTCCAGCTCGACCTCGGGCAGTCGCCCTGGCTGGGCCGCTATTACGACTTCGATTGGGCCGTGATCGGCAACTTGGGTGTCGACCTGCTGGTCATCCCTTTGCGGCCCCTGTTCGGATTGGAGCTGGCGGTCAAGTTGATCGTCTTGGCAATTCCCCCACTGACGGTTGCGGGCTTTCTATGGGTTGGTCGCGAGGTTCATCATCACCTGCCGCCAACAGCCCTTTTCGCATTGCCATTCGCATTCAGCTTTCCCTTCCAGTTCGGTTTCGCCAATTTCACCCTGTCGATGGCGCTGGCTATGCTCGCCTTTGGCTTGTGGCTGCATCTTGGCGAGCGCAACCGCGATCAACTGCGCGCGATCCTGTTCGTGCCGATCTCGGTCATCATCTTCTTCACCCATGCATTCGGGTGGGGGACGCTCGGACTGCTTTGCTTTTCGGCCGATGCGGTCCGCCAGCACGACCGGGGTGCGGGGTGGTTCCGAGCCGGCTGGCTGGCGGCGCTGCATGCCTCGGTCATGCTTCTCCCGGTGCTGTTCATGGCCATGTGGCGGAGCGGGGCCGCAAGCCAGCGGACCTTCGGCTGGTTTAACTGGGAGCTGAAATGGGAATGGATCTACTCGGCGCTGCGCGACCGATGGGAAATCTTCGACATCGGCACGGTGGCGCTGCTCGGAATCGTCCTCCTCTTTGCCCTCATCCACCGCCGCCTTGAGATCTCGCGCAACCTCGCCTTTTCCGCACTCGTCCTGGCAACGGCCTTCGTTCTATTGCCATGGACCATCTTCGGGTCGGCGTATGCGGACATGCGGATCGTTCCCTACACGATGGCGATTGCCCTGCTGGCGATCCGCTTCAAAGGCACCACGGACCTGCCTCTGGCCGGCAAGTTGGCGGCAATCGCCCTCCTGCTTTTCCTGGTGCGCCTCACCGGCACGACGGCGAGCTTGGCGATGGCGACGAATGAACAGGCTGCGACATTGCGCGCGCTCGACCATGTCCCGATGGGCGCGGCCGTGGTCCACTTGACCGGCGCACGTTGCGATGACCGTTGGGGATTGCCCCGCAACAGCCATCTCGGGGCGATGGCGATCGTTCGTCGCCAGGCCTTTTCCAACGACCAATGGGCGATCGACGGCGCCAACCTCTTGAAGGTCCGGTTTCGCGCGGCGGGCCCTTTCATGGCCGATCCCTCGCAAATGGTCCGTAGCCCGAACTGCGCGCGCAACCTGAGGACCGTCGACCAGGCATTGGCCGCGATTCCCGACGACGTCTTCGATTATGTCTGGCTGATCGACACGCCCGCGCACGACCCGGCCCTGACCGAAGGCTGGGTTCCTGTCTGGCGCGGCCGGGACAGCCTGCTTTATGCTACGTCGCCTGCTGCTGCCCATGCCGCGTGGCGGGGAAGGAATTGATGACCGCGCTTTCGATCGTCGTGCCCTGCTACAATGAGCAGGAATGCCTTGCCGCCCTGCACGATCGCCTGACCAAGGCGGCTCGCGCAGCCGTCGGCAAGGATTACGAGCTGGTGCTGGTCAACGACGGCTCGGGCGACAGCACCTGGCCGATGATGCGCGAGCTGGCGGACGCCGATCCGTATCTCGTCGCGGTCAATCTGTCGCGCAACCACGGCCACCAGCTGGCGCTTACCGCCGGGCTCGACCTGTGCCGGGGCGACAAGATCCTGATCATCGACGCCGACCTGCAGGACCCGCCCGAGCTGCTTGGGGACATGCTTGAGACGATGCGCCTGGAGGAAGCCGACGTCGTATACGGCGTACGCTCAAGCCGGGCGGGCGAAACCCGTTTCAAACGGGCCACCGCACATGCCTTCTACCGCATGCTGGCGCGCGCGACAGACGTCGACATCCCACTCGACGCCGGCGACTTCCGGCTGATGAGCCGGCGCGCCCTGAACGTGCTCTTATCGATGCCGGAACAGTCGCGCTTCATTCGTGGCATGGTGGCCTGGATCGGCTTCCGCCAGGTGCCGTTCGTTTACGAGCGCGATGAGCGCTTCGCTGGTGAGACTAAATATCCCCTCAGCAAGATGATCCGCTTCGCGCTGGACGCGCTGACCGGTTTCTCTTCGGCCCCTCTGAAGCTCGCCAGCCACGCCGGCCTGTGGCTCGCCGCGGGCTCGGTCATCATCGTTATTTACATCCTGTTCGCCTGGGCAGCGGGGCGCAGCATCCCGGGCTGGACGTCGCTGATGCTGGTGGTTGTCGTCCTCGGCGCCGTGCAGATGTTCGTGCTCGGCATGATGGGCGAATATATCGGCCGGCTTTACAGCCAGGCGAAGCAGCGGCCCTTGTACATTGTCCAGGAGATTGCGGGCCGGGCGGCTGACCGGCCACCGGCGCGGCTGGGTCAGCGCACCGACGCAATCGCAAAGAGCGACAAGCCGGGCGGCAAGGGCAAGCGCCCGACCGCGTAGCGCTCCAGCTCGAAAATCTTCTCGAACAGTGCATTGACCGGCTTCGGCGGCAGTTTGTCGTCGCTGTCGTCCTGCCCGGTCAGCCTGCCCAGCCCGCGGGCGGCGACCGCGAGCGGGAACAGCAGGCTGTTGAAATAGCCGATCTTCTCGAGCTTCAGCGGCGAGGCGTCGATCAGTGCCTTCAGGCGGCCTTTGGAATAGCGGCGCTTGTGGTGGTTGGCGGCATCGTGGGCCGACCACATCCATTGGTGGGCCGGGACGGTCATGATGAGCTTGCCGCCGGACCTCAGCCGCTCGGCGATGGCGGCCAGCGCGGCGGCATCGTCGTCGACATGCTCGACGACATCGAGCGCGGCGATGAGGTCGTAAGCCCGGCGGCGCACGCCCGCCAGTCCGGGCAGCGGCGCAGAGAGGATCGCCTTGCGATGGCGCTTTTCAGTCAGCGCCCGCGCCTCGTCGTCGACCTCCAGCCCGTCAACTGTTCCGAAACGGCCAAGCATGCCGAGATTGTGCCCGGTGCCGCAGCCGATCTCCAGGATGCGTGCCTTGGCCGGCGGCCGCACTTCGCGGCGGATCAGCTCGGCCAGGATCCTGCGCCGCGCGACATACCACCAATGTACGTCGGCCAGCTCGGCCATGCGGTCGTAAATTCGCCGCTCCATCAGGCGAAGACCCATTGCCGGTTGAGCGTGAAGGTCACGAGCGGCGTCACGAACAGCATCGGCAGGATCGGCCAGGCCGGGCTAAGCGCCAGCGGCTCGGTCAGCAGCCACACCCAAAAGCTGTTAAGGCCGAGGCTGATCAGCGAGACGATCAGGAAGCGCGAACCGGTCCGCGCCAGGTTGCCGCGCTTGCCGTGGCCGCGAAAGCTCCAGCGGCTGTGCAGCACATAGCCGGTGCCGGCGGCGGTCAGGTAAGCGAGCAAGTTGCCGAGCTGCGGATGCCATCTCAGTGCCAGTGCGACCAAAGCGTAGACGGCGACTCCGAGCGCGGTCACCAGCCCGCCGCTGATCACGAAGCGGAATAGCTGGCCGGCGATGGTGCGCTGTTCGGGATCGAGGGGAGGCAATGCGGCTCTTCGCGACTGGTCAATCATTTGCCGTTTATGGCTAACCAGCTAGAGCGCGCAATTCCACGGGACGCAAGGGTGGGCAGGTGTTCGATCGCGTAGCTTCCTTCATCGACCGGCGCTGGCGACTGCTCGCCGTCCTCGCCTGGGCGCTGTTCGGCGCGTGGCTGATCTATGCACGCTGGAACTATGTCAGCGGCTTCGTCCTCAGCGACACCGACGACAATATGCGCATCAGCCAGGTGCGCGCCCTGCTTGCCGGGCAGGATTGGTATGACCTTCGCCAATACAAGATGAACTGGCCGGAGGGCGCCAACATCCACTGGTCGCGGCTGGTCGACCTGCCGATCGCCGGACTGATCCTGCTCGGCCGGCTGTTCATGACCGGCCCGCATGCAGAACAGATGGCGGTCGCGCTGGCGCCGCTCATCCCCCTGCTGCTGCTGCTGGTGTCGCTGGCGCTCATCGTCCGCCGGCTGGTGGCGCCGGCCGCCTGGCCGCTGGCGATCCTCTGCCTGTTCTTCGCAACCTCGACCATGGGCATGTTCCAGCCAACCAGGATCGACCACCATGGTTGGCAGCTGGCGCTGCTGGCACTTGGCGCGGCAGGGATCGCCGACCCAAGGCGGGCGCGCGGCGGCGCGACCGTGGGCATCGCCACTGCATTGTCGCTCAGCATCGGGCTGGAGATGCTGATTTACCTCGGGCTCGCCGGCGTCACCATAGTGCTGTTCTGGATCCGCGACCCGGACGAGCGGCGGCGGCTGGCGACCTATGCGGTGACGCTGGCCGGCGGGACCGGCCTCGGCTTTCTCCTCTTCGCCTCCTACGCCAACCGAGCCGCGAATTGCGACGCCCTGTCCCCCGTCTGGCTCTCGGATGCCATGCTGGGAGGTGCCTTGCTGCTCGGCCTCGCCGCCTGGTCGCCGGCCAAATGGCAGTGGCGGCTGGGCGCTGCCGCTGCTGCGGGCGCGATCGTCGCCGGCTTCCATGCGATCGCCTGGCCGCAGTGCCTGTCGCGCCTGGAAGGCGTGTCGCCCGAACTCTACGACCTTTGGCTCAGCCATGTCCGCGAGGCGCGGCCGATCTACCGGCACGGCTGGCGCACGGCGACGCAGGTGCTCGGCCTGGCCGCCGCGGGGGTCATCGGCTGGGGCGTGCTGGCCTGGACGGCGCGCAAGGAAGCGGAGCGCCTGTGGCGCATTGCCGGAGTCATGTTCCCGGCCGTCGCCGCCCTCCTCTTGTTGTTCTGGCAGACGCGGACCGGGCCGGCGGCACAGATGCTTGGCATTCCGGGCGCGGTGGCGCTGGTCTGGATCCTGGCGCCGCGCGCCTTTGCCTCCAACAACACGTTGGTTCGCGTCTTCGGCACGACCCTGGTCGTCCTGGCCGGCCTCGGCGCCGCCGGGCCTCTCGTGCTCGACAATGTTCCACAGAAGCAGCGGACGAGCCGCGAGATTGCGATCGCCAATGCCAACACCAATTGCCCGTCGCTGTGGGCGATGAGGCCGGTCGCCCTGCAGCCGCAGGGCATGGTCTTCACCTTCGGCGACCTCGCCCCGCGGCTCATCACGGTCACGCATCACCGCTCGATCATCGGTCCATATCACCGCAACGAGGAGCAGATCCTCGACATGATGCACGCCTTCCGCGGCTCGGCCGACCAGGCGCGCGCGATCATCGCCAAGTACAGGTCTGACTATCTTCTGATCTGCCCGATGATGAGCCAGTCGACCGTGTTCCGGGCCGAAGCGCCCAAGGGCTTCTACGCGCAGCTGGAAAAAGGTCAGGTCCCGGCCTGGCTGCAGCCGATCGACCTCGGCCCGAAGAACCCGATGAAGATGTGGAAGGTGGTGGGGTAGCGGCCATCCCGCGGGCCAAAGGTCACAAAGGTCACACTG
>DATFEO010000127.1:0-15845 GCA_035250985.1 Sphingomicrobium sp. | reverse complement strand
GCTGGCCGCCGTAGGTGACGAGCCGCGCCTGTTTCGACGACGCCTGGACGATGATGTCGGTGTCTTTCAGCGACAGGATTTCGAGGCTCAGCCCGGCGAAGAAGATATGGTCGCCCGGCGTCAGGGTGGAGGCGAAGCCCTCCTCGATTCGGCCGATCCGGCTGCCACCGCGGAAGCGCACGTCCATCAACGGCTGCTCGACGATCACCCCGGCATTGAGGCGATGCTGGGCGGCGACGGCGGGGCGGGTGATGCGCCAGCGGCCGGGGCCGTCGGGCACCAGCCGCCGGAACTTGTCATAGGCCTTGAGCGCATAGCCGCCGGTGGCGATGTAGTTGAGGACTTCGGCGAAGCGCTCGGGCGTGGTGCCGGCATAGGGCGCGGCCGACTGGATTTCGGCGAGCAGCTCGCCTTCCGCGAACGGTCCTGCGCAGGCGATGGCGAGGATGTGCTGGGCGAGGACGTCGAGCGTGCCTAGGCGGAAATTCTCGGGGTCGAGCTCGCGCTCGTCGATGGCATCGAGGGCGGCGCGGGCCTCGAGATATTCGAAGCGGTTGCCGGGGACGACCAAGCCTCGCGACGGCTCGTCGAGGCGGTGGTTGGCGCGGCCGATGCGCTGCAGAAGGCGCGATGAGCCCTTGGGCGCGCCCATCTGGACGACGAGGTCGACATCGCCCCAGTCGATGCCGAGGTCGAGGCTGGAGGTGGCAACCAGGGCGCGCAGCCTCCCGTCCGCCATGGCCGCCTCGACCTTGCGGCGGGCGGCGATGTCGAGGCTGCCGTGGTGGATGCCGATCGGCAGCGCCTCGTCATTGACGTTCCACAATTCCTGGAAGGTCAGCTCGCACAAGCTGCGGGTGTTGGTGAAGACGAGCGTGGTGCGGTGGCGCTTGATGAGGTCGATGACCTGGCGCGCGGCATAGACGGCGCTGTGCCCGCCCCAGGGGACCTTGTCCTCGGGAATGAGGATGGAGAGGTCGGGATCGGCGCCCGGCTCGCCGAGGACGAGGTCGATGAGGGTCTCGTCGCCGTGCGGTGCGAGCCAGCCGCGATAGGAATCAGGGTCGGCGACAGTGGCGGAAAGGCCGACACGGCGGAGGTTCGGCGCGAGGGCCTGAAGGCGGGCGAGGGCGAGGCTGAGCAGGTCGCCGCGCTTCTCGCGGGCGAATGCATGGATCTCGTCGACGATGACGTTCCTGAGGCCCGCGAAAAGCGTCGGACTGTCGGGGTAGGAGAGCAGGAGGCTGAGGGATTCGGGCGTGGTCAGCAGGATTTGCGGCGGGCGGATTCGCTGGCGGGCCTTGCGATCGGACGGCGTGTCGCCGGTGCGGGTCTCGACGCGGATGGGCAGGCCCATTTCCTCAATGGGAGTGAGGAGGTTGCGCTGGACGTCCACTGCGAGAGCTTTCAGCGGCGAAACGTAGAGCGTGTGGAGACCCTCGGCCGGATCGTCCGCCAAGTCGCAGATCGTCGGCAGGAAACCGGCGAGGGTCTTGCCGGCGCCGGTGGCCGCGACCAGCAGGGCGCTTCGACCGGCGTGGGCGCGCTCGAGCATGCCGAGCTGGTGGCGGCGCGGCTGCCATCCGCGGCCCGCGAACCAACGCTCGACGACTTGGGGAAGTCCGGCCTCGCTCAGCTGGCGTCGGTCCCGTCTTCGCGGCGGCGCTCTTCTTCCTCGTACAATTCGCGGGTGGCGCGCTCGGTCGTCTCGGGGCTGCTTTCCTTGCCCTTGCTGCGGGTGCGCATGACTGCCCAGAAGATGACGGCCACGAGGATGATCGCACCGACCACTTCCATGAAGAATAGGTTGATTCCGCCCAAGTCCATGACTTCATCTCCATGCCCGAAGCGGAACCGGTCCGCGAGTCATTGGCTATAATGCCGCAATGGCCCGCTTA
The DNA here is from genome assembly GCA_035250985.1 of Sphingomicrobium sp. GTDB lineage: Bacteria > Pseudomonadota > Alphaproteobacteria > Sphingomonadales > Sphingomonadaceae > Sphingomicrobium. The sequence continues at coordinate 13,947 of DATFEO010000127.1, read as the reverse complement.
GGTTCCTGGATCGAGCCGTTTCCCGACGGCATTTACGTGCGGCCGGCGGACGCCTGGATCGATCCTTCGCAGCCGAAGCCGCGCGCGCTGGTCACCCACGGCCATGCCGACCATGCCCGCGGCGGCCATGGCGAGGTGTGGGCGACCGCAGAAACGCTCAGCATCATGGGTGCCCGCTACGGGGAGCAGAACGGCCAAACGATGGCCTATGGCGAGGCGGCGCGGATCGGCGGGGTCGACATCAGCTTCGTCCCCGCCGGCCATGTGCTCGGCTCGGCGCAGATCGTCCTCGAACATGCCGGCGAACGGGTGGTGGTTTCGGGCGATTACAAGCGACGCGAGGATCCCACCTGCGCGCCGTTCGTGGTGACGCCCTGCGACATCTTCATCACCGAGGCGACCTTCGGCCTGCCGGTGTTCAAGCATCCCGACACGGGCAGCCAGGTTGACCGGCTGCTGCACCGCCTGCACGCCGAGCCGGAGCGCTGCGTGCTGGTCGGCGCTTATGCGCTCGGCAAGGCGCAGCGGCTGATCATGGAGCTGCGCGGGCGCGGTCATGAGGAGCCGATCTATATCCACGGCGCGCTGGAGCGATTGTGCCGGCTCTACGAGGAATTGGGCGTGGCACTCGGTGAGCTACGGTTGGCCACCGGCGCACCCAAGGACGAATTGCGCGGCCGGATCATCCTCAGCCCGCCCGGTGCACTCAACGACCGCTGGTCGCGGCGTCTGCCCGAGCCGATCACCGCCATGGCATCGGGCTGGATGCGAATCCGCCAGCGCGCCCGCCAGCGCAACGTCGAGCTGCCTCTGGTCATCTCCGACCATGCCGACTGGGACGAGCTGACCCAGACCATCCGCGAGGTCGCGCCCAGGGAGGTGTGGATCACCCATGGCCGCGAGGAGGCGCTGATGCACTGGTGCACGTTGCACCAGATCAAGGCGCGGGAGCTGAACCTGGTCGGCTACGAGGACGAGGACGACTAATCCCGCGCGTCCGTCGACCCTATTGCCCGTTAATCGAAGGCTGGTTTGATCTTCGCGAGCCCCAGTGGCTTGGCTTGCCGCGAGGCCTCCCCTCTTGGTTGTATTTCAGAGAGTTGCCTGATGCGGACGGCGTCCGTGACTGCAAGCCGCGAGGCTTATCTCGACCTCATAAAAAGGTCCGTGACCAACTACGCCTATCTCGGCGGCGACCGCGCGTTCGAGGATTTCCGCTGCGTCACCCATTACGATTTGCGGCAGGCGGCCTGGAAGATCGACCCTCTGGCCCGGCCGCTCAGCCTGCTGACCAAGGGCCAGCTCGACCTCATCGAGAAGATCGCCGTCGCGCTCGACCAGCGGGGCGTGCCCGGGGATTTCATCGAAGCCGGCATCTGGCGTGGCGGCGCCGTGATCCTGATGCGAGCGCTGATCGATGCCTATGGAATGGCGAACCGCAGGGTCTTCGCCGCTGATTCCTTCGCCGGCATTCCACGGAACGAGCGCGGCCGCAACGATCCCGTCGACCTGTGGAAGGACCGCTGGGTCGCGCCACTCGACGAGGTCAGGCAAAATATCGCCCGCTTCGGCCTGCTCGACGAGCGGATCGTCTTCGTCCAGGGCTTCTTCGCGGACAGCCTCAAGACGTTGGCCGGCGAGCGCTTCTCGCTGATCCGGCTGGATTCCGACTCTTACGATAGCGTCGAAACCTCGCTGGAGTATCTCTATCCGCTGCTGTCCAAGGGGGGCGTCGTCATTATCGACGACTGGCACCTCGATGGATGCAAGGGGGCGGTCGTCGACTATCGGTCGCGTTACGGGATCGACGACAAAATCTATGTTTTCGACGGCAACGCCTATTGGACGAAGCGGCAGGAATATGCGCTTCCGAGGGAAGGGTAGGTCCGGCGGTGCTGCTCGATCTCAACCCGCAACTGGATCGAAAAGCACTCCACGCCGAATTCATCTCCACCGGTCGGCTGCAAATCCGCGATGTCCTGAGCTCCGACAGCGCCAGCCGGATATTGTCGATCCTGGCAACGCGGACGCCCTGGTGCCTGGCCTGGCAGGCGGGATCGGACGGGCCGCATCTAATCCGCCCTGACGAGCTGCGGAAGCTGGCCCCAGCCGATCGGCAAGGCATTGCCGAGAGACTATCTGCGGCGGGCGAGGGGGAGGCGGGCTATGCGTTCCTCTATCACAGCTACCCGCTGGTCACGGCCTATCTCGAGGGGTGGAATCCAGGTTCGAGCCATGATCGGCTGCTGGAAGACCTGAATTCCGCACCCTTCCTGTCGCTGCTTCGTGACGTGACTGGGATGGGCGATATCGTCAAAGCCGACGGCCAGGCCACCTTGTATGCCAAGGGCAATTTCCTTTGGCCGCACACCGACGAGGAACCCGCCCGCGGCCGCCGCGTCGCCTACGTGCTGAACCTGACCGCGAAGGAATGGCGGCCGCAATGGGGCGGCTATCTTAATTTCTTCGACGACGAGCGGGATATCGAGCTGGCGCTGAGGCCACGCTTCAACACGCTCAACCTCCTGTCCGTCCCGCAATGGCATAGTGTCTCGGAAGTGACGGCGACCGCTCCCGTCGCCCGCTACGCAATCACCGGCTGGGGCAGAAACCAGTAGCAAGCCCGGAATCAATACCCGGCTTCGCTCCGCGCCGCGCCTGACAGCGCCAGCTGCTGGTCGATTTCGGAGATCAGGCGAGCAAGGCCGGCTTCTTCCCTGGCTTCAGCGCGCGCCACCAGCACGTCCTGCGTGTTCGAGGCGCGCAGCAGCCACCAGCCGTCGCCGGTCATGACCCGCGCACCGTCGGTTGAGTCGACCTTGAGGCCTTCCGCGCGCAGGCGGCCCAGCACCTCGCTGACGATGGCAAACTTGCGCGAAGGCTCGACCTCGAAGCGCATCTCCGGAGTCGCCACCGTGTGCGGCATGGAGTCGACCAAGGCGCTGAGGGATTCGCCCGAGCGGGCGATCGCCTCGATCAGGCGGACGGCGGCATAGAGCGCGTCGTCGAAGCCGTACCAGCGGTGCTTGAAGAAGATGTGGCCGCTCATCTCGCCGGCCAGCGGCGCGCCGGTCTCCTTCATCTTCGACTTGATCAGGCTGTGGCCGGTTTTCCACATCAAGGGCTGCCCGCCGAGGTCGGCGATGCGGTCGAACAGGGTCTGGCTGGCCTTGACGTCGGCGATGATGACCGCGCCCGGGCATTCGTTGAGCACCGGCCCTGCGAGGATCATCATCAGCTGGTCGCCCCAGATCACCCGGCCGCGGCCGTCGACCGCGCCGATCCGGTCGCCGTCGCCGTCGAAGGCGATGCCGAAGTCGAGACCCTGCGCGATCACCAGCTCCTTGAGTGCGGTAAGGTTGTCCTCGACCGTCGGGTCGGGGTGGTGGTTTGGAAAACTGCCGTCGACCTCGGTGAACAAGGTGAAATGCTCGCCTGGGAGCTTCTGGACCAGTTTTTCGAGGGCAGGGCCGGCGGCGCCGTTGCCCGCGTCCCAGCCGATGCGGAATGCGCCGCCGCCGAAGTCCTGGACCAGCCGGTTCACATAAGCGTCGAGAATGTCCTGGTCGGTGACGATGCCGTGGCCTTCGCTCCATTCGCCGGCGGCGGCGATCCGTCCCAGCTTCTGGATCTCCTCGCCGAACACCGAGCGGCCGTTCAGAAGCAGCTTGAAGCCATTGTAATCGGCAGGGTTGTGGCTGCCGGTCACCTGGATGCCGCCGCCGACGCCAAGCTCATGCGTGGCGTAATAGAGCATCGGGCTCGGCCCCATGCCGATCCGGACGACGTCGACGTCGCCCTCGGTCAGGCCAGTGATCAGCGCCGTTTCGAGGCCCAGCGAATGGCTGCGGCCGTCGCGGCCGACAGCGACGCTGCGGACGCCTTCGCTGGTGGCGAGCGCCGCGAAGCTGCGGCCGAGCGCATAGGCGTCCTTCTCGGTCAGTGTCGCACCGACGATTCCGCGCACGTCATACTCGCGCAGGATGGAAGGGTGGAAGGTATGGGTCATGGCTTCCGAACGGCCTAGCCGCGCGACGGTTCAGCCTGCAACTGCCACTTTCTGCTCGGCCTCGTCGGCGCCGGGAATGCCGAGGCCGGCGATCATCTCGCGCAGCTCCTGGCGCGCCGTGATATGGCCGATGCCGACTTCGCCCAGCTCGGCCAGGTCCGACAGGGTCAGGCCCTTGGGGAAGAGCTCGCGGTAGATGACGCGCTCGCCAAGGCCTGGAATGACCCGGAAGCCGACGCGGCGGGCCAGCTCGTCGAGGGCAGCTCCGACGCGGCGGAGGTTATGCGAATCGATGTGCTGCAGGCGGTTCCTAAGCACTACCCAGTCGACGCTCTTGCCGGTCACCTTGGCGCGCTGTGTGCGGCTATTCCAGATGAGTTCGGCGTAGAAGCTCGGCTTGGTGATCTTGTAATTCTCAGGGTTCACCTGGCCGATGAGATCGAGGTCGACGAAACTGTCGTTCATCGGCGTCACCAATGTGTCGGCCTTGAGGATCGCCGAACGGGCGACGGCGTCGTCGCGCCCCGGCGTGTCGATGACGATCACGTCCGCCTCGCAGCCCAGCCGGTCGAGGGCGGCATCCAGGCCGGCCTCATCATGGTCGTCGAGGACCTCGAACGCGGGGAGGGGGATATTTGCGCCGAGCCGGCGGATGGTCGCGGCGCGGTTTTCCAAATAGCGGGTCAGGGTGCGCTGTCGGCTGTCGATATCGAGCGCGGCGACGCGATGACCCGACGCGGCGAGCGCAACGGCGGCGTGGACCGCTGTGGTTGATTTGCCCGTCCCGCCCTTTTCATTGGCGAAGACGACAATATGCGGCTGAGCCATTTCCCCCGGCACCCCTCGAAGACTTGATCAAGGGCCGCCCCCGCCCCACAAGCGCGGCCCTCAACAAGGTTTATCTGACGGCCTATCGGCATGCAAATAATTCGTGAACCCGAGGCCCTGCGAGCCGCCGTCAAGACTTTGAAAGAAGGCGGCAAATCGCTTGCCTTCGTGCCCACCATGGGGGCGCTGCACGCCGGTCACATCCAACTGGTCACCGAGGCGGCAAGGTGCGCAGACGCAGTGGCCGCCAGCATCTTCGTCAACCCCATGCAGTTCGGTGAACATGAGGACCTGGATCGCTATCCGCGCCAGGAAGAGGCCGACGCGGCGCTGCTGAGCGAGGCCGGCTGCGACCTGTTGTGGCTGCCGACCGCCGGTCAGATCTATCCGGACGGCTTTGCGACCAGGATCAGCGTCGCGGGCGTCAGCGAGCGCTGGGAAGGTGAGGCGCGGCCCGGTCATTTCGATGGGGTTGCCACGGTGGTCGCCAAGCTGCTGGTTGCAGTGGCGCCGCACGTGGCTTTGTTCGGCGAGAAGGATTTCCAGCAGCTGGCCGTCATCCGTCGCATGGTCGGCGATCTCGGCCTGCCAGTGGAGATTGTGGCCGTGCCGACCGTCCGCGATGCCGATGGCTTGGCTTTGTCGTCGCGCAACGCTTATTTGACCGCCGACGAGCGGCAGCGGGCCCTGGCCCTGCCGAATGCCCTTAACGAGGCCGCTGCCCGCATCACCGCCGGCGAACCGGTCGGCAGCATCCTGGCCGCGGCCAAGCAGGCGCTGGTCGACGCCGGCTTTCTCAAGATCGACTATTTCGCCTTGGTCGATGCCGGCACGCTCGAGCCGCTCGCAAATCCTTCCGGCGAGATGCGGCTGATTGCCGCGGCGGCGATCGGCAGAACCAGATTGATCGACAACGTGAGTGTCATTTCAGACACAGTTGCGGAAACAAGGTCACTGCGGCGTTAACCATTTCATAGGGCTTGGCTGATGAATTGCTCCCAACGACGAACAGGGGACAGTTCACCATGGCAATCAGTCAGAAAAGTGCCGATTTCCTGATCCGCAGCCGGCTCGCCGATGCCGCCCGCGGCAATGTCGATGCTCTTTACGAGCTTGGCGTGTCCTATTCGACCGGCCGCGGCGGAGTCGCCGTCGACCTGATCGAGGCGCACAAATGGTTCAACCTCGCCGCCTTGTCGGGCGACACGCGCTCGCAGCAGTGCCGCGCCGAAATCAGCGTCGAGATGACCGCGCGCGAGATTGCCGAGGCGCAGCGTCAGGCGCGTGCGTGGCTGGGAGCCACCGGCTCCCAGCGGTACGCAGCTTAAGCTTACCGAACCAAAACCGTTACGGCCCGGCGGTTCTGGGCCCAGGCTTCCTCGTTGGAGCCGATCGCCACGGGGCGCTCCTTGCCCCAGCTGGTGACCAGCAAGCGGTCGACAGGCACTCCCTGCGAGACCAGGAAATCCTTCGCTGAGTTTGCGCGGCGCTCGCCCAAGGCCATGTTGTACTCGCGCGTGCCGCGCTCGTCGGCATGGCCTTCGATCGAGGCGCGGACGTTGGGATGCTCGAGAAGCCAGCGCGCCTGAGCCGCGAGCGTCGCCTGCGCGGCGGCGTCGAGGATATGCTCGTCGGTCCCGAAATAGACGGTGTCCGACCCGGCCTTGGCGACCAGGTCGGCCTGCTGGGCGGGAAGCTCGGTCAGTTCGACATCGCCGGGCGCGACAATTTCGCCGCCAGGGCCGACCGGAGCCGTTTCGACAGGGGCGGCAGCTTCGGGCGGGGGCGTGCGTCGGGCGCAGCCGGAGGCCGCCAGGGCAATGACGGCGGCACCGAGGATGAGGGACTTGCGCATATTATTCTCCTTGGGGTTCAGCTCTGGAGCGGCGACCAGCTCGGGTCGGATCCGTCCTGCGGGGTGGGCATGCGGCGGGCAGGGCCGCCGCTGATGGGCACGGCGAACAGCGTCGAGCCGCCGCCGCGGGCGATGCGATTGAACATGACGAACTGGCCATTGGGCGCCCAGCTCGGGCCCTCGTCCTGCCAGCCGTTGGTGAGGATTCGGGCGCTACCGCCCGACGGGCTCATGACGCCAATGTTGAAGCTGCCGGCGATGCGGGTGAAGGCAATCAAATCGCCGCGCGGGCTCCAAACCGGCGAGGCATAGCGGCCGCCACCAAAGCTGATCCGGCGCTGGCCGGAACCGTCGGCATTCATGACGTAGAGCTGCTGGGTGCCGCCGCGGTCGCTTTCGAAGACGATGCGCGAACCATCCGGCGAGAAGCTGGGCGAGGTATCGACGCCGGGCGCGCTGGTGAGGCGCACCGGATTTCCGCCTTCGGCATTGACGACATAGATGTCGGTATTGCCGCTCCGAGCCCAGGAAAAGACGATCCGCCGCCCGTCCGGCGAGAAGCGCGGAGCGAAGGTGATCTGGCCGCCGGGGACCAGCAGCCGCTCGCGGCCACTGGCGATATCGAGCACGAATACCCGCGGCTTCCTTGCCAGCATGCCGGTGTAGACCAGCCGGTCGCCGCGTGGGCTGAAGCGCGGCATGGTCACCGTCGCCCTGCCAGCCGTCAAATAGCGGTGATTGGAGCCATCCGAATCCATGATGGCGATGCGCTTCAGGCGGTTGGTCCTGGGCCCGCTCTCGGCGACATAGACGATGCGCGTGTCAAGGAAGGCGCCCTGGCCGGTCAGGCGCGAATAGACGAGGTCGGCGCATTTGTGCGCCGCGCGGCGCCAGTCGCCTTGCGCTACCGTGAAGCCCTGGTTGGCAAGCATCCGGCCGGCAGTGACATCGTGGAGATAGCAGGCGACCGTGAGGCGCCCGTCGGCGCGCGGCTCGACATAGCCGCTGACCAGCGCGCCGGCACCGGCGCTCCGCCATTCGCCATAGGCGGGGGCGGCGGCCTGGGCCTGGCCATAGGTGCCGATGCCGCCGGGGCCGATCGGCGTGAAGGCGCCGGTCGCGCGCAGGTCCGACGCGATAACCTCCGATATGCCGCGGCCAAGCGCCTGGCCCGGCATGGCCGGGACAGCGACGGTCAGCTGCGAGTTCTGCCCGCCGACCACCTCGACCTCGACCGGGGGAGCGCCCTCCTCCTGCGCGAGCGCGGAGGCGGCGGGGAGACAAAGGGCAAGCAGGGCTAGGGATCGTCGCATCGCGGTCCTCATGGGAGTTTGTAGGTCAGGTTGATGTTGGACCAGCCGCCCTCGGCCGTCCTGTAGAGTTCGGGCGGCAGGCCGCGGAACGGCGCGCATTCGCGATACACGGCAATGGCGAGGTCCTTCACCCGCTCTTCGAAGCGGGCATTGTCGTCGTCGACGCCGCTAACCCGCACAATGCGCGGCGTCCCGGCGAGCGTGCCGCTGGGCCTGAGGCGCAGGTTCAGGGTAACGCGGATGCGGTTGGCGCCCGGACCAGGATTGACCTGCTGGTCGGCGCAGGGCTGGACAAGGCGCTGGAACAAAGCGGCGACGCTGGCCTTGGCACGCGCGTCGAACGTGGCAGCGGCGGGCCTGGCGGGACGCGAGGGTGCGTCCGAGCCGGTGATGCCCTCCAGGAAATCGTCGCCGAGGCGGGAGACGCGAGGCGCGGGCTTTCGCGGCGCGGACCTTTGAGGCCTCGGCGGGGCCGGCTTGATCGAAGGCGTCGGCGGTGGCGCCTCGACGCGCGGGGCGGGCGCTGGCTCTATTGCCTCGCCCATCTCCGGCGCCTGGCTCGGCGGAGGAGGAATATAGGGCTGGGGTGCAGCCGATTGCAGGCCGACCTCGTCGACCAGCTCGACCTCCATCGACGGCGGCTCGGGCGCGCGATTGACCGAGGCGAGGCTCATCGACAGCGCCGCGATCAGCGCGACATGGAAGACGATGGCGGCGCCCGTCCCGGTCCATTCGGCGCGGTCGAAGTTCATCTTTGCTCCTCGCCGACAGAGACGAGTGCCACACGGTTGAGGCCTGCGCGGTTGAGTTCACCCATCACCCGCATCACGCGGCCATAGTCGAGGCTCCTGTCGGCGCGCAGGTAGATGCGTCGGCCTTCGGGCGGGGCCGGTTCGGCGGCGATGGCGGCGAGGCGCGCCGGCAGCTGGTTGTCGGTGACTGCGACATCGTCGATGAAAAGCCCGCCATTACGGTCGAGGGCGATCTGCACTGGCTTCGCCTGCTGGTCGAGGGCGCCGGCCCGGCTTTCCGGCAGGTCGACCGGAACCCCCGCTACAAGCAGCGGCGCGGTCACCATGAAAATGATCAGCAGCACGAGCATGACGTCGACCAGGGGCGTGACGTTGATCTCCGCCATTGGCGCGCGCCGCGTCCGGCCGCGGGTCTTTGAAGGAAGGATCGCGCCCATCAGCCCTCGGCTTCCAGCTCACGGCTGAGGGTCGCGTGGAAGCGGTCGGCGAAGCGGCCCAGCCGTGCCTCCAACCTGTCGAGGCCGTGGGTCAGCCGATTGTAGGCGATGACGGCGGGAATGGCCGCGAACAGTCCGATGGCGGTGGCGAACAAGGCCTCGGCGATGCCCGGCGCGACGACGGCCAGCGACGTGTTGTTCTGCTCGGCAATGGCGGTGAAGCTGCGCATGATCCCCCAGACCGTGCCGAACAGGCCGACGAAGGGCGCCACCGAACCGACGGTGGCGAGGATGTTGAGGCGGTCGGACAGGCGATCGAGCTCGGCGGCGACGGCGGCGTTCATCCGCGTCGCGAGGCGTTCGCGAGTGCCGGAGCGGTCGATGTCGCGGGTCCGGGTGGAGCGGCGCCACTCGTCGAGGCCAGCGGAAAGGATGACGGCGCTGGGTAGCTTTTCCTGACCGCGCCGCGCGTGGAAAGCGTCGATGTCGTCCGTCGCCCAGAATTCCGTCTCGAACTTCTCGGTGGCGCGGTTGATGCGCTTCAGGCGAATGGCGTGGGTGAAGATGATCGCCCAGGTCCAGATGCTGGCCAACAGTAGGCCGAGCATCACCACCTTCACGACCGCGTCGGCGTGGAGGAACAGGGTCAGCGGCGACATCAGGTCGTTGCTGGCTTGGAATTCAGGCATTCAGATTGTCGCCCTCGCTGATGGCTTTGAAAGTCTCGACCCATTGCCTGGGCTGGCGTTTCGGCCGGTCCTGTGGGTCGAGGAAGGCAGCAGTGACGCGGGCATCGCTTAAGGTTTGCGACCCGCGCATGACTCGCTGATGAATGACGACGCTGGCGGCCCGGACCTGCTCGACCGTCGACAGGACGAGAAGGTCATCGCCGAGCCGGGCCGGCCGCAGGTAGCGGATATTGACCTCCGCAACCGCATAAACGCCTTCGCCGGCCTCCTTGGCGGCGCGCTGATCGATGCCGGCGCAGCGCAGCATGTCGGACCGTGCCCGTTCCATGAACTTCAAATAATTGGCGTAATAGACGATGCCGGCGGTGTCCGTGTCCTCGAAATAGACGGTCAGGGCAAAATGGTGCTCACGGCCGACGAAGCCGCCGCGATAGGGCGTGTCCAGATCTTGTGGCGTCATGCCTCCATGCCCTTAGCGAGGGCAGAGTCGCGGGGTCAAACCGCTATCGGCAGGGAGTTCATTGTTTTGGACTGGGAGCCGGCCTTAGCCGCGGTGCACTATGGCGCAATTTCCCTGACGAGCCGGATCAGGTCGCCTTGCACCAGGCTCATGTCGGCAAGGTGCATGCCCCAGCCGGGAATGAACAGGCCGGCGATCCCGACCTCGCCGCCGATGCGGTCGGTGCGCTTGTCCCTGGGGTCGGCGTTGGTACGGACCGAGAAATAGCCGCGCGGGCCGTCGTTGATGCAGCGGCCGGAGTTGAGGCTGGGGACATGCACCCAGGGGGTCGGCGGATTGCCTTCGCTCGACCATGCAATCGGGCCGCCGGGAATGGCATAGCCGGGCCGAGCCGACCAATAGGAATCGAGCATGACCCAGCCGGCGGCGCCGGGACGCGCCGGATTGACACACGCGACGGTCATGCCGGGTTGCTTGGCGACCCCAAAAATGGCGCCATTGGGAGGCGCGTTCTTTTCGCGGAAACTGGTCCAGGCGATCACGCAGCCAGTCTGGCCGGGCGCCGAGCAGAGCGGGGTCTTCTTGAAATCGCCGCCGACCAGCTTCCCCTGCGGAACCATGACATTGAAGCCGGGCAGGATGGCGAGCTTCATGCGCTTTGCGACCTCGGGCCTGGTCTCGATCTCGCGCGCGATCAGCTGGATGAGGTGCAAAGTCCCCTGGCTGTGGCCGATGAGCACGAAGGGCCGGCCCTGGCTGCGCTTGGCGAGATAGTCGCGCCAGGCAGCAAGCACGTCGCCGTAGGCGAGAATGGCGGGACTGGTGACGTCCTGGCCGGCGGCGAAGGCGGCCACCGATGCCAAGGTCATCTGCCGGTATTTGGGAACATAGACCCTGCAGACCGATGCGAATCGAGCGGCCTGGGCGGCCGTGGCATTCAGCTCTTCGGCCATGTCGAGGTCGCTGTTGAGAGCGGCGTCGGCGGAGACAGTCGGATAGACGTAAAAGCAGTCGATCGGCGGGTCCTTGGCCGGGCTGCTGTTGGTCCGCTTGCCATAGCCCGCGGGTTCGACCGCCGTCGTTAACATCGGCCGAGCGCAAGTGTCGCCGCGGCCCGGCAGGCAGATCCAGCTGGATTCCTTCGAATAATCGACGGCGGCCGCTTTGGCCGGCTGGGCGCTGGCAGGGGCGGCAACCGCAAGGGAAAAAGCCGCCGCGATCAGCAAACGCATTACTTCACTCCATCCTGGTCGAACAAACCGGACTGCGTGCTGGCCGGCGGATTGAGACCCAGATGCTTCCAGCCGCGACCGTTCAGACAGCGCCCACGTGCCGTGCGGGCGATGAGGCCAAGCTGAATGAGGAAGGGCTCGATCACGTCCTCGATCGTGTCGCGCGGCTCGCTGAGGCCAGCTGCGAGGGTCTCGATGCCGACAGGTCCGCCGCCATAGAGATCGGCGATCATGGTCAGGTAGCGCCGGTCCATGGCGTCGAGGCCGAGGCCGTCGATCTCCAGCCGATCGAGGGCGCGGTCGGCGACCGCCGCGTCGATCGTGTCAGTGCCCGAGGCATGGGCGAAGTCGCGCACGCGGCGCAGCAGGCGGCCGGCAATGCGTGGCGTCCCGCGCGAACGCCGCGCGATTTCATGCTCGCCCTCGGCCGTGGTCGGCGCGCCGAGCAGCCGGGCGGCGCGGCGGACGACCTGCTCCAACTCCTCGACCGTGTAGAAATTCAAGCGCACCGGAATGCCGAAGCGATCACGCAAGGGGGTCGTCAGCAGGCCTTGGCGAGTCGTAGCGCCGATCAAGGTGAACCGAGGAAGATCGATGCGGACCGAGCGGGCCGACGGTCCTTCGCCGATCATCAGGTCGAGCGCGCGATCCTCCATTGCCGGATAAAGCACTTCTTCGACCGCGGGATTGAGGCGGTGAATCTCGTCGATGAACAGGACGTCGCCGTCCTCGAGGTTGGTGAGCAAGGCGGCGAGGTCGCCGGACTTGGCGATGACCGGGCCACTGGTGGCGCGAAAGCCGACGCCCATTTCGCGGGCGAGGATGCCAGCAAGCGTCGTCTTGCCGAGGCCGGGCGGCCCATGCAGCAGCACATGGTCGAGCGCTTCGCCGCGACCCCTGGCGGCAGCGACGAACACCCGCAAATTTTCCCGCGCCGCCTTCTGGCCGATGAACTCGTCGAGGCTTTTCGGGCGGAGGGCTGCATCGGCGTCCTCGGCTGTGCGCTCGGGCGTGGTGATGCGGGCGGGGTCCGTGGCCATCGTCTTGCTTGTGACAAGTTGCGCGGCGAGGCGCAACGCGTCAGGCTGCAACCGAAGTAGGGAGGCAGTGCATGCGTATCGATCGACGGACGATGATGGCGGGGACCGCCGCGCTACTGGCCGCCGGCCCTGCCATGGCTCAGAAGCGCGCGACCCGATCCGGCTGGTACGACCGGGCGATCATCATCGACGCGCTCGGAGGCATTCGTGACCCCTATGAGAAGGACGAGATCACCCGGTGGAGCACGCGCGGGTTCGAGGAGACGATGGCGACCGGCGTGACGCTGCTCCGCGACACCATCTTCCCGGTCGGCAACGTCGCCGACCCGTGGGGCGATTATCAGAAGGCGATCAAGGGCTACCATGCCTTCGTCGCCGCCAACCCGGACCGTCTCATCCTGGTCCGCAGCGCAGCCGACATCCTGAAGGCCAAGCGCGAGAAGAAGTTCGCTGTTCTCGCGGGAACGCAGGATTCGGTCATGGTCGGGCCGGAGCTGGACCGGCTGGCGCAGCTGAAGAAGGACGGGGTGCTGACCGTCCAGCTTACCTACAACAACCGCAATTTGGCGGGGGACGGCGCACTGGAGCCTGACAATGCGGGCCTCAGCAAGCTCGGACGGGCGACCGTCGAGCGGATAGAAGCGGAGAAGATGCTGCTCGATCTCAGCCACGGCGGCGCCAAGACCATGGCCGAGGCGGCGACACATGCGAAGCGACCTTTGGTCATCAGCCACACTGGCGCGCGGGCGCTCACCGATCATGTTCGCAACACCGAGGATTCGACGATCCGTGCGGTCGCCGACAAAGGCGGCGTCACAGGCGTTTATTTCATGCCTTTCTTGGCCACGAGCATGCAGGCGAGCGCAAGGGATTTGATCGCCCACATCGAGCATGTCGCCAAGGTCGCGGGCGAGGACGGAGTGGGGATCGGCACCGACAATGGCGTGCTGCCGCTGGAACTCGACGAGGCGTCGAAGAAAAGAATGGACGACTGGACGCGCGAACGGATCAAGCGGGGTATCGCCGCGCCGGGCGAGGCGGTTGGCGTCTATACGGTGGTCGAGGGGTATAACAGCATCGACCGCTACCGGCGGCTGGCGGCCGATCTGGCCAAACGCGGCTGGAGCGAGGCGCGGCTGGAAAAGCTGTTCGGCGGCAATTTTCTGCGCGTCTACCGCGAGGCTTGGGGCGGCTAGTGCATGTGCTCGATGTCGTCCCCGACGATCTCGACCCAGTCGTGCCTGCGCTCCTCCCAAACGGAGAAAGCGGGCGTGAGGAAGTAGGGGTCGTCGAAGGCGCCGAGGGGTATGGCGATCTGGCCGTCGAACTTGC
>DATFEO010000024.1:0-2096 GCA_035250985.1 Sphingomicrobium sp. | reverse complement strand
CAGTTCCGACAAGGATCTGATGCAGCTCATCCAGCCCGGCGTCGACATGTACGACACGATGAAGAATGAGCGGCGCGGCGCCGACTATGTCATGACCAAGTTCGGCGTGCAGCCCGAACAGCTTGGCGACGTCCTCGCGCTCATGGGCGACAGCGTCGACAATGTCCCCGGCGTCCCCGGCATCGGCCCCAAGACCGCCGCCAAGCTCATCACCGAATATGGCGATCTGGAAACGACGCTCGAAGCCGCGCCGCGCATGAAGAAATCGAAGATGCAGGAAAATCTCATCGCCCATGCCGATATGGCGCGGCTGTCGCGCCGCCTCGTCGCGCTGCACGATGCGATGGACCTGCCGGAACCGCTGGAGGAGCTGACGCTCAAGGGCATCCCGCCCGAACCGCTTGCAGAATTCCTCGGCCATCACGGTTTCAAGTCGCTGCTCGCCCGCCTCGGCGCGCCCGCCGCTGCCGTGGCGGTAGCGGCCGTCTCCGCCAGCGAAGCCACGCCCGTCGCCGCCCCGGTCCATGAGGAAGAACCGCCGATCGACCGCAGCCTCTACGAAACGGTGGTGACGCAGGAAGCGCTCGACCGCTGGATCGCCGCCGCCCATGCGGAGGGGCTGGTCGCCGTCGATACCGAAACCGACAGCCTCGACGCCGTATCGAGCGCACTGGTCGGGGTCAGCCTCGCCACCGGGCCGAACAAGGCCTGCTATATCCCGGTCGGCCATGGCGGAAAGGACATGTTCGCGGAGAAGCCGGAGCAACTCCCCCTCGCCCTCGTCCTCGCCAAATTGAAGCCGCTGCTGGAGGACGACAGCGTCCTCAAGATCGGCCAGAATCTCAAATATGACATGACGGTCCTGCGCCGCCATGGCATCGAGATCGCCCCCTATGACGACACCATCGTCATGAGCTTCGACCTCGACGCCGGGCAAAGCCTCGCAGGCCACGGCATGGACGAGGCGGCGCGGGTCCACCTCAACCACATATGTATCAGCTTCAAGGATGTGTGCGGCACCGGCAAGAGCCAGATCAGCTTCGCCGAAGTCCCGCTCGACAAGGCGACCGAATATGCCGCCGAGGATGCCGACGTCACGCTGCGCCTGTGGAAGCTGTTCAAGACCCGCGTCGCGAACGAAGGCGCCACCCGCGTCTATGAACTGGTCGACCGCCCGCTCGTCTCCGTGATCGCGAAGATGGAGCATGAAGGCATCAAGGTCGACCGCGAAGCCCTCTCCCGCCTGTCCGCCGAATTCACCGCCGGGATCGCCGCGCTGGAAACGGAAATCCATGGCCTTGCGGGCCAGCCCTTCGCCATCGGATCGACCCAGCAGCTGGGCGCGATATTGTTCGACAAGATGGGGCACAAGGGCGGCAAGAAGGGCAAGTCCGGCGCCTATTCCACCGACGTCACCATCCTTGAGCAACTGAAGGCGCAGGGCGTGGAAATCGCGGGCAAGGTGCTGGACTGGCGCCAGCTGTCCAAACTCAAGTCGACCTATACCGACGCGCTCCAGGCCCAGATCAACAAGGACACCGGCCGCGTCCATACCAGCTATTCGCTGTCCGGCGCGCAGACCGGCCGCCTGTCTTCGACCGACCCCAATCTCCAGAATATCCCGATCCGCACCGAAGTCGGCCGCCAGATCCGCCACGCCTTCGTCGCCGAGCCGGGCAATGTCATCCTGGCGGCGGACTATAGCCAGATCGAACTGCGCCTAGCCGCCCATATGGCGGACGTGCCCGCGCTCAAGGAAGCCTTCGCCAACGGCGAGGACATTCACGCCGCCACCGCCCAGCAATTGTTCGGAGAGGTCAACCGCGACACCCGCGGCCGGGCCAAGACGATTAACTTCGCGATCCTCTACGGCATCAGCCGCTGGGGCCTCGCCGGGCGGCTGGAGATCAGCGCGGACGAAGCGCAGGACATGATCAGTCGCTATTATGAGCGCTTCCCCGGCATCAGCCTCTACATCACCGAGACGATCGAAAAGGCGCGCTCAAAGGGCTATACCGAAACCCTGTTCGGCCGAAAAACCTGGTTCCCGCGCATCAAGGCCTCGGTCCAGCACGAACGGCAGGGCGCCGAACGCG
>DATFEO010000198.1:0-6679 GCA_035250985.1 Sphingomicrobium sp. | reverse complement strand
TAACCGCGCGCTCTATTTCTCAAAGAAATTGATCCCCTATCTGCCGGAGCAAGCATTGGCCGGCGAGCTCTCTCCAGTGAGATTGCACATCGGCATTTACGCCTACCGGCGCCAAGCCCTCGACACTTATGTTGCGACCCCGGTCAGCGAGCTTGAGGAGCTTGAAGGACTCGAGCAGTTGCGCTTCCTCGCCGCCGGCATCCCGGTCGACGTGGTCGAGGTCGAGACTCCGCCGTTCACCCTGCGCGAGCTCAATAATCCCGAGGACGTCGCACCGATCGAGGATGCGCTCGCCGCCGCCGGCCTCGAATGAAGGTCATTCTTCAACCATTAGTGATGGTCGGAAAATGACCTTTTGGGACAGCCTCGACCCGCGATATTCCGTGATCCTCTGCGACATCTGGGGTGTCGTCCACGATGGGGTGAACCTCTATCCCAACGCCCCGGAACGTTTGTGCCAATGGCGTCAGCAAGGCCGCAAGGTGATCCTGATAACGAACGCACCGCGCACCGCCGACGCCGTTGAAGCGCAGCTGGGGCGCATCGGCCTGCCGCGCGATTGCTGGGACGCAATCGCCACCAGTGGCGAGGCGGGGATCGCGGCGATCAAGGGCCTGGCCCATCCGACGGGCTTCATCGGCACGCCTCAGGACCGCGCCATCCTCGAGGAGCATGGCCTGATTTTCGTCGAAAATGGCTTCACCGACATTGCCGTCACGGGTCTCGACGGCGAGCGGTTGACGGTCGGGGACTACCGCGCTGAGCTCGAATCACTGGCGGAGCGCGACGTCCTTTTCCACTGCTTCAACCCCGACCGAATTGTCGTTCGCGGCGGAGTCCCCGAGCCGTGCGCCGGCGCACTCGCCGATGTCTACGAAGGGCTTGGGGGGCGAGTCGAATGGTACGGCAAGCCGCATCACGGCATTTACGATTACGCCATGAGCCTGGCCGGGAATCCACCGCACGAGGCGGTGCTGGCGATCGGCGATGCGCTCATCACCGACATGCTCGGTGCGGCCACGCAAGGGTTCGGCGCGGTCTTCGTCCAGGGCGGAATTCACGCCGGCGAACCTTTTCCTGCCGACTTCGCGTCACAATATGGCCTTGGCGACTGGTCACCGGTGGCCGTCGTCGACTCGCTTCGCTAAAGGCACTTCCATGCAAATCAATGGCCGCTCCGTCGGGCTCGACCAGCCCATTTTCCTGATCGCCGGGCCCTGCGTCATCGAGAGCGAGGAATTGCAGCTGAGGACCGCCGAACGGCTGAAGGCAATCGCCGACAAGCTCGGGATTTTCTTTATCTTCAAATCGAGCTTCGACAAGGCCAACCGCTCGTCTGACAAGAGCTTTCGCGGCCCCGGCATGGAGGAGGGCTTGAAGGTCCTCGAGAAGGTTCGTGACTCCGTCGGGGTACCGGTTCTGACCGACGTCCATGACATTCAGCAGATCAAGCCGGTCGCGGAGGTGGTCGACGTGCTGCAGACGCCAGCTTTCCTCGCCCGCCAGACCGATTTCATTCATGCCGTCGCCGCCAGCGGCAAGCCGGTCAACATCAAGAAGGCGCAGTTCATGGCGCCGCACGACATGAAAAATGTCGTCGACAAGGCAAAGAACGCCGCCGCGGCCGCGGGTTTCAACGAAGAGACGATCATGGTCTGCGAGCGCGGCGCGTCCTTCGGCTATAACAATCTGGTTTCCGACATGCGCGGCCTCGCCATCATGCGCGAGACCGGTTGTCCTGTGGTGTTCGACGCCACCCACAGTGTGCAGCTTCCGGGCGGGCAGGGAACCAGTTCGGGCGGCCAACGCGAGCATGTGCCCGTACTGGCACGCGCCGCCGTCGCCAGCGGCATCAGCGGCCTGTTCATGGAAACGCACCCGGACCCGGCCAATGCTCTCAGCGACGGCCCCAATGCCTGGCCACTCGACCGGATGGAGAGCCTGCTGACGACACTGGTGGCTCTGGACCGGACAGTGAAGGAGGCGGGCTTCGAGGAGATGGCGCTGTGAGCGATCGAAACACGGTTTTCATCCAGGCCAATGCCCGCCAAATGCTCGGCGCCAAGATCAGCGCGCTCAGCTACAGGAAGGCGTCGAACCGGCCTGACAGCTTCGACGTCAGGATCATGGACGCGGCGCAATATCCGCGCCTCATGCAGCACGGCCAGTCGATCCTGCGCGCCGGCCACGTCCGTCAGTGGGACCCCGATGATTTGCAGAGCTTCACGCCCCTGCGCTTCGCCCCGCCGAGCCTGATGAAATTCGAGGGCAAGGCCGTCGTTACCGACCCCGACTGCTTCGGTGTCGGCGATGTCGCCGAATTATTCGACCGAGACATGGGCGGCAAGGCGATCATGGCGGTGCCGAGGCCGGGCCATAATCGCCGCAACGACTATATCGCGACCTCGGTCATGCTGCTCGATTGCGCAAAGCTGAAGCACTGGGATTTCGACAAGGAACTGGACGATTTGTTCGCCCGCCGCTTCGACTATATCGATTGGATCGAGCTGAAGCGCGAGGATCCGTCCACCATCGGGTTTCTCGAGCCCGAGTGGAACGATTTCGACAAACTGACGCCGAACACGAAAATCCTGCACACGACCAAGCGCCGCACCCAGCCGTGGAAGGCAGGGCTGCCAATCGATTACACACTGCGCGAGCGCGGGCCGTTCGATTTCCTTCGCCGCCTCAAGCGCCGCCGTTACGAGGATCATCCGGACCCGAACCAGGAGGCGCTGGTTTATTCGCTGCTCGCTGACCTTGTGGACCGCGGCGACGTCAGCAAGCAGGAACTGGTGGCTGAAATGGCCGCCAATCACGTCCGCCACGACAGCCTGGACCTGGTCGACCGCTATCGCGGCTGGAATGGGCTAGCCGAGGTCGCCTAGCAGGTTTTTTACCGCCCTTGCGGCGGTTTCCACCGGATTTTCGACGTTCGCAGCCATCGGTTGGTCGACGGTGCCGATCAGCCCTTCCTCGCGGAGGTAGTTCCAGAAGCGCCTGAGATCGCGGCGGCGTGCATCGGGGCCGATGTCCTGCGGCGCATTGCCCAATTTCTTGCGGCCCTTTTCGTCCTGCTCGATCGGGACGAGCCCAACCGGCTTGCCGGTCAATATGGCTTCGGAAAGCATGGAGACGCTGTCACCGGTGACGAAAATCTCGTCGGCCGCATCGAGCAGCACGGGGAACCGCGGGAAGGGGCCATCGACCAAGCGGTCGGACGGGGACAGCGCAGCACGCAGCTTCTCGGTCAGCTCCGGGTCGGTCCGACGGCTGGTGGCGATGATCAGCGAACCGCCCCGCAGCTTCAGCTTGCGCACCGCATCGGCGACGTGACCTGCCGACAGTAACCAATATTTGGTCGCGCCGCCGATCGCGAGCAGCCGGTGCGGCTCCTCAAGCCCAGCCAGCCATTGCGCTTCTTCCGCAGTCGGCTCCGGCGGCGTGGAAAATCGGCTCATCGCCAACGGCAACAGCAGGACGTTCTCGCCTGGCGGCACCGGATATTGCCGTGTCGTGATGACCAGGTCGAACAGGCCGGGATTAATGCGGGGGTGGCCGATGCGAACCAGCTTAGTCCGGCCTTTGTTCTGGCGCTTGATCCAGCGCGCGACCGGCACGCTGCGCCGGCCGATGGCTATGACCAGGTCCGGCCAGGGCGGTTGCAATTGCCGCCGGCTGTCACGGTCCAGCGTCAATGCTGTTCCCGGCAGCCAGACGCTGAGCGCCTGCAGCTGGTTGTAAGCAAGGCTCCGGGTTTCGAATGGCAGGCCGAGCTCCTCGGCTAGCGCCAACGCCTGGTTGTTGTCGCCCGTTCGGGGACCGAGCAACACCCAGATGCGAGGGCTCGTCACCGTCCGCGCACCTTCCGGTACTGGACGCGCAGCTGCGCCATCATCAGCGCGACGATCACCAAATTGCCGATCAGCAGCGCGACGGCTGCCCCCGCGACATCAAATCGCCAGCTGAGGGGCGCGACGATCGCCAGGTAAACGACGGTGCCGACCGCCCGGGCCTTGAGCGGCGCATCGGCGCGGTCGAGCGCATAGAGCATTGGCGTCAGCGGGAAACCGACCATCCAAAGCAGCGGCACGCCGACCAGCACCAGCAGCACCGGATAGGCGGGCACGAAATCGGCCCCGAACAGGGTCGCCAGCAGCCATTTGCCGATCAGCAGGACGATCAGCACCGCTGCAATCCCAAAGGCACTGGCCATGGCCGTTCCGCGCAGCATCAGCCGCCAGGGATGCTTGGTCTTCAGGTCCATTCGGACGACCTCGGGATAATAGGCCTTGGCGAGCAGGTCGGCGGGCTTCTGGGCGCTGTCGGCAAGGCTGGAGGCGACGCGGTAGAGCGCGGCGCTCGCGGGGCCAAGCAGGCCGCCGATGATGACCCGCGCCACTGGACCCCAGGCGCTCATCAGCGAGCTGTGGACGTTGACCTGGATGGCGAACGGCCAGGCTCCCGGCAGGCCGCTGGGCCGAAGTGTCGGGCGGATGCCGGAGTGCATGTCCTTCCGCTTCAGCTCGCGGCCGGCGAGGAACCACAGGAACAGGTCGCCGCCGAGATCGGTGACAAACCAGATGGCGACGAAGGCGGGCAGGGGCCAACCCTGCCACCAGCCGATGCCGGCGAGCACGGCCCGGAAGATCGGGGTCACCGTGCCCTGCCAGCCGATCAGGTCGAAGCGATCGAGCGCTCTCAGCACCCCAATTGGCGTCGCCGCCCCCATGGTCGGCACCAGCAGGCAATAGACCATGGCGGTGGCGATGAGGTCGCCGCCAATTCCCGTCCACGGCCCGATCAGCGGCAGCAGCAGCATCGCCGCGGCCATGCCCGCGATGCCGCTCGAAGCGTCGAGGCCGAGGCCGAAGCCGATCGACCGCCTGAAGGTCGCATCATCGCCGCTGGTCAGCGCCGCGCCGCCGTAGCGGATGATCAGCTGCCAGGACTGGAAGCGGGTGAGGCCGCTCGCCGCCTGGGCATAGCTGGCGATGAGGATCAAAAGGCCGAACTCGACCAACCCCAGAGTGCGGCCGGCGAAGGCCAGGGTGGCGATGCCTGCGACAGCCGAAACAGCTTTCGAAACAGCCAGGTAGCTCGTGTTCCTCACGAGCGACCGGAAGCTGTCGTCCTTCAGCCAATGCCTCATGCGCCGAAGGCTTAGCCGACGGCGGTCAATTCAAACAGAGCCTCAGGCCGGTTCCGCCTCGCGCAGCTGGACGACCTTGTCGGCCAGATGGCCGCTGAGTTCGGCGAGATGGTCGAACTCCGCCTCATAGGTCGCAAGACCCTGGCTCAGCGAGCGCAGCTCCGCCTCCAGCCCGGTGAGCTCGGCTTCGGGAAGCAGCGCCTCGACCCGGTCCCAACCCGGCCAGCCCTCGCGCGGGCCAAGGCCAAGCATCTGGCCGCGCCGCGACGCGACCGTCGAGCTGACCCGGGAAGTGGCGCTGGAGGGCGTGACGACGACGATCTTCTGCATCGGCTCAAGCAGGTGCGGGGTGGCCGCCGCCAGCGCCTCGCTCATGGCGATACGGCCGGCGGTGCGGAAGGCCAATTCCGAGGAGTCGACGCTGTGATAGCTGCCGTCGACCAGGGTGACGGCGACATCGACGACCGGGAAGCCGCCGAGCGGGCCCTTCTCGCATGCGTCCTTCACGCCCTGCTCGACCGCCGGGATATATTGCCTGGGGATCGCCCCGCCGTGAATCTTCTCCTCGAACTGGAAGCCCTCGCCGCGTCCGAGCGGCCGCACCTCAATAATGACGTCGCCGAACTGGCCGTGGCCGCCGGACTGCTTTTTGTGGCGGCCATGCTGCTTGACCGGCCGGCGGATGCTCTCGCGATAACCGATCGAGCAGGGCTGGGCGGTCACCTCGACCCCGTAACGCCGCTTCAGCCTGGAGATGACGAGATTGAGATGCTCGTCGTTGACGCCGCGCAGCCTGAGCTCGTGGCTGGCGTCGTCATGCTCGATCGTCAGCGCCGAATCCTCCTCGGCGAGCTTGGCAAGCGCGCTGGCCAGCCGGACGTCGTCCTTGCGGTCGGCGGGCTGCACGGCGAGCCGGGCATTGCGGGACGGCATCTCCACCTCGATGTCGGGCGGGAGGGTGCCCTTCGACAACCACTGGCCGGCCTTCAGCTCGTCGGCCTTGCCGACGGCGACGATATCGCCGTTCCGGGCCTTGGCGACCTTGGTCGTCTTGTCGCCCTGAACGGAAAACAGAGCGCCGAGGCGAACCGTGTCGTCACGGCTCTTGAGGTCGGAGCCTTCGGCGATCTCGCCGCCGAGGACGCGGGCGAGGGCCATGCGGCCGACCGAGCCGCTGTGGCTGACCTTGAAGGCATAGAGCGACGGGTCGCTGACCGACAGGCGTCGGGCGGTGGACTCCGGCCCCGGAGCCTCGTGGCGCAGCGCCTTCAAGAGCCGGCGCACGCCCCAGCAAC
Organism: Sphingomicrobium sp.; assembly: GCA_035250985.1. Classification (GTDB taxonomy): domain Bacteria; phylum Pseudomonadota; class Alphaproteobacteria; order Sphingomonadales; family Sphingomonadaceae; genus Sphingomicrobium. The sequence continues at coordinate 232 of DATFEO010000198.1, read as the reverse complement.
TGGAGGCCGATCCGAACAGTACCGACACGCCGAGATTTTCGCCTGTCTCGCGGGCGAGGTCAGCGAAGATGGTTTGCGCTTCCGGCACCTGGTCCATCAGCAATTGCTCGAGCAGGGTGTCGTCATGGTCGGCGAGCTGTTCCAGCATCTGGGTGCGGGCCTCGGCCTCGCGGGCATGGAGAGCTTCGGGCATGGCGACCTGCTCGGAGGGGGCGCCGGGCTGGTAATGATA
>DATFEO010000190.1:0-13256 GCA_035250985.1 Sphingomicrobium sp. | reverse complement strand
GTCGTCATCGCCTCCGTCGGCATCTTTGGAGCGAATTCGGCGATCTCTTTCTCATAGTAGCGCAAGTAGAAGGGATCGCCGCTGAGTGGGCTGAGGAACGACAGTGCGTCGAACCCCTCCGATCCCCGGACAATCCAGCGTGTTTTCATGGCCGCTGGCGTGGCGCCTTGCAGCGAAACGGCGCTGACGGTTGCGACAGCAGCCGTGCCGGCGAGAAATGCGCGTCGATCCATGCGGCGAGTTTGGTCGACCGCCGCGCGGACGTCTTGAACGGACTTGCGCTTCAGCTCTGCAATTGCGCCGGCGGTCGTCCGAACAATGCCGAGACCGTGCGAGTCATGTGGGGCTGGTCGGCAAAGCCGGTTGCAAAGGCCGTATCACTCAACTTGGCGCCCTGCCGAATAGCCCGCGCAGCACCCGCCGCCCGCTGTTCGAGCCGAAAGCGTTTGGGGCTGACCCCGTAGGCGAGACGGAAGCCACGGCTGAGGGCGCTGGGCGTCAATCCATGATCTGCGGCCCAAGCATCGAGGCGGACCGGGTGTCCGGTTGCGAGTCTCGCCGCGAGCATGTCGGGCCAATCCGACACGGCAATCGGCATGGAAGTCGTGAGTGAAACCAGGTGGCGGGCGGCGCCTGCCGGATCTCGCTCGGCAATTCGAGCGATCGCGTCTGGGTCCGCGCACCTGCCAAACGAATAGTCCGGCACGGAAGGCAGGGGCAAATTCAGGATTTCGGCGCCCTTTGTCCCGATCATGTCGAAATGGCCTTCAAAGGCGAAATGCAACAGCACGTCGCCGGCCTCGGCGCGAACGCGGCCCCGATCGCCCGCTTCGACATAGCCGCCGCGCAGGGCGAGCGCGGCATAGGGAGCCTCATGGTGATGACGATCGATCCGCTGGCCACCCCACGCGCGTTCGGCTTCGGCGCCGCAGGCGACCAATTGCGCCATCAGCGCTTCAGATCCGGCGGGATTGCCTCGCCGGCGATCATCGTGACCGCCTCGTCGAGGCTCATCATCTTCTGGTGCTCGTCGCTGCCGAGGCGCCGCAGCGCGACCGTGCCCTCCTCGGCCTCGCGCTTGCCCACCACCAGCAGCAGCGGGACCTTGGCGAGGCTATGCTCGCGAACCTTGTAGTTGATCTTCTCGTTGCGAAGGTCGGCCTCGGCGCGGACGCCCGCCGCTTCGAGCTTTGCCAGCACCTCGCCCGCATAGCCGTCGGCATCGGAGACGATCGTCGCCACCACCACCTGCACGGGCGCCAGCCAGAGCGGGAACTTGCCGGCATGGTGCTCGATCAGGATGCCGATAAACCGCTCGAAGGTGCCGAGGATCGCCCGGTGCAGCATCACCGGCCGGTGCTTGGCCCCGTCCTCGGCGATGTAGCTGGCGTCGAGCCGCTCGGGCAGGACGCTGTCGGCCTGGATGGTACCAACCTGCCAGGTCCGCCCGATGGCGTCCGTCAAATGAAATTCTAGCTTTGGTGCATAGAAAGCGCCTTCGCCCGGCAGTTCTTCCCAGCCGAATTCCTCGGTGTCGCGGCCGGCGGCATGGACCGCGTCGCGCAGGATCTGTTCGGCCTTGTCCCATTCCTCGTCCGTGCCGAGGCGATTGTCGGGCCGCAGCGCCAGCTTGATTGCATAATCGTCAAAGCCGAGGTCGCGGTAGCAGCTGTCAAGCAAGTCGCAGAAGTCGCGGATCTCGTCGATCAGCTGGTCCTCGCGGCAGAAGATGTGCGCGTCGTCCTGGGTGAACTGGCGAACACGCATAATGCCGTGCAGCGCGCCGTGCGGCTCGTTCCGATGGCAGCAGCCGAACTCGGCCATGCGGATCGGCAGGTCGCGGTAGCTCTTGATGCCCTGCTTGAAGACCAGGATATGAGCCGGGCAATTCATCGGCTTCAGCGCCATCAGCTCGGCGTCGCCCGACAGGACCGGCGCATCCTCGTCGATTCCCGGAATTTCGTCCGGAACGACGAACATGTTCTCGCGATACTTGCCCCAGTGGCCCGAGCGCTCCCACTGCTTGCCGTCCATCAGCTGCGGCGTCTTCACTTCCTGATAGCCCGCCGCGTCGAGCCGGCGGCGCATATAGGCCTCCAGTTGCCGCCAGATCACGAATCCATTCGGATGCCAGAAGACGCTGCCGTGCGCTTCGGCCTGAAGGTGGAACAGGTCCATCTCCTGCCCGATCTTGCGGTGGTCGCGCTTGGCCGCCTCTTCCAGCCGGACAAGATAGGCGTCTAGCTGCTTCTTGTTGAGCCAGGCGGTGCCGTAGATGCGCGACAGCATCGGATTCTTGGGATCGCCCCGCCAATAGGCACCCGACACTCTCGTCAGCTTGAAGGCGGCGGGATCGAGCTTGCCGGTCGAGGCGAGGTGCGGGCCGCGGCACAGGTCAATCCAGGCGCCCTCGCCTTCGCCGGTTCGGTACATGGTGATCGGCTCGCCCTCCGGCAGCTCCATCACCCATTCCGCCTTGAAGGCTTCGCCGGTCTTCTCGAAGAAGTCGCGGACCTGCTCGCGGCTCCAGACTTCGCGCGTCAGCGATTTGTCGGCGGCAATGATGCGCCGCATTTCTTGCTCGATGACCGGCAAGTCCTCCTCGGTGAACGGGCCACGGCCAGGCGCGGGCGCGAAGTCATAATAGAAGCCGTCCTCGGTCGCCGGGCCGAAGGTGATCTGCGTGCCGGGAAAGAGGCTCTGCACCGCCTCGGCGAGGAGATGCGCGAAGTCGTGGCGCACCAGCTCCAACGCGTCCTTCTCGTCCCGCGAGGTGATCAGCGCGAGATCGGAATCGCCCTCGAACGGCCGGCGCAGGTCCCGCACCTCGCCATCGACCCGCGCCGCCAGCGCCGCCTTGGCCAGGCCGGGGCCGATCGCCGCCGCGACATCGGCCGGCGTCGAACCTTGCGGCATTTCCCTTACGGAGCCGTCGGGAAGGCGGATCTGGAGCATCGCGGTCATCGGGGAGCGCATGTAGCCGCGCGCGAGCCTAGCCTCAACCGTGGTCAGTCAGTCAAGGAAAGTTGACATGCAGTTAGGCCGTATGTAAAGGTAGCTTTACTACATGACAAAGGGAGTTGACCAATGAACATGATTATGAAGGCCCTTCTCTGGGCCGGCCTCATCATCGCCGCGGCTTCCGTCGCCAGCGCCAATGGAGTTTCGGAAGGCTCGGCCTTCGGGATCGTCGCCGGCCTGTCGGGCGCCGCGGTAGGATCGCTTTACGGCCGCCGCCGCTGCGGAGCGGGGTGCTGACCATGGCCGGCGCCGACCCTGCGCTCTCCCGCCGCGGCTTCGCCGCCTTGGTGATTGCCGAAGCGGTGGTCCTCGCCATCGGCGCGGCGGCGATGATCTTCTATGACCTTGGCGTTGCGGGCGCGGTCGGAATGGCGGTGCTGGTCGCCGCCTTCACCTACACCTTGTTTCGCGCGGGCGAGCGCCGGGCGATCGCGGCGGGGAATTTCTCGCCGGCGATGGGCCGCTACAACCGTCGGATGCTGACGGCCGGCGCCATCTACGTCCTTGGCCTGTTCACCGCCATCTGGGTGCACGACGAGTTGCAGCCGAACGGGCCGGCCGCCTTTGCGGTCGCCTTCCTGCCCTCGATCGGCGTCCTCTGGATGGTCTGGGCGATGGGCCGCCTGCTCGCCGAGGAGACCGACGAATATCTGCGCCACCGAATGGTCCGCGCGTCCTTGTTTGGGCTCGGCACCCTGCTGACGCTGGCGACGGTCTGGGGATTCTTCGAGCAGTTCGACCTGGTTCCGCACGTGCCGGCCTGGGCGGCAGTCCCGATCTTCGCGCTGGGCCTCGGCTTCGCCAATTGCACGCGCTGGGGGCGGATGTGAACAACCGCCTCAAGGTCCTCCGCGCCGAGCGCAACTGGAGCCAGAGCGACCTCGCCGACCGGCTCGGCGTCTCGCGGCAGAGCGTCAATGCCATCGAAACCGGCAAGTACGACCCGTCCCTGCCGCTCGCCTTCCGAATCGCCGAGCTGTTCGGCCTGGCCATCGAGCAGGTCTTCACCTCGCCGACCCAGCACCAGTCGAGGGGGTTTTAGAAGCGCTCGCATGGCCCTATGGGCCCGGCCCATGGCCACCAAATCCAAGCCCGAGCCGGCGCCGCTCGCTTATTTCGATCCCGGCGACGGGCGCCGAATCGCCTATCGTCTCCGCCCTGCCAACCCCAAGGTCCAGGGTCCGACCCTGATGTTCCTGCCGGGCTATGCCTCAGACATGGAAGGGACCAAGGCGAGCGAGATCGATGTCTTCGCCGCCGCCGCCGGTCTCGCTTACCTCCGGTTCGACTATTCGGGCACCGGTTCGTCGGGCGGCGAGTTCGCCGAAGGCACGCTCGATCGCTGGCTGGATGAGGCGGTCTCCGCCATCGACATGCTGACCGAGGGGCCGGTGCTGCTGGTCGGCTCGTCGATGGGCGGCTGGCTCGCCCTGCACGCGGCGCAAAAGCGCCCCGACCGGGTCAAGGCGGTCGTCGGTGTCGCCGCCGCGCCGGATTTCACCGACTGGGGGATTACGCCCGAAGAGCGCGAATCCCTGGTCGCAACCTCGCGCTTCGAGCGGCCCGGTCATGATGGCGGTCCGCCGCAGGTCACGCATGCGCGTTTCGTCGCTTCGGGCACTGCCCTGCGCCTGCTCAACAAGCCGATCATGCTCGACTGCGCGGTGCGCCTCGTCCACGGCGACAAGGACGAAGAAGTGCCAATCGGCGTTGCCTTCAAGCTGCTGGAGGACGTCCATTCAGGCGACGTCCAGCTGACCATCATCAAGTGGGGCGATCACCGGCTGTCGAAGCCGCATGAGATCGCGACCATTGTCCGGACGATCGTCGCGCTTGCAGAGAGAATGACATGATCCTGTTTGCCGCCCTGCTCGCCGTCGCCGAACCAGGGAGCCTGCCTCCCGAGGCAATGCCGGACAGCAAATGCACCATGCCTGCTGGGCCGGAACGGCACGCGTGCCTCGCCGTCAACCGGCAGCTGACTGGCCGTTTTGCCGAAGCCGCGCAGGAATTCGAGGCCGGCGCCGGCCTCTTGAAGCCGGGTGATCCGGCGATCGACCGGATGCTCGCGGCGGCGGGCAACATGTGGATTGCCGCCGGCCAGGCGGGCAAGGCCGCGCTGGCCCTCGACAAGGCGCTGGCCGGAACCGGCCTGCTGGCCGAGCAGCGCGGCGAGGCCCTGCTCGATCGCGCCCGGGCCGCCGAGGCGCAGGGCGACCTGAAGACCGCCCGTGCCAAGGTAACGGCTGCCGCCGAGACCATCTTCAAGGATCCGTTCCTCTGGTATTTCTCGGCGGCGCTGGCGATCCGCGAGAACGACCCGGTGACCGCCAAGCTCGCCATCGGCAAGGCGCTCGTCCTCGAGCCGAACGACCCAACGCTGCTGTTTGAGGCGGGCCATGTCTTCCACTTCGCCGGCGACGACTCAAAGGCGCGCGATTTCTGGACCCGTGCCTCGGCCGCCGATCCCAAGGGCAAGTCGGGCGACGCCGCCCGCCGGGCGCTGGCGATGATGAACGTGCCCATCACGGTGCAAACCTCACCGCAATCGCCTAAATAGGCAGAATGCGCTTTCTCCATTCGATGCTGCGGGTATCGGACCCGGAGTCGACCGTCGCCTTCTTCAAGCTGCTTGGCCTCGAGGAGCGGCGGCGAATGGAAAACGAGCAGGGCCGCTTCACATTGATCTTCCTCGGCGTTCCCGGTGACGAGGGCGGCGAGGTCGAGCTTACCTGGAATTGGGATGAGGAAGGCTATGGCGGCGGCCGCAATTTCGGGCACCTCGCCTACCAGGTCGACGATATCTACGAGACATGCCAGCGGCTGGCGGACGCGGGTGTGACCATCAACCGCCCGCCGCGGGACGGCCGCATGGCCTTCGTCCGTACGCCCGACCACATCTCCATCGAACTGCTGCAGAAGGGCGGGTCACTCCCGCCCGCCGAACCCTGGGCATCGATGCCAAATACGGGCGAGTGGTGATGGACGGCCTGACAGTCGTCCCGGTGTCTGTGCTGCAAGACAATTATGCCTGGCTGCTGCACGACGCTGAGAGCGGCGAGACGGCGGCCGTGGATCCTTCCGTCGGGCCACCCGTCCTGGAAGCGGCCGAAGCACGCGGCTGGCGACTTACCCAGGTGCTCAACACGCATTGGCATCCCGACCATACTGGGGGCAACCAGGCGATTCACGAGGTGACCGGGGCACCGGTAACGGGTCCTGAAGAGGTCCGCCGAGTCTACCAGCCGGATCGGGTCGTGACCGAAGGCGACCGGATCAAGATCGGTTCTTGGGAGGCCGAGGTGTGGGAGATTCCGGCCCATACCGCCGGCCACATCGCTTATTACTTCGAGCAGGCGAAGGCGGTTTTCGTCGGCGATACCTTGTTCGCCATGGGCTGTGGCCGGCTGTTCGAAGGCACGGCCGCGCAAATGCACGCCAACCTCCAGCGGCTGGCCGGCCTCGCCCAAGACGTGCGCGTCTATTGCGGCCATGAATATACGCTCGCCAATGCCCGCTTCGCCGTGACCGTCGAGCCCGACAATCAGGCGCTGGCCGATCGGCTGGCCCGAGTAGAGGCGGCGCGGGAGCGGGGCGAAGTGACGCTGCCGACGACGATTGGCGAGGAGCGCGATACCAACCCGTTCATGCGCGCTGAAAGTGTCGAGGAATTTGCCCGATTGAGGTCATTGAAAGACAGCTTCGGTTAATCCAAATAGGCGCTTGATGCGTTGTGGAAGCAACGAATAGCCAAGGAGATTGAAGATGCGCATCTCCATGCTTGTTGCCGGAGTCATCGGACTGTGCGCCTGCGCGACTGCCAGCGAACCGACCGAGCGCTCGGCTTCGGCCCAGCGGCAATATGACAATTTGCTGCGCGGCAAGGTCGCTGGCAAGGCCGAGAAGTGCCTGCCGACCTACCGGTCGAACGACATGACGATCATCGACGACAATACGATCCTGTTCCGCAACGGCCGGACGGTCTACGTCAATCACCCGCTCGGCGGGTGCATGAACCTGGACCGCAGCGGCAGCGCGCTGGTGACCAGGAACTTCGGCCCGCAACTCTGCCGGGGCGATATTGCGACCGTCATGGACAATACGTCGGGGATCACCGTGGGCAGCTGCTCGCTCGGTGACTTCATCCCCTATCGGCCGGGCTAAGGCGTCCGACAGGCTGCTCCGAACAAGCTGAGCCGCCTACCTCTTGTAAAGCGCGTCCAGCCGCTCGCCATAGGCGTCGCGGATGATATGGCGCCTGATCTTCATTGACGGCGTCAATTGCTCGTTCTCGACCGTGAACGGCGCGTCGGCGAGGATGAAGCGCCGCACCTTTTCGGTCACCGAAAGCTCGGCGTTGACGCGGTCGACCGCCTGGCCCAGCCGATGTTGCAGGTCAGTTGCACCGGCGAATTCGGCTTCGGGGACCAGCAGGCCGACAAGATATGGGTGGCGGTCGCCATAGACCATCGCCTGGGCGATCTCGGGCTGCAGGGTCAGCATGCCTTCGACGCGCTGCGGCGAGACATTGTCGCCCTTGTCGAGAACGATGAGGTCCTTCTTGCGGTCGGTGATCACGATCCGCCCCTTGGCATCGAGATGGCCGACGTCGCCGGTCCCGAGCCAGCCGTCACGCAGCACGCGCGCCGTTTCCTCGGGATTGCGCCAATAGCCGTGCATGACATTTTCGCCACGAACCATGATCTCGCCGTCTTCGGCGATCCGCACCTCGGTATTGATCAGCGGTGGGCCGACGGTTTCCATGCGGATGCCCGCCTTCGGCCGGTTGCAGCTGATTACCGGGCCGGCCTCGGTCTGGCCGTAGCCCTGAAGCATCGGCAGGCCCATCGCCTGGAAGAACAGCCCGACGTCAGTGTTGAGAGGGGCGCCGCCCGATACCATCGCCTTCATCCGTCCGCCGAACCGGTCGCGCACCTTCTTGCGCAAAGTCAGTGACAGGATCCCATTCATCGGTAAGTCGAGCGGGTTGCGTTTCCCGGCATAGCGCTTGGCCTCGATGTCGATGGCGCGATCCATCAGATAGGCCTTCAAGCCTCCGTCTTTCTCGATCGTCTTCATGATCTTGGCGCGGAGCATCTCGAACAAGCGCGGCACAACGACCATGATGGTCGGCTTCACTTCTTCGATATTGGCGGCGAGCTTTTCGAGGCTTTCGGCGTAATAGATCTCCGCCCCCAACGCGACCGGGAAGTGCTGGCCGCCGGTATGCTCGTAAGCATGGCTGGCGGGCAGGAAGGACAGGAATATCTCGTCGTCCCAACCGAAGTCGTTGGCGATGATGTCGATGCAGCCCTCGACATTGTGCAGGATCATTCCGTGATGCTGCTGCACGCCGCGCGGGGCGCCCCCGGTGCCGGACGTGTAGATGAGGCAGGCAAGGTCCTCGCGACCGACTTTTTGGGCCGCGGCGGCGGTCGCGCCGACGTCCGCGGGCCCGTCGACCAGCTCTGCCCAGTGATGGAATTGCGCGACGTCCTGACTCTGGCCGGTACGGATGTCGGCGATGCCGATGATATGATGGCATTCGGAAGCGAACATCACGGCCGGGACAAGATTGGTCGCCAGCTTCTGGGAAGAGACGATCACGGCGCGAGCACCGCTATTTCCGAGGACATGCTGGTGATCGCGGGTCGTGTTGGTAGTGTAGGTCGGCACCGTCACGCAGCCCGCAGCCATGATGCCGAGGTCGGCGATCAGCCATTCAGGCCGGTTCTCGCTGACCAGCATGACCCGGTCGCCCGGCTCGAGGCCAAGCTGCCTGAGGCTGGCGGCCAGGGCCGCAACCTGCCGCGCCGTTTCGCCCCAGCTGATCGGCTGCCAACTTCCATCCGACTTGGCCCAGAGGAACGGCCTGTCGCCCTTCTCCTTCGCGCGCGCGAAGAACATGGTGACGAGGTTTGGAAAATGCTCGAGCTGCAATGCCATTCCTCTTCCCCGGGAACGCGCTTCTTAGACCATAACTGGGCCCGCGCCACCTGCTTGGAGCCAGGCGCCGACTGGGCTAGGCGAATCGCGATGCGCCTCAACCGCCTGTTCGCCTGTCTCCTCGCATTCGCCAGCCTTGCCAGTTGCGCCGCGGTTCCACCGGCGCCTGCTGCCGAGGAGCCGTTCGTCATCGCCGCCAATCCCTTGGCGGCGCAAGCGGGGATCGAGGTTTTGAAGCGGGGCGGCAGCGCGGTCGACGCGGCCATTGCCGTCCAGGCGATGCTGAGCCTGGTCGAGCCGCAGAGCTCGGGCCTCGGGGGCGGCGCGTTCCTGACCTACTACCATGCAAGCACCATGCGGGTCAGCGTTTACGACGGGCGCGAGGCCGCTCCGGCACAGGCCAGCGAGTCGATGTTCCTCAGACCCGACGGGACGCCCCTGCCCTTCCGGGAAGCGGTGTTGGGCGGCCGCGCGACCGGCGTTCCGGGCGCGGTAAGGATGCTGGCGATGACGCACGGCGAGCATGGCAACCTGCCGTGGTCGAGCCTGTTCGGCGACGCCGAGCGTACGGCGGAGGAAGGCTTCATCGTCAGCCCCCGCCTCGCCCGCATGGTCAGTGGCCGCGTCCCGCAGGCCAGCACGCCGGACGCCATCGCCTACTTTTCCAAGCCCGACGGGACGCGCGTCGCGGCGGGCGACCGGCTGGTCAACAAGCCCTATGCCGAATTCCTTCGCAGGCTGGCGTCAGAAGGGCCGAACGCGCTCTACGCCGGGTCGACCGCGGCCCGGATCGTCCAGCGCACGCGCGCCGCGCCGCTCGGCGGCTCGATGACAATCGCCGACCTCGCCAACTACAGGCCGGTCAAGCGCGAAGCCTTGTGCAGGCCGTACCGGATCTACCTCCTGTGCGTCCCACCTCCGCCGTCGAGCGGCGTCGGCCTCATCCAGCTGATGCTGCTTTTGGAGCGGACCGACATTGCGGCACGTGGCCCGAATGACCCGCAGGCCTGGTTGCTGTTCGCGCAGGCGACCCGAATCATGTACGCCGACCGCGATCGCTACGTCGGCGACCCGGCCTTCGCGGCCGTGCCGGTCGCAGGCATGCTGGACCCGGCCTACGTCGACCGTCGCCGCGCGCTGATCGGAACGAGCGCCGGCTCGCCGCCGACCGCCGGAACGCCCGCGGGGGCCCCAGCCATCCCGGCGGACACGACCCTGGAACCTGCCGGCACCTCGCATTTCATCATCCGCGATGCCGCCGGCAATGTCGTGTCGATGACGACGACGGTTGAGAGCATTTTCGGCTCTGGCCGGATGGTCGACGGCTTCTTCCTCAACAACCAGATGACCGACTTCGCCTTTACGCCGCGCGATGCGCAGGGCCGGCTCGCCGCCAATGCGGTAGCTCCGGGCAAGAGGCCGCGATCGTCGATGGTGCCGGCCATCCTGCTGGCCGAGAACGGCCGGTTCGCCGGGGCGTTCGGGTCGGCCGGCGGCAATGCCATCCTCGCTTATGTCGCCAAGTCGATGATCGCGGCCGTAGACTGGAAGATGCCGGTCCAGCAGGCGATTGCCGCGCCGAACCTGGTGGCGCGGGGCGCCAATTTCCAAGGGGAAGTCGACAGGTTCCCGCCCGAGCTGCTGGCCGGGCTGCGGGCCAGGGGAATCGAGCTGAAGCCAGGCCAGGGAGAGGATTCGGGCGTGCACGGAGTCATGATCCGCGACGGGCGCATCGACGGCGGCTTCGACCCACGGCGCGAGGGCGTTGTCCTGACCTTGCCGCGCTAGCCGACGGCTTCTGAAATGCTGGCGAAGCCGTGCTCGGTGAGCCTGGCGGCGAGCCCTTTGGCGATTCGGCGGGCGACACCCGGCCCTTCGTAGATCATCGCCGAATAAAGCTGGACCAGGCTGGCGCCGGCACGGATGCGCTCCCAGGCGTCGTCGGTGGAAGCGATGCCGCCGGCAGCGATCAGCGGCAGCGCGCCGCCGCTGGCCGAACGGAAGGCCCGCAGCGCCTGAAGCGCCAATATGCGCAGCGGCGCTCCGGACAAACCGCCGGTCTCGCCCGCGTGGCGCGACCGCAGCGCCGGACGCGTGATGGTCGTATTCGCGACGATGATCGCGTCGATCCCATGCTGCATGGCGACGCGGACGATCTGGTCGGGCTCGCCCTGACCGAGGTCCGGCGCGACCTTCAAGAAGATCGGCGGACCGCCGACGATCCTCACCTCCTGCAGTGCCGACAGCAGCGCCCTGAGCGCGCCTTCGTCCTGTAGCTGCCGAAGGCCGGGCGTGTTGGGCGAACTGATGTTGATGGTCAGATAGTCGGCGACCGGCGTCATCAGCCGGACGCCCTGGACATAGTCGGCGATGCGATCGGTACTGTCCTTGTTTGCGCCGATATTGACGCCGACCACGCCGCGGGTCCGGTCGCGCCGCGCCAGCCGTTCGAGCGCGTCGGGCTGGCCGCGATTGTTGAAGCCCATGCGGTTGATGACCGCCCCGTCCTCGGCGAGGCGGAACAGGCGCGGCCTGGGGTTGCCGTCCTGCGGTTGCGGAGTGAGCGTCCCAACCTCCACGAAGCCGAAGCCCATGCCAAGCATCGCCTCGAAAACCTCGGCATCCTTGTCGAAGCCAGCGGCAAGCCCAACCGGCGAGGGGAAGCCAATCCCGGCGACGCTGGTCGTGAGCGATGCTGGAAAGCGCGGCGGGCGGCGCCTTGGCGTCCATTTGAGCGCGCCGATCGTCGCACGGTGCGCCTGCTCCGCGTCGAGCCGGAAGATGAGCGGGCGGATGGTTCGATACAGGTTCATCTGCAGCCGCTATGGCAAAGCAAAGCCTCGAAAGGAATTGCCGTGCGCATTGCCGCTCTCATTGCCTCCTTGCTGCTGGTCGTCGCCTGCGCCGCGAAGCCGATCGATCCCCTGCTGATCCCGCCGGAGGCGAACGTCGACGCCAACTCCGCCGGCTGATCGCCCGGTTACGCAATCTCCCCTAGTTGAGTTTTTGCGCCAAAGGGCCTAAATCGGAGCAGAAAGCTCCGAATAGATGCGCCTGACCCACCTTGCCGACTATGCGGTTGTGCTGATGACCGCCGCCGCCCGCCGCGATTCCGGCGAACGGCTGAGCGCGACCGAGCTCGCGGCGGAAACGGGCGTGCCGCTGCCGACGGCGCAAAAATTGATGGGCCTGCTTGCCAATGCCGGCCTGCTGGCCAGCATGCGCGGCCAGCGCGGCGGCTTCTCGCTCAATCGCGACGTCGCCGACATCAGCCTGGCCGACATCGTCGAGGCGGTCGAGGGGCCCTTCGTCATGACCATGTGCGCCGACGGCGTGAATCATGAATGCCTGCTCGACGCGCATTGCCGGGTGAAGCCGCATATGGGCATCGTCGGCGAGCGGGTGCGCGGTGCGCTGGGCGCGGTCTCGCTCCAGGAGCTGGCGCGATGAACGAGGCCGTCAAGAACAAGGAGCTGCGCGAGCGCGTCGCCCAGGACTATGAATGGGGCTTCGTCTCCGACGTCGAGCAGGAGTTCGCGCCCAAGGGGCTGAGCGAGGATACGGTCCGCTTCATCTCGGGCAAGAAGGGCGAGCCCGAATGGATGCTCGACTGGCGGCTGAAGGGATATCGCGCCTGGCTGGAGATGGAGGAGGTCGACTGGGCCAAGCTCGACATTCCCACCATCGATTACCAGGACGCTTATTATTATGCGGCGCCCAAGGCGCGGCCGAAGCTGGCGTCCTTGGACGAGCTCGATCCGGAAATCCGCCGCACCTACGAGAAGCTCGGCATCCCGATCGAGGAGCAGAAGGTGCTGGCCGGAGTCGAAGGCGCGGCCAAGGTCGCGGTCGACGCCGTGTTCGACAGCGTTTCCGTCGCTACCACCTTCCGCGAGGAACTGAAGGCCGCCGGAGTCATCTTCCTGTCGATCAGCGAGGCGATCCGCGAGCATCCCGAGCTGGTGAAGAAGTATCTGGGCTGCGTCGTCCCGCAGCGCGACAATTATTTCGCGTGCTTGAACAGCGCCGTCTTCTCCGACGGCACCTTCGTCTACGTGCCCGAAGGCGTCCGCTGCCCGATGGAGCTTTCCACCTATTTCCGAATCAATGCGGAGAACACCGGCCAGTTCGAGCGCACTTTGATCGTCGCCGACAAGGGCAGCTACGTCTCCTACCTCGAAGGCTGCACCGCGCCGATGCGCGACGAGAACCAGCTGCACGCGGCCGTCGTCGAGATCTTCGCGCACGAGGATGCGGAAGTGAAATACTCGACCGTCCAGAACTGGTAT
>DATFEO010000185.1:0-34505 GCA_035250985.1 Sphingomicrobium sp. | reverse complement strand
GAGAACAAGCCACCGAGAACCGCCACCGAAGCCAGCGCGACGAGGACGGCGGCCCGCCATCCCAGGAGAATCGCTGCAATGAGGACGAAGGGCAAAAAGGGCGTGAACTCGCAACCGGCTACCATCCCGTCCACCGCCGCGCGGACGCTGGTCGGGATGCCGACCGCGATGATTCCGGCCAGAAATGCCTGGCGGTCCGAAAGAATTGGCGCCTCGAGCAGGCGATTGACAGCGTTTTTCATTCCAACCCCCGCTGGAAATTCGTGCGCAGCCCGGGCAGTTCAGAGCAGCAAACTGCTCAAATCGCAACTGGGGCAATTTCGTAACCACAAGGGGGGCAGTTCCGGACATGCCGACGGTGCGCAGTCGCTTTTCGAGAGGCTTTGGCTCGGCTAGGCGGGCGGCATGCTGAAGCCCGCTGCACCCGACATTGCCGCCTTGAAGCTGATTGACGAACGCCTGCGCTGGCTTTCCGCCTGGACCATCCACCACGCCAACCACATTCGCGAATCCGCCGACGGCCTGAAGGTCGGCGGCCACCAGGCAAGCTGCGCGTCTATGACGGCGATCATGGCGGCGCTTTATTTTCATGCGCTCGGGCCCAACGACCGGGTCGCGGTGAAGCCGCACGCCGGGCCGTTGCTGCATGCCATCCATTACCTGCTGGGAAGCCAGAGCCTCGAGCAGCTGAAGAACTTCCGCGGCTATCAGGGCATGCAGTCCTACCCTAGCCGCACGAAGGACAAGATCCCCGTCGATTTCTCGACCGGCTCTGTCGGCCTTGGCGTCGCCATCACCGCCTTCGCCTCCCTGATCCAGGACTATCTGACGGCGCACGGCATGATGTCCGAAGCGGACCGCGGCCGCTTCGTCGCGCTGATCGGCGATGCCGAGCTCGACGAAGGCAATATCTACGAATGCCTGATCGAGGCCTACAAGCACGACATCCGCAATTGCTGGTGGATCGTCGACTACAACCGCCAGAGCCTCGATTCGACCAGCGCCGACCGCATGTTCGAGCGGTTTGACGAGATTTTCCGTTCCTGCGGCTGGCGGACGATGGATCTGCGCTACGGCAAGAAGCTGAGCGCGGCGCTCAGGGCCAATCCTGCCGTCGCCGACTGGCTCGACGCCTTGCCCAACGCCGATCATTCGGCCCTGCTCTACCAAGGCGGCGCGGCGTGGCGGTCGCGGCTTAAGAAGGATGTCGGCAGCAAGGCCGACAAGTTCCTCAAGGCCCATGACGACGCGGCGCTCGGCGCGCTGATGAGCGACCTCGGCGGCCATTGCATGGAGACGCTGACGCGAGCGTTCGACGCGGCCGACGACGACGTGCCGACCCTATTCGTCGCCTGGACGGTCAAGGGCTTCGGCCTGCCCTTCGCAGGTCACAAGGACAATCATGCCGGCTTGATGAACCCGACGCAGATGGCCGCCTTGCGCGACAGCATGGGCGTTGCCGAAGGTGAGGAATGGGAGCCGCTGAGCGGGGTCGGAGCGAATGCCCGGCCGGGCCTCGAGGCTTTGATCGAGCAAAGCCGCGTCGCGCGCGACAAGCGTCAGCGGAGTTTCGGAAGCGTCGAAATCCCCGCCATACCCGCCCCAGCCGGCGACGAGCAGTCGACCCAGGCCGCCTTCGGACGCATCCTGCTCGACCTCGCCAAATCCGGCCATCCGCTCGCTGACCGAATCGTCACAACCTCGCCCGACGTCACCGTTTCGACCAACCTCGGCGCCTGGGTGAACCAGCGCGGCCTGTTCAAACGGCGCGAAATGGCGGATGTTTTTGCGCAGGCAAAGATTGCGTCCGCGCAAAAATGGTCGGCTAGCAATCAAGGCCAGCACATCGAGCTCGGTATCGCCGAATCCAACCTTTTCCTGATGCTGGCGGCGGCGGGGCTGGCCGGCGATTTGTTCGGCGAGCGCCTGTTTCCGATCGGCACCCTCTACGACCCGTTCATCGCCCGCGGCCTCGATAGCCTCAATTACGCCTGCTACCAGGACGCGCGCTTCCTGCTGGTCGCGACGCCGAGTGGCATCACGCTCGGGCCCGAGGGCGGCGCCCACCAGTCAATCAATCCACCCTTGATCGCGCTCGGCCAGCCGGGCCTGAGGCACTACGAGCCGGCCTTCGCCGACGAGCTGGCGCTGATGATGGGCGAAGCCTTCCGGCTGATCGACGACCCGGCCGGTGAGTCGACTTACCTGCGGCTCTCGACCCGCTCGATCGTGCAGGTCGGGCGCGCCAATGAAGGCTGGCAGGCGGATGCCCTGGCCGGCGGCTATTGGCTGCGCGAGCCCGGGCCGAATGCCGAGGCGGCGATCGTCGCCATGGGCACGGTCATGCCCGAAGCACTGGCAGCGCACGACGAATTGCGCGCTGACATTCCCGGTCTAGGCCTGCTCGCCGTCACCTCGCCCGACTTGCTGCATCGCGGCTGGTCGGCGGCGCAGGCAAGGCGGTGGCAGGGAAAGCGCGAACCGAGCCACGTCGAAACTCTTCTCGGCAAGCTCGCGTCGGGCGCCGGCCTCGTCACCCTCGCGGACGCGGCGCCGGCGAGCCTGTCCTGGCTAGGCGGCGTACTCGGCCAGCGGGTCGCGCCGCTCGGCGTCGACCGTTTCGGCCAGACCGGCAGCCTGCCGGACCTCTACGCCGCCTACCGGCTTGACGGCGAGGCGATCACCGAGGCCGTTGCGGAGCTTCTGTTGCCTGCCTAGGGAGCAGCTATGCCAGGACGCTATTACGAAGAGTGGCAGGTGGGCGACACCGTCGACCATTCGGTAAGCCGCACGGTCACCGAGACCGACAACCTCCTGTTCTCCACGCTGACCCACAATCCGCAACCGCTGCATATCGATGCGGAAGCGGCCAAGGACAGCGAGTTCGGCCAAATCCTGGTCAACTCCTGCCTGACCTTCAGCCTGGCGGTTGGAATTTCCGTTGCCGACACGACGCTCGGCACCTTGGTAGCCAATCTCGGGTTCGACGAGGTTCGCCTGCCCAAGCCAGTGTTCTTGGGCGACACGCTGCGATTCGAAAGCGAGGTCGTGTCGCTTCGCGAGAGCAAGTCGCGGCCCGACGCGGGCATCGTGACCTGGGAGCATCGCGCTACCAACCAGCGCGGTGAGATCGTCTGCACGATGAAGCGATCTGCCCTGATACGGAGGAAGCCGGCATGAGCGAGCCGCGCTCCTGGCTGTTCGTCCCCGCCGACAGCGAGAAGAAAATTGCCAAGGCGCTCGAGAGCGAGGCGGACGCCATCATCTTCGACCTGGAAGACAGCGTCGCGCCAGGCCAGAAGGCCGCGGCCCGCGCCATCCTCAAGGAGCTGCCGGCCCGGTCAGGGGGACCGCAATGGTGGGTGCGGATCAACCCGATCGGCAGCGAGCACCACAAGGACGACCTGGAACTGCTGGGCGTCGGCGACATCCACGGCATCGTCCTGCCCAAGGCGGAAAGCGGCGCCGACGTCACGCAGCTCTCGCACCGCACCGGCAACATTCCGATCCACGCCATTGTCACGGAAACGGCGGCATCCCTGTTCGGACTGCTCAGTTATCGCGAACCGGGTTCGCCACTGGCGGCGATGAGCTGGGGCGCGGAGGACCTGTCGGCAGCCCTCGGGGCGGCGTCCAAATATGACGACAGCGGCGAATTGAGCTTCACGTACCGACTGGCTCGCTCTTTGTGCCTGGCAGGCGCCGTTGCCGCTGGGGTCCAACCGGTCGACGGGGTCTTCGCCGATTTCCGCGATGACGATGGCCTTGCCCGCGAAGCGGCCGCTGCCAGTCGCGAGGGCTTCACTGGCAAGCTCGCCATCCATCCGGATCAGGTGGCGGTGATCAACGCCGCCTTCACGCCCTCGGCCGATGACGTCGCCCATGCCAGGGACATCATCGCCGCGTTCGAGGCACAGCCCGACGCGGGCGTGCTGTCCGTGGCCGGGAAAATGGTTGATCGCCCGCACCTGGTGCAGGCGCGGCGCGTTTTGGAGCGAGCATCACGATAGGAGGCTGACATGGCGACGACGGCACAACCGGAAGTGGCGACGAGCTCAGGTCCGACGACTGCCAGGGGATGGGGCACGGACGCGCCCGACCAGCCGCTCCGGCCAATGGAATTCGAGCGCCGCGCGCTTCGGCCGGACGACGTCGCAATCAAGATCACTTACGCCGGGATCTGCCACAGCGACCTGCACACGGCGCGCAACGATTGGGGCGGCACGCGCTATCCGGTCATCCCCGGGCATGAGATTGTCGGCACGGTCACGGCGATCGGCGACGAGGTCACCCGCCACCGCGTCGGCGACACCGTCGCCGTCGGCTGCATGGTCGACAGCTGCATGGAGTGCGACCAGTGCCTGGAAGGCTGGGAGGTCTTCTGCCGAAAGGGCTGCGTCCAGACCTACAACAGCAAGGACTATCACGATGGGACGGTCAGCAAGGGCGGCTATACCGACCATATCGTCGTCCGCGACCATTTCGTTCTCAAGGTACCGGACGGAATGGACGTCAGCCGGGTCGCGCCGCTGCTGTGCGCCGGCATCACCACCTACTCGCCGCTTCGGCAGTACAATGTCGGGCCGAACACCAAGATGGCGGTCGTGGGCCTCGGCGGGCTCGGCCATATGGGCGTCAAGCTCGGCGCAGCGATGGGCGCGCACGTCACGATGATCACCACGACGCCCGGGAAGGGCGAGGATGCACGGGCACTGGGCGCTCATGACGTCATCATCTCGACCGACGAGGAGCAGATGCGGGCGGCGGCGACGCGCTTCGATTTCATCCTCAACACCATTCCCGTCAGCCACGAGATCGATCCCTATCTGCGTCTCCTCGGCCGTTCAGGCAGGATGGTCATCGTGGGCGCGCTGACCCCCATGCCGGGGTTCGTCGGGGCCAGCCTGATCTGGTGGAACCGGGCCGTCGGCGGATCGGCGATCGGTGGCATCCCGGAGACGCAGGAGATGCTCGATTTCTGCGCCGCCAAGGCCATCTATCCTGATGTCGAGATGATCCAGATGGACCAGGTCAATGAGGCTTATGAGCGCTTGCTGCGGAACGATGTCCGCTACCGTTTCGTCATCGACATGAGCCGCGGCCTATGAGCGATGTCATTCATGCCGTGCCGGAGACCTACCAGGCAAAATATGGGCCGGCTGAAGTCGACGCTCTGCGTCGGCGGGCGCAGTCGGACACGGACGGCTTTTGGATCGAGCTGGCGAAACGGCTCGACTGGTACCGCCAGCCGGCCAAGGCCGGGGACTGGTCGTTCGACGAGGATGATTTCCACATCGATTGGTTCGCGGACGGACAGTTGAACCTAAGCGTCAACTGCCTCGACCGGCAGCTGGGCGCGCGCGGCGACAAGACGGCGATCATCTTCGAGGCGGACGAGCCCGGCACGGGACGCGCCCTCACTTACCGCGAGCTCTATGAAGAGACCTGTCGCTTCGCCAATCTTCTGAAAAGCTACGGCGTCAGCCGCGGCGACCGGGTCATGATCTATATGCCGATGATCCCAGAAGCGGCGGCGGCCATGCTCGCATGCGCGCGGATCGGCGCCATCCACTCGGTCTGCTTCGGCGGCTTCTCCCCCGAAAGCCTTGCCGGCCGCATCGCCGACTGCGACGCCTGTGCCGTCATCACTGCCGACGAGGGCGTGCGGGGCGGCAGGAAAATCCCGCTGAAAAGGAATGTCGACGAGGCATTGGAGATGTCCGCCGTCGACACCTGCATCGTCGTCACCCGGACCGGCGCCGACGTGCCGATGAAGGAGGGCCGCGACGTCTTCTACTCGGCTGTCCGAGACAGCCTGGCGACGACATGCGAGCCGGAGGTGATGAAGGCGGAAGACCCGCTTTTCATCCTCTACACGTCGGGCTCGACCGGCAAGCCGAAGGGCGTGGTGCATACAACGGGCGGCTATGCGGTCTGGGCGTCGGCGACCTTCGACTGGGTGTTTCAGCCGCAGGCGTCCGACGTCTTCTGGTGCACGGCCGACGTCGGCTGGATTACCGGCCACACCTATGTCGTCTACGGCCCGCTTATGAACGGCGCGACCAGCGTCATGTTCGACGGCGTTCCCAATTATCCGGACTTCGGCCGCTTCTGGGAAACGGTGGACCGGCTCGGTGTCACCATCTTCTATACGGCGCCCACCGCAATCCGGGCGCTGGAGCGCGAGGGCGATGAATGGGTGACCCGCCATTCGCGGGAATCCTTGCGCCTTCTCGGCACGGTCGGAGAACCGATCAATCCGGACGCATGGGAATGGTATTCGCGCGTGGTGGGTGGTGACCGCTGCCCAGTGGTCGATACCTGGTGGCAGACGGAGACCGGCGGCATATTGATTTCGCCAATTCCAGGCGCGACCGCGACCAAGCCGGGATCGGCGACCAGGCCCTTGCCCGGGATCGAGCCAGTGCTGGTCGATGCGAAGCACAATGTCCTTGAGGGGGCCGCAAGCGGCAACCTTTGCATCGCCGCCAGCTGGCCCGGCCAGATGCGCACCGTCTGGGGCGATCACGCGCGCTTCTTCGAGACCTATTTCAAGACATATCCGGGGCTCTATTTTACCGGCGACGGGTGCCGCCGCGACGAAGACGGCTATTACTGGATCACCGGCCGCGTCGACGATGTCATCAACGTCTCGGGCCACCGCATCGGCAGCGCCGAGGTCGAAAGCTCATTGGTGTCGCATCCCAAAGTCGCCGAGGCCGCGGTCGTCGGCTTCCCGCACGAGATCAAGGGCCAGGCGATCTATGCCTACGTTACGCTGAACGCAGGCGAAGAAGGAAGCGAAGAGCTTCGCAAGGAACTCATCCAGGAAGTCCGCCACGACATCGGCGCCTTCTCTTCACCGGAGAAGATCCATTTCACGCCGGCACTGCCCAAGACCCGGTCCGGCAAGATCATGCGGCGAATCCTGCGCAAGATCGCCGAAGGCGCGAGCGACGGTTTCGGCGACACGTCCACGCTCGCCGACCCGGCTGTTGTCGACGTCCTGCTTGCCGGACGCCAATAAGCCGCTATCCAATCCCTTCAGGGGGGATTGGCATGGTGACTGAGGACCGGCCCTGGCCGATGAAGCGCGTGGTGGCCGCCTCTTCGGCCGGCACCGCCTTCGAATGGTACGACTTCTTCATCTTCGGCAGCCTCGCTACCACCATTCAAAAGGTCTTCTTCGCGGGGCTGGACCCGACGGCGGGTCTGATCGCGGCACTCGGGCTGTTCGCCGCGGGCTTCGCCTTCCGGCCGCTGGGCGCGATCATCTTCGGCGTGATCGGCGACCTGCTCGGGCGCAAGGGCGCGTTCCTCGCCACGGTCAGCCTAATGGGCGGCGCGACCTTCGCCATCGGCCTGCTGCCGACCTACGAGGCCGCAGGCATCATCTCGCCGATCCTCTTGATCCTGCTGCGCATATGCCAGGGCATAGCTCTTGGCGGCGAGTATGGCGGCGCCGCCATCTATGTGGCCGAGCACGCCCCCAACCACCGGCGCGGTGCGCTCACCGGCTGGATCCAGATCACCGCTTCCATGGGCCTCATTGCCGGCCTGCTGATCATCCTTGGCACCCGCACCGCCGTCGGCGAGGCGGCCTTCCTCGACTGGGGCTGGCGCGTCCCCTTCCTCCTGTCCGTCATCCTGCTCGGCATTTCGGTGTGGATGCGGCTCAAGCTCTCGGAAAGCCCGGCCTTCGCCAAATTGAAGGAGGAAGACGCGCTCGCGACGAAGCCGCTGCGCGAGAGCTTCGCGAAATGGGAGAATTTGCGCCGCGTCCTGATCGCCTTCTTCGGCATCATGTGCGCCCAGGGCGCCGTCTGGTACCTCAGTTTCTTTTACGTCCAGGTCTTCCTGACGCGGTCTCTAGGCGTACCGGAAGCGACCAAGGACATGCTCGTGCTGGCCATGACAGTCGTCAGCGCGCCGCTCTATGTCTATTTCGCCAAATTGTCCGACCGCGTGGGCAGGAAGCCGGTCATGCTCGGCGGCATGCTGCTGGCGCTCGCGGCTTATTATCCCGGCTTCCATGGCATCGCCGCGGCGGCCAATCCTGCTCTTGCCGAAGCGCATGAGCGCAAGCCAGTCGAGGTCTATGCCGACCCGGCGACCTGCTCGGTCCAGTTCGACCCCGTTGGCACAGCGCGCTTCGATACCAGCTGCGATATCGCCAGGAGCCAGCTTTCCTCGATCGGCATCTCCTACAAGACCCGCCCCTATGCCGGCGACACGGCGATCGTCGCCGTCGGTGTTCAGCAGGTGGCAGTCGGCGACGGGCGCGGCCTCGACGCGGCCGGCCTCAAGGCGCTTAAGGAGACGACAGCCAAGGACGTGAGGGCGGCGCTCATGGCCGAAGGCTATCCAGGCCAGGCCGATCCCGCACGGATGAACCTGCCTGTCATCTTCCTCTGGCTGATGGTCTTCGCAGTGGCCGCGACGGCGCTCTACGGTCCGCAGGCGGCGGCTTTGGTCGAGATGTTCCCCACTAGGATTCGCTACACGGCCATGTCCCTGCCCTACCATGTCGGCACCGGCTGGGTCGGCGGCTTCCTGCCCGTGACGAGCTTCGCGCTAGTGGCGATCACCGGCAACATCTACGCCAGCCTATGGTATCCGGCTTTCTTCACCGCCCTGTCGGCGGTGGTATGCTTCGTGTTCATCAAAGAAACCAAGGGCAAGCCGCTGGAGGAATGCTGATGGATTCCACGCAGTATACGCCCTCGACCGGGAGTAACGTTTCCGGTGGCGTCGTCCATGACCTGCCCGCGGATTTTGAACACGCGTTGAAACTTGAACCGGGAGCGCTGGCAACGTGGGAGGACATCACCCCGCTAGCCCGCAACGAATGGATCTGTTGGATTGAATCCGCGAAAAAGACCGAGACCAGGCGCAAGCGGATCGATTGGGGTTTGTCAAACTTGAAGGACGGGAAGCGCCGTCCTTGTTGTTGGCCGGGATGCCCTCACCGCTGACAGGAATTGCAGCTCACTAGGGCGCCCAGTGGATGTCGATCGGCTGCTCGGCTTCGGCGAGCACGCGGCCGATCGGCAGCTTGCTCGACTGTCCGTCGGCGATGGCGCCTTCCAGCAGCTTACGCTTCTTCTGGCCGGTGATGGTGATGAGCAGGGTGCGCGCAGCGAGGATGGAGGCACGGGTCAGGGTGACTCGCGCCACCGGCGCGTCGGCGGGCATCGGGTCGGGCATAACTCCGACCGCGCGGCGGGCCCTGGGCGCGTCGAGCGCGTCCTGAAGGTCGGGACCCGCAAATATGGAGGCGACATGGCCGTCCTCCCCCATGCCGAGCCAGCAGAGATCCGGCGGCCAGGGAAGGTCCTGCAGCCGCGCATCGGCCGAATTGCCGGCCAGCTTGTAATCGGGAATCTCGGTCGCGATCGGCACCACTCGAGCGCCGGCGCGGAGGAATGCCTGGGCAATGTTGCGCACATTGCTCTGCTCGCTGTCCATCGGCACCAGCCGGTCGTCGGTCGGGATGATCGTCACCTTCTTCCACGGCAGGCTGGCCTCGGCCAGCCTAGCGAAGATCGGCAGGGGCGTCCGGCCGCCGGGCAGCGCCAGCAGGCAAGAGCCGCGTGCATCCAGCGCGCTTTCGACGATGAAGCCGACGTCGCCGGCCACCGCCTCGGCCATTTCCTCGACCCCCTCATATTCCCACCATTCGGCTTCGATCATGGCGCGCTCCCTTCGCGGGCCGCGCTTGCCCCAGCGGAGGCGAAAAGGCCAGATGTCAGAAGTTGGTCGGGGCCTGGATATAGCCGTACCAGCTGATGATTGGCCGTCCCCGGTCGTCGGTCGCCGGCCGGAAGCGCAGCTTGGACAGCACCAGGCTGCACGTCCATTGATCGACCCCAAGGTCGCCGCTTGATCGGTCGACGTTGCAGTTGAAGGGCCGCCCGGCGACGTCGACCTGGAAGCGGACGAAGACGCGCCCGCCGCGCGGCCAGCGGCGGAGCACTTCACGCGGATAGTCGCGCCGACCCTCCAAGGTCGGCGTGATCAGGACCGGGCGGGTGCCCTGGCCAGCACCGCCCCCGCCAGTGCCCCTGCCCCTCCCGCCGCTGCCGGTTCCGGTGCCGATGCCGCCCGCGCCCGTGCCCGGCCCCGGTCTGTCCGACGCGCCCTGCGTCGGGTCGGAGCCGATATTAGGAGTCTCGGTGACCGGCATCGGCGGCGGCACCGGCAGTTCGATCCGCGGCTCAGGGGCCGCGACCGGCGTCGCCGTGCTCTTGATGTTTTCGGGTGAAGCCGCGCCTTCTTCCTCCGGCGTCTTTTCCTGTTCCAGCGGCACGTCGACGATCGGCGGCGGCGGCGGCTGGATGTCGACGTCAATCAACTGCGGAATCAGCTCGCGCTCGATCACCCGCATCGTTCCCGAGATGTTGAGGAACGCATAAGCGAGGCCGAGGTGGATCAGGACCACCAGCGCAATCGTGCCGGCGCGATCGGTTGTGTTCAGGTCGGAACGATACATAGGTTCAACAAACGCCCCGTTGAGCACGACGGTTTCCGGCGTCTATGAGACTGCTCATGGCTGAAGCTTATATCGTCGAAGCGCTGCGCACGGCAGGGGGCAAGCGCGGCGGCGCGCTCAAGGACTGGCATCCGGCCGACATGGGCGCTGCGGTGCTCGACGCATTGGTCGAGCGCAGCGGGATCGACCCGTCGGCGGTCGACGACGTCATTGTCGGCTGCGTCAGCCAGATTGGCGAGCAGAGCTTCCATATTGGGCGCAACATGGTCATGGCCTCGCGCCTGCCCGACAGCGTGCCAGCGGTCAGCATCGACCGGCAGTGCGGCTCGTCCCAGCAGTCGCTGCATTTCGCCGCCCAGGCAGTGATGAGCGGCACCCAGGACGTGGTTGTCGCCGCCGGCGTCGAAAGCATGACGCGCGTGCCGATGGGAACGCCGATCTTCCTGCCGCTGCAGGCAGGGATCGGCATCGGACCCTGGCCGCAATCGATCAAGGATCGCTACGGAGTCAGTGAGTTCAGCCAGTTCACCGGCGCCGAAATGATCGCCGCCAATTATGGCTTCACCCGCGATCAGCTGGACCAATTCGCTTTGTCGAGCCACCGCAAGGCGGCCGAGGCGACCGAGGGCGGCGAATTCGATCGTCAGATCGTGCCGCTGGCCGTGCTGGACGAGGAGGGCAACGAAAGCCTGCACACAATCGACGAGGGCATACGCTTCGACGCCTCGCTTGAAGGCCTCGCCAGCCTGAAGGCGCTGAAGCCGGACGGCGTCATCACCGCCGGCAATGCCAGCCAGATCTGCGACGGCGCCAGCGGCTTGCTGGTGGTTAGTGAAAAAGCGCTAAAGGACCATGGCCTGAGGCCGCTGGCCCGGATCGATCATCTGACGGTCACGGCCGGCGATCCGGTCATTATGCTGATGGAACCGATTCCGGCAACGCGGCGGGCGCTGGAACGCTCCGGGCGGAGCATCGCCGACATCGACCTCTACGAGGTCAACGAAGCCTTTGCTCCAGTACCGCTCGCCTGGCTCCAGGAAATCGGTGCCGATCCGGAGCGGCTGAACGTCAACGGCGGCGCGATTGCGCTCGGCCATCCTTTAGGCGCGAGCGGCGCCAAGCTGATGGCGACGCTCGTTCACGCACTGCACGCGCGGGCCAGGCGATTCGGTCTTCAGACAATGTGCGAAGGCGGTGGCATCGCCAACGTAACGATCGTCGAGGCGCTTTAATCCAGGTTATTCTGACGATTTTGTTTCTATCTGGAAATGGCGCAAATCCGCCATTCGCAGGGCGGGTGTCAAACCCTCGGACATTGACTCGCGTTAATATTTGGTAAACAATGCGCGTTGGACTGCACAAGGGGGATCATCATGACCGCCGTTGTTTCCAACAACCGTAAATACCTCATGTCTGGTGCGTTGATTGCCGTCGTCGCCGTAAGCGCCTACGGCCTGGGCCGCGTATATCCGCCTCTCGGACCGAGCGAGGGCACCATTGCCCCCGCGGAGCGCTATGTCTCCAGCCAGGTCGGGGAAAGCGACGTCACTTTGGGTGACACATCAGTCGCACAGCTGATGCAAACCGACGCCTTCGAAGTGATGACCAAGGATCCGAATTTCCTGGCACTCGCCAAGGATCCGAACTTCGCCGTCTTCGCCCGCAACCCGCAGGCGTTCGAGGCGCTTGCTCGTAATCCGCAGGCGTTCGAAGCTCTTGCTCGTAACCCGCAGGCGTTCGACGCGGCGCTGAAGGCCGCCCAGGCAACGGCCGCCGCCGGCCGCAACGTCAATGCCCGTGATGCCCAGGCGATGGTCGCCATGGCGCGTTACCCGCAGGCGTTCGAGGCCCTGGCGCGTCATCCTCAGGCGCTCGAAGCCATGGCTCGGAACCCACAGGCGTTCGAGGCTTATGGCCGCAATATCAACGCCTTCGAGGCCGCTGCCCGCAACCCGGCTGGGGTCGAGGCAATGGCTCGCAACCCGCAGGCGTTCGAGGCGCTGTCGCGTGATGCCGCGGCAATGACCGCGCTGGCCCGCAATCCGCAGGCCTTCGAGGCGCTTGCCCGTAATCCGCAGGCGTTCGAGGCGCTTGGACGCAACCCGCAGGCGCTTACGGCAGCCGCTCGCGAAGCGGCGGCTATGTCGGCCGCGTTCCGCAATGCGAATGCGTTTGATGCGCAGGCAGTTGGAGCCTTTGCCCAGCATGCGGCGGCGTACAATGCGCTCGCCAGGCAGCCGCAGATGTTCCAGGCAATGGCCCGCAATGCCAACGCGTTCGAGGCGCTTGGCCGCCACCCGCAGGCGCTCGAGGCGATGGCCCGCAACGCGCAAGCGTTCGGCGCCTATGCCAAGAACCCGCAGGCCTTCGAAGCCCATGCGCGCAATCCCGCGGGTGTGGCCATCATGGCGCGCGATGCCCAGGCATTTGCCCGGCTCGCTGCCGATGCCAAGGCAATGGATGCGCTGGCGCGCAACGCCAACGCGTTTGAGGCTTTTGCTCGCAACGCCAATGCCTTCGAGGCCTTCGCTCGTAACGCGAACCTCTTCCAGGCCGCGATGAATGCGCGGGCGCTCGAGGCGATGGCGCGTAATGCCAATGCTTTCGAGGCTCTCGGGCGCAATGCCAATGCCCTGACGGCAGCGGCACGCTCGGCGCAGGCACTGACCGCTCAGGCGACGGCTGCCCAAATGGCTGCCGCCGGCAGGCTTGATGCCCAGTTGAGGGATGCCCTCGCCCGCAACCCGCAGGCGGTGGCGGCGATGGCGCAGAATCCGCAGGCCTTCGAGGCGCTCGCCCGCAACCCGCAGGCGCTCGCGTCCTTTGCGGCCAACGCTCGCGCATTCGAAGCGCTCGGTCGCAACGCCAACTTCCAGGCTCTGGCGAGGAACGCATCGTTCGCGGCTGCCCTGCAGAGCCCGGCGTTCGCGAACGCAATACAAGCGAGGTAATCGGCGGCCGCTTGGGCCGGAAGGGGGGCGATGACCGGGGCCAAGTGGCGTAGCCGCTGCGTAATCAGGGGAAGCGTGGCCGCACTGCTCGTCAGTGCGGCCACTGCTGCATATGCACAGGAGCTGGGCGATCCTCCGCCGCCCCAGCCGCCGACGACGACAGTCGAGGAACCGATCGCCGAGCCGGACACCCCGGATCAGCCCAGCCCCGAACCCGAGCCGCAGGGCCCGGAACAAGTTCCGCCCAGT
This sequence comes from Sphingomicrobium sp., assembly GCA_035250985.1. GTDB lineage: Bacteria > Pseudomonadota > Alphaproteobacteria > Sphingomonadales > Sphingomonadaceae > Sphingomicrobium. The sequence continues at coordinate 20,813 of DATFEO010000185.1, read as the reverse complement.
GCCGGCGGACTCGACTTGACGACGCTTGAGACCAAGAACTTCTCACTGCTCTATTTCGACCCTCCCCAGACTTACCTCACGCCCTATCTGGGGCGGTCGATCGAGAACGCCTTGGCCTGGCACAGAAAGACCTTCGAGTGGGAACCCTGGGACCGGGTCAATGTCCTGCTCAAGGATTTTGGAGACTACGGCAACGCCGCCGCCCGTTCCTCGCCCAACAACGCCGTCCTGTTCGACGTTGCACCGCTCTCGCAGAACATGGAGACCTTCACTCCGGGCGAGCGCTTCTTCACCCTCACCAATCATGAGCTGGCGCACGTCGCCACCATGGACGTGTGGAACAAACGTGACGCCTTCTGGCGAAAGCTGTTCTTCGGCAAGCCCATGCCGATTCAGGAGCATCCCGAATCCATTCTCTACAATTTCCTGTCGACCCCGCGGAACGCGGTGCCGCGCTGGTGGCTGGAGGGGAGCGCCGTCTTCTTCGAAACCTGGATGGCCGGGGGCTTGGGCCGCGGCCAGGGCGCCTATGACGAGATGGTCTGGCGCGCCAAGGTCCGCGACAATGACAAGATCTATTCGCCGCTCGGCCTTGAATCGGAAGGCACCGCGGTCGATTTCCAGGTTGGCGTCAACGACTACCTCTACGGCACGCGCTTCTTTTCCTGGCTCGCGCTGACCTATGGGCCGGAAAAGGTCGTGCAATGGCTGCGCCGGGACGAGGGCAGTCCGGGCTATTATTCACGCGCTTTCCGACGTGTCTTTGGCAAAGCGCTCGACCATGCCTGGAATGACTGGATCGCCTTCGAGCGCCAGTTCCAGCAGGAGCAACTCGCCAAGCTCTCCGCCTATCCGCTGACCGAAGTCCAGCATTTGAGCCCCCGCGGCCTCGGATCGATTTCGCGCGGCTTCGTCGACACCAAGACCAACAGCCTCGTCGCCGCATTCCGTTACCCCGGCACAATCGGCTTCATGGGCACCATGGACCTCGCGACCGGCAAGCTTCGTCCCCTGCAGGAAATCAAGGGGATGATGCTCTACAAGGTTACCAGCCTGGCCTTCGATCCCGATGTCCGGAAGGCGTATTACACCGAGGATAATTACGCCTTCCGCGACATTGTCGAGGTCGATGTCGACACCGGCAAGAAGAAGATGCTCCTGCGTGATGCCCGCATCGGCGACATCGTCCTCAACCCCGTCGACAAGTCGCTGTGGGGGATCCGTCATCAGAACGGCTTTGCGACCATCGTTCGGCTGCCGGCGCCCTATACGGCGTTCAACCAGATCCATACCTTCGATTACGGCCAGATCCCCTTCGACCTCGACATTTCGCCCGACGGTTCGATGGTCGCGGCGAGCTTCGGCGAGATCAACGGCGACCAGTCGGTCCGGGTCTGGTCGATGGAGTCCATGCTGTCCGGGGGCGATCTGCAGGAGGTGGCGCGTCTGTCCTTGCCGCCCTCCACACCGGAGAGCTTCGTCTTCACGCCGGACGGCAAGGGCCTGATCGGCACCTCCTATTACACCGGGGTGTCGAACGTCTTCCGCTTCGACATCGCCAGCCAGAAATGGGAAGTGGTCAGCAACGCCTCGACCGGTTTCTTCCGGCCGATGCCGCAGCCAGACGGCTCTCTGCTGGTCTATGAATATACCGGCCAAGGCCTGTCGCCCTCGCGAATTTGGCCGAAACCAACCGAGGATCTCGGCACGGTCGAATTCCTCGGCACCCGGGTCGTCAACACGCATCCAGTGCTGAAGACCTGGGGCGTCGGCTCACCAGCCAAGGTGCCGCTCGACGAGCTCGTCACCGAGCGCGGCAAGTACAACCCGACGCGGCGCATGAAGCTGGCGGCCGCCTATCCGATCCTCGAAGGCTACCAGGGCCATTATTCGCCTGGCTACCTCCTGCATTTCGAAGACCCGATGCAGTTCCACCAGCTCGATGCGAGCATTAGCTATTCGGGGTTCGGCGACCTGCCGAACAAGGAGCGCCTTCACTTCGCGCTGAAATACAAGACGCTCGAATGGAAGCTGCAGTACCTGCACAATTATGCCGATTTCTACGACCTGTTCGGCCCGGTCGAGCGCAGCCGCAAGGGCGATGTCTTCTCGATCGGCTGGAAGAAGACGACGCTCTATGACCCGCCACGAACGCTGGAGTTCTTTTTCGACGCTGCCGTCTTCTTCGGGCTCGAGCAGCTGCCTTTCTCGCAGAACGTCTCCTCGCCGAAGAATCTGGCATCGGTCCAGGCGGGGATGAAATATTCCAACACCCGCAAGTCGCTGGGCGGGGTCGACCATGAAAAGGGCATCGCCTGGCGGACCAAGGTCGGCATGGACACCGACTATCACGACCACTTCCCGCACTTTGTTGCGGAGCTCGACTATGGCGTGCCGCTTCCCTGGTCGAACGCCTCCATTTGGGGCTATGGATCGGCGGGCGTCATGGGCGGCACCAAGGACAGCCCGCTCGGCAGTTTCTATTTCGGCTCCTTTCGCAACAACTATGTCGATGACCGGCCCGAAAAGCGGTACCGCGAGCTCGAGAGCTTCCCCGGCTTTGAGATCGACCAGATCGACGCGCGCCGCTTCGCCAAGCTGATCGGCGAGGTAAACCTCCCGCCGATCCGTTTTGCCGAGGTCGGCACGCCGAGCATCTACCTGAGCTACGCGCGGCCGGCGCTGTTCGCCGGGACCATGCTGACGCACAATGCCGCGGGCGAGAACCATGATTACATGACGGTCGGCGGCCAGGTCGATTTCGCCTTCACCGTCGCCTTGCGTCTCCCCATGGTCTTCTCGATCGGCGCGGCCGGAGGCTTTGCGGACGGTCATCACGAGAAGACCGAGTTTCTCGCCTCCTTGAAAATCATGTGAGTTTGAAATGATGATGGAAGCAGTCGATTGGGCAGTCGCCCTGGTGCCGGTCCTGGTGATGCTATTCATGTTCATCTGGCTCGACGTCTTCAAGCTGATGACATTCTGGGAAACGGCCGGCCTGCTGCTGCTCGGTGCCCTCACCGCCGGGGCCGCTTATCCGATCAGCGGCACGTTTCTCGATGCTCTGCCGCTCGGTTTCTCCAACTACAGCCGCTTCGTCGCGCCCTGGCTTGAGGAACTGGTCAAGGGCATTGGCATCGTCGCCCTCTTCTGGCTCAACCGCATCGGCTACAAGCTGGACGCCGTGATCTCGGGCTTCGCCATCGGCGCCGGCTTCTCGGTGGTCGAGAACATCATCTACCTGACGCGCTTCCCGGAACTGGCCGCGAACGTGTGGATGGTCCGCGGTCTCGGCACTGCCGTCATGCACGGCACGACCTGCGCCGTCCTCGCCGCCACCGCCCACGAATTCGCCGAGCGCGAAACCCGGGGGGCTGCCGCCGAGTTCGATTTCAATCTCTTGTGGTTCATTCCCGGCTATCTGATCGCGGTCGCCATCCACACCGCTTTCAACCAGTTCCCGGACAGGCCGCTGCTGGCGATGATCGGCATCCTTGCGGTCGCGCCCTTCATCATCATGGCCATCTTCCGCTTCGGCGCCGTCGAGGCCCAGCAATGGCTGAACGAGGAACGGGCCGAGACCCGCGCGGCGCTGGAAGCCTGGGAGGCAGGGAAATTTCCTGATGACGAGAGCGGCCGCAAGATCGCAGCGTTGGTGAAGCGCGCGGACGAGAAGACCGCCGCCCGGATGCGCGAATATTGCCAGCTCCTCACTTGGGTGTTGCTTCAGGCCGAGGATACGCTCCACGACCAGGTCGAAGACACGGAAAAGCTGCATATCGAGGGCCGGCAGGCGTTCGTGCGTCTTGAGGCGCTCAAGCGCGAGCTGGGCAAGGCCAATGTCGCGACCTTGAGAGCGATATTGCCCTTCAGCCGCAACGATTATTGGGAAATCTCCGAGCTCGAGGAGCGGCTGGGAAGCTAGCTCGTCCCGTGGTGGCGGAGAGGGTGGGATTCGAACCCACGGTGCGGTTGCCCGCACGCCGCATTTCGAGTGCGGTGCTTTCGACCACTCAGCCACCTCTCCGCATGTCGGGAGCCGCGCCGGGAACCCGGCGATGTCGCGGTCGGACGCGCGCCTCTAGCAGCGCTCCGGAACCTTGCCTAGCCCGAACGCTTCTCTACATTAAGCGAGATGAACCGCCAGCTAACCGACAACGGCAAACCGATCCCCGCCGCCCGCTTCGGCATCGGCGAGGTCGTCAAGCATCGGCTGCTCGACTTCCGCGGCGTCGTCTTCGACGTCGACCCGGAATTCGCCAACAGCGAGGAATGGTACGAAGCCATTCCCGAGGCACTGCGACCGGCCAAGGACCAGCCCTTCTACCACCTGCTCGCCGAAAATGCGGAGTCCAGCTACATCGCCTATGTTAGCCAGCAGAACCTCGTTCCCGACGATGAAGGCGGCGAAGTCGACCATCCGGCGATCGACGGCCTGTTCGACCGCTTTGCCGAGGGCCGCTACCGGCTCCGGCCCGAGCACAAGCACTAGCATTGGTTGACACCCGCGCCGTCGCATTTTAGGCGGCACGCTTTCCGCGCGGGGGCTGGCCTCTCGCCGAGCAAGTCGCGCGGCCACGGATTTTTGAAAGAGAGCCAATGTTCGCAATCGTGCGCACGGGCGGCAAGCAATATCGCGTCGCCCCGGGAGACAAGATCGTCGTCGAGAAGCTAGCGGGCAGCGCCGGCGACAGCGTGACGCTGGACGACGTGTTGCTGGCTGGCGAGGGTTCCGACCTCAAGTCGACGTCGGGCCTGACTGTTGCTGCGGAAATCGTCGCCCAGGCCAAGGGTGAGAAGGTCACCGTCTTCAAGAAGCGCCGCCGGCACAATTACCGCCGCAAGCGCGGCCATCGCCAGCAGCACACGATCCTCAAGATCCTGTCGATCGGCGGCAAGGGCGCCGCCAAGAAGGCCGAGCCGAAGGCGGAGGCGCCGGCCAAGGCTGCTGCACCTGCGAAGGCCGAAAAGCCCGCTGTCGAGAAGAAGGTGGCTGCTCCGAAGGCGGAAAAGCCTGCGGCTCAGGCGAAAGCCAAGTCGACAAAAGATGCTGCACCTGCTAAGGCAGCGGCCAAGAAAGCTGCTCCGGCGGCCAAGTCCACGAAGAAGAAGTAAGTCATGGCACATAAGAAAGCAGGCGGCTCGTCGCGTAACGGCCGCGATTCGGAAGCCAAGCGCCTCGGCGTGAAGAAGTTCGGCGGCGAGAGCGTGCTGGCCGGCAACATCATCGTGCGACAGCGTGGCACGAAGTGGTACCCGGGCGACAACGTCGGCCTGGGCAAGGACCATACCCTTTTTGCTCTGTGTGACGGCCGAGTCGCGTTCCGCGACGGCAAGCTCGGACGCAAGTACGTCCATATTGAGATGCCGACGCAAGCGACAAGCAAATAGGGACCGGTCGAGAAAGGGCCGCTCCCAGGAAGGGGCAGCCCAAGGACCACCGAACAATCGGAATCCAAAAAGGGAGAAGAGGGCAGCCCCCTCCTCTCCCTTCTTTGTTTTGGAAGGGCCCCAATCTTCTCCCGAAATTGTCAAACCCGGCCACTAACGGCCGGCGGCGAGGAGAAGACGAATGTTCGCGCGGACGCAGCGACTGTTGCTGAGACCCGGCTGGGCCGAGGACGCCTCGACCCTGGCACGCACGATTGCCGACGAAACGATCGTCCGCAACCTGTCGAGCGCGCCCTGGCCTTTCTCCTTGCGCGATGCCGAGGCCTTTCTCGCCGCGCCTCGCGATCCCGTCCTGCCGTCACTGCTGATCTTCGAACGGACGGACGGCGAGCCGGTGCTGGTCGGCGCCTGCGGCCTCGGCCGGCGGTCATCCGGCGCGGTCGAGCTCGGTTATTGGATCGCCCGGGCCCACTGGAATCGCGGCTTCGCGACCGAGGCGGGCCGGGCGCTGGTCGGCATTGCCCGGGCGCTTGGCATCGCCCGGGTAGAAGCGTCACACTTCCTCGACAATCCGGCCTCGGGCCGGGTCCTAGAGAAGCTCGGTTTCCAGTCGACCGGGATGATCGCGCCGCGGCTGAGCTGCGCCCGCGGCGAAGAGATTCCGGCACGCTTCTTTCGGCTGCAGCTGGGCGCTGAGGCTCAGCGTGAGTCGATGGCAGCCTGAGCCGGTCTGGCTTCGCTCAGGCCGCTTTCGCGCCGCGCACCGCCCTGTGCGGTGCCTGTCCATGATCGCCGGTGAGGTCGAAGCCGGCGATCAGCTGGCGGTCGTCTTCGTTCCACGGATGGAAGCCGGGCAGGAAATATTTCGCCCAGGCGGAGAAGATCTTTCGCATCATGCCCGGCCGTACCCACATGTACCACACCAGCCGGACCCAGGCCCGGGGACCGCTGATACCGTCCTGGCGCAGCAGCTCGAGCGCGCCACGTGTACGGTCGATGATGAAGTTGCGGGTGACGAGCATCATGACCTTCGCCTTGACCTTCCAGCGCTTGCCGCGCGGCCAGTGGCGCGTCGCGTGCAACCAAGTGTCGTAGGCAACGCCCTTGTGCTCGATCTCCTCGGCTGCATGCCATTTCCACAAGGCCGCGCTTTCGGGATCGGCATGGCCGAGATGGCGCGGATCCTTCAGCAGCTCATGGGCAAGGATTGCAGTGAAATGCTCAAGCGCCATCGTCGCCGCAAGCGAGGCAATCGGCGGGCGCTCCTTCAGCAGCCCGATCCGCCAGCGGACGCGGTCCTCCAGTGGCTTGAGGTCGTATCCTGCCTCGGTCGCCACTTTGTTGAAGGCGGCATGCTCGCGGCTGTGGATCGCTTCCTGCGTGGTGAAGGCCTTGATCTCGGTCGCCAGCTTCGGCTCGGCGCCCTCACGGTACTTGCGGACGCTTTCGACGAAGAAGGCCTCACCTTCGGGAAATGTCGCTGAGAGCGCATTGTAAAGCGCCGTCGCCACCGGATCCCCGCCATTCCACCAGCGCGCAGGCTTGTGCTCACGGACGAACTTGCGGTCGCGTGGCGTGATCGTCAGGTCCGCGGGAGTAACTAAACGGGCGGTCGCGCTTGCAGCGGTCAATGGGTTCCTCCAATCAGGCGCAGGAGAGATGCTATTTACTTACAACAATGTCAATAAGCCATGAGCCTTCCGCGCCGCCGCCTCAAGCCTGACGAAAGCCGCGCCGCGGCGATTGCGGCCGCACGCGAGCTGCTGCTCGAGGCGGGCCCGCAGGCGGTGACGCTGAAGGCGGTCGCAGACCGCATCGGCCGGACCCATGCCAACGTCCTGCATCACTTCGGCTCGGCTGCAGCGCTGCAGTCGGAATTGGCTAAGTCGATCAGCGATTCGGTGTCGACCGGCATCGCCGAAGCGGTGATCCGTGCCCGCCATGGCGAGGCCGATCCGCGCGAGGTCGTCGACAAGACCTTCGATGCCTTCGGCCGCGAGGGCGCCGGTGCGCTTGCCGCCTGGCTGATCCTGATGGGCGACAGGGACGCCCTTCAGCCGGTGCTGGAAGCCATCCATAAGCTGGTAGATGAGCTTGGGCAGGGTCATGGCGACCGGCCCGTGCATGAAACAACCCTATGGCTGGTGATCGCCGCGCTGGGAGATTCCCTGCTCGGCAATCTGATGGCCGACTCGCTGGGCCTGCCCAGGGAGACTGCGCGCAAGGTCGCTCGCCACCACCTGATCGAATCGACGAGGCCGGCGGAGTAGCGCGATGCACTTCCTCGACCAGGCCAAGATCTTCATCCGCTCCGGCGCGGGTGGCCCGGGTGCGGTGAGCTTCCGCCGTGAGAAGTTCATCGAGTTCGGCGGGCCGGACGGAGGCGACGGCGGCAAGGGCGGCGACATCATTTTCGAAGCCGTCCCCGGCCTCAATACGCTGATCGATTTCCGCTACACGCAGCATTTCCGAGCACCTCGCGGCAAGGGCGGCGCGGGGTCAAACCGGACCGGGGCCGGAGGCGACGACCTCATCATCAAGGTGCCGGTCGGAACGCAGGTCCTGGCCGATGACGAGGACCGCAGCCTGCTCGCCGATTTCACCCACGAGGGCCAGCGTATAACCCTGCTCAAGGGCGGCGACGGCGGCCGCGGCAACGCCAGTTACAAGACCTCCACCAACCGCGCCCCGCGCCAGCATCAGACCGGTTGGCCGGGCGAGGAAATGTGGATTTGGCTGCGACTGAAGCTGCTCGCCGACGTCGGCCTCGTCGGCCTGCCGAACGCCGGCAAGTCGACCTTCATCAACGCAGTCACCAACGCCCGGGCCAAGGTCGGCGCCTATGCCTTCACCACACTTCGGCCCCAGCTTGGAGTGGTCACTCACAAGGGCCGCGAATTCGTCGTCGCCGACATTCCCGGCCTGATCGAGGGCGCGGCCGAAGGAGCGGGCGTGGGCGACCGCTTCCTCGGCCACATCGAGCGCTGCCAGGTCTTGCTGCACCTGGTCGACGCCAATGACGAGGACGTCGCCACCAGCTACCGGACCGTCCGCGAGGAACTGGAAGCCTATGGCGAAGGCCTGGCCGAAAAACCGGTAGTGGTGGCGCTCAACAAGGTCGACACGCTCGACGAAGAGCTGATCGCAGCCTTATCGTCCGAGCTGGCCGAGGCCAGCGGCCGGACGATATTCCCGGTCAGCGCCGCGGCCGGAATCGGAATCGAGCCGATCCTTGACGCGCTGATCGAGCAATTGCACCGCCAGTCGGTCGATGACGAAGGCCCGGCCGAGACGATCGAATGGTCGCCGATTTGAGGATCGCGGTCACCGGGGGGACTGGCTTCGTCGGGGCGCGGCTGATTGCCGCGCTTAGAGCGGCTAGCCATGAGGCTCGGGCGCTGACTCGGCGCCCGCAGGAGGACGCACAGGGGCTTCAATGGATCGCCGGTTCGCTTGAGGACCCGGCGGCGCTTGGCAGGCTGGTCGAAGGCGCGGAGGCGCTGATCCACGTCGCTGGCGTGATCAATGCCGACGAGGCGGGTTTCGAGGCCGGAAATGTCCAAGGCACGGCCGCGGTCCTTGCCGCCGCCAAGGGCGCGGGCGTCGCCCGCTTCATCCATGTCTCCTCGCTGGCCGCGCGCGAGCCGGAGCTAAGCCGCTACGGCAATTCCAAGGCTCGGTCGGAGGCTTTGGTTCGCGACTCCGGGCTCGATTTCGCCATCGTTCGCCCGCCGGCGGTCTATGGGCCGGGCGACAGGGAGACCCTGGAGCTGTTCCGCATGGCGAGGCGCGGGCTCATCCTGCTCCCGCCGGAAGGCCGCCTGTCACTGATCCACGCCGACGATCTGGCGCGATTGCTGATCGCATTGGCGGGCACCGGATCACCGCCCCCACTGATCGAACCGGACGACGGCCGGCCGGGTGGCTGGAGCCATCGGGAACTCGGCCTCGCGCTCGGCGAAGCCGTAGGCCGCAACGCCTTCGCCTTATCCATGCCCCGCGCCGCGGTGCGCCTCGGCGCGCTTATCGACGGCTTCGTCCGGCGCGACCGGGCCAAGCTGACTCCAGACCGCGCCGCTTATTTCTGCCATCCGGACTGGGTTGCCGACCCTTCCCTCGCCCCGGCGGCCGACCTGTGGAAGCCCGCCATCGACACGCAGGAAGGACTCAGGGCAACGGCGGAATGGTATCGAACAGAGCATCTACTTTGAGCGTCAGCACCAGGTTCAGGATCAGCGCGCCGAAAGTGATCACGAGGCCGACCAGGAACAGCGTATAGCTCCAGTAGAGCCAGCGGTATTTATCGGCCCTCAGGATGCAACCGTGGTCGTAAATGTCCTTGGCTAGCCTCTTGTAGGTTTCCTCTTCCGACGAGAGGACCTTCAGCACCTGCTCGATATATTCCTCGCGCGTCACATTCGAGTAGCTGCCGAAGAACATGATATCGACCTTCTTCGGATCGAGCTTGAACCGGCGCAACCGGTTCGGACGGACGGTCAGCACGCCCAGCACGGTCGCAGCGAAGGAAAAAAGCGTCAACACCAGCAAGGGGAAACTCGCCTTCCCGGAGGTAACGTCGGCGATCGACAGTGAGAAAACAACAAAGCTGGCGCCCATCAGGATGGAGGCCTTGTTGTCGGCCATTTCCGACAAGGCCCAGTTCCCCTCGTAGGCGGCGATAAGGAGGTTATGGACTTCCTTCGGGAACTCATATTCCGGATGGCCGAGGCCGAGCGCGCGGCGCTCGTCGGGAGTCAGCGGTGTCGGTGTCTTGGCCATTTGACCCCCCTTTCATCATGCCCATGAAGCGCCTCTTTTGCGCCCCATTCGATTGCGAAAGGCACAGGCGCTCACTAGGGACGCCGCCATGACCGATCGCGATCAAGTGCTGGCCAAGGTAAAGGCCCTCATCGAACCGTTCAACAAGAAGGGAATCGAGGTGGACGAAGCGACCCGCTTCGCCCAGGACCTCGAGTGGGACAGCCTCACGGTTTTGGACTTTGTCGCCAATATTGAAGACGAGTTCGATATTGTCATCACCATGAACCAGCAGGCCGAAATCGAGAATGTCGGCCAACTGGTCGATGCCGTCGGGCAGCTGCAGGGCTGATGACCGACCTCTTTTCCAAGTTCGACCCGCTGATCGAGCAACGCGAGACTTTGCTGTCGACGGGCCTGACCGACCCGTTCAACCTGGTCATGGAGCGGGTGGAGTCGCCGACCGTCGCCATTTGCAACGGCCGCAGGACCATCCTGCTCGGCACCTACAATTACATGGGAATGACCTTCGATCCTGACGTCGTCGCCGCCGGGAAGAAGGCACTCGACGACTATGGCTCGGGGACGACCGGCAGTCGCGTGCTGAACGGCACTTACCAGGGACACAAGGAAGTCGAGGCGGCGCTCCGCGATTTCTATGCCATGGACCACGCCATAGTCTTTTCGACTGGGTACCAGGCCAACCTCGGCATCATTTCGACCATTGCCGGCAAGGATGACTACATCATCCTCGACATCGACAGCCATGCCTCGATTTACGATGGCTGCGCGCTCGGCAATGCGCAGATCGTCCCCTTCCGCCACAACGACCTAGACGCGCTGGAGAAGCGCCTCCGGCGCCTCCCGCCCGAGTCCGGCAAGCTGGTGGTGCTGGAGGGCGTTTATTCGATGCTGGGCGACATTGCCCCACTCGACAGGATGGTGCCGCTCGCCAAGAGCTTTGGCGCCATGGTGCTGGTCGACGAGGCCCATTCGATGGGCTTCATCGGCGAGCATGGCCGCGGCGTCGCGGAGGCACAGGGCGTCATCGACCAGGTCGACTTCATCATCGGCACCTTCTCCAAGTCAGTGGGAACCGTGGGCGGTTTCTGCGTCTCAAACCACCCGAAGTTCGAGATCCTGCGTTTGGTTACCCGGCCATACGTGTTCACCGCCTCGCTGCCGCCCAGCGTCGTCGCTACCGCGGCAACGTCGATCCGCAAGCTGATGGATAGCGCCGGCAAGCGCGCGCACCTCTGGGAGAATAGCAAGCGCCTCCACGCCGGCCTCAAGGCCTTGGGATTCACGCTCGGCACCGGCGAGCCGCAATCCGCGATCATCGCCGTCATCATGCCGAGTCTCGAGACCGGCGCCGCCATGTGGGAGGCGCTGTTGCGCGAAGGGCTTTACGTCAACCTCGCTCGCCCGCCGGCGACTCCGGCCGGAATGAACCTGCTGCGATGCTCGCTTTGCGCCGAGCATTCCGCGAGCCAAGTCGAGGAAATCCTGGGCATGTTCGAGGCGGCGGGACGTTCTACTGGCTGCATCGATTGAGTCGGAGAAGCCTTTCGTCCGGGCGCGGGCGGGACTAGAACGACTTCATGGCGTCAGGCGAAGACGAAGACACGCGCAGCTGGTGGCGCGGTGCGGGGGCGGCGGCCGGGGCACTGTTAGCGGCTCTAGTGCTTCTTGCCATGGTCATCCTCGTCGCCATGTCGACGCGCGCCCGTGATGAGGCGGTCGCCAGTGAGCGCCACGCCTACGATGTCACGCTTTTGACGCGGACGCTCGATGCCAGCATCGCTCGCGCCGAGGCGGCACTCGGCCGCTTCGTTCTCGATGAGAAAGCGGAAACCAGCGGCAACATCTATTACAGCCAGTGGCGGCTCGCCGGACAACAGCTCCGCCAGCTGGACCGGCTGGTTGCTGGGGACGCGGCCCAGCGGGAACGCGTCGACCAGCTCGAACAATTGTATCAACAGCGCGGCGAGGAGTTTGCCCTTGCCGCGCGCGCGACGGTCGCTCAGCGCGGCGGCACCGGCTACTTCTTCAGCGCTGCCTCGTCCGGTACTGGCCGCGATCTCAGCGCCAAGATCGCCGAAATCGCGAATGCCGAGCGCCGTTCCCTTGTGCAGAAGATGGAGCAAAGCATCCTTTCGACTGCAAAGACGCAGCGGCTGACCGACTATCTGTCGATCCTCGGTGTCATCGTCGGGTTCGGCGCGATCTTCCTGGGCTGGGTGGCGGTGCGAGCGCTGAACCTCAATGCCGCGGCGCGCAAGGAGGCGGAAAGCGAAGCCGAGCGTGCGGAGGCCCTCGAACTGGCCGTGCGCGAGCGGACCCAGGAATTATGGGAGGCCAACCAGGCGCTTAAGGCCGAGGCCACGGAACGCGAGGCCGCCGAGGCCCAGCTCCGCCAGGTTCAGAAAATGGAAGCTGTCGGACAGCTAACCGGCGGTATCGCTCACGATTTCAACAACATGCTGGCAGTCGTGGTCGGCGGCATCGACCTCGCAAAGCGCCGCCTGAACGGGCCGCGACGCGAAGTGCAGCATCACCTTTCCAACGCCATGGAAGGAGCGACCCGCGCCGCGGCCCTCACGCGCCGGCTGCTGTCCTTCGCCCGGTCGGAGCCGCTCCTCCCCGAGCGCGTCGACAGCCGCTCGCTTGTGACCGGGATGTCGGAACTGCTCGACCGGACGCTCGGCGAGCGAATCAGGATCGTCACCAAGCTCGGCGAAGATGCCTGGCCGGTATTCGTCGATTCACACCAGCTGGAGAATGCCATCCTCAACCTGGCGGTAAATGCCCGCGACGCCATGGACGGAACGGGCAAGCTTACGATCGAGACGGCCAATGTCACCGTCGCCGCCAATGAAGTCGGCGATATCCGGCCCGGCGAATATTTGCGCCTGTCGGTGACAGACACAGGCTGCGGCATGACGGACGAGGTCAAGGAACGCGCTTTCGAGCCCTTCTTCACGACAAAGCCGGTCGGCAAGGGCACCGGCCTCGGGCTTAGCCAAATATTCGGATTTGCCCATCAATCTGGCGGGGAGGTCGGCATTGAGAGCGAGCTTGGCAAAGGGACGACCGTATCGCTGTACCTGCCGCGAACCGAGGCGGCGGCGCCCTTGAGGCTGCATCCGCAAGCTGTAGGTGGCGAGTCCGAGCCGACTGTGCCAGGCGCGCGCATCCTGCTCGTCGAGGACGATCAAAGGGTGCGCGCTGCGACCGTGGATGCGCTCGAAGACCTCGATTACCGGCCCGTCGCCTGTGAGAGTGGGGCGGAGGCCATTGCATTGTTCGACAACCAGGAATTCGACCTGGTGATCAGCGACGTGATCATGCCGGAAATGACCGGGCCGGAACTGATTCGCATCATCAAGGCACGCAAGCCGCAAGTCGCCGTCCTGTTCGTCACCGGCTATGTCGGTGAGGGTGAGAGCGAAGACCTGATCGGCTTTGAATTGCTGCGCAAGCCGTTCACGGTCGGCGCGCTGGCTTCCGCGGTTGCGGCAGCGCTCGCCCGTCCCGTCAGCGAACCGCGCCGGAGCGGAGGAGCCGCGGCAGCAGGCTGATGGCCGCGAGCAGCGGGAATCGCCGCTGCCAGGGCTTGAGCACGATGTCCGTCCCAGCGTGGCGATTGATCTTCCAGGCGATGTAGTCGGCGCCGCCGGCGAAGGTCGCGCTCGCCTTGGCGAGGCGCAGGACCGACAGCAGCTTGCCTTCCACTCGACGTCGCGCCCAGCTTTCATTCCGGGCTACGGCAACCGCCAATCCGGCTGGCGTGAATCGGCGATAGCGATCTGGATCGGCATCCACCACCGAACCGCTGCGTCCCTTTCGCTCCGCCCGAAGCTCAGCCGAATAGGTCAACGCAAACGCATGCCGCCACAGGTCAAGCGGATCGTCGGACGGCCTCGCGGTGGGGAGCGCGGCGCCAAGCAACGTCGGAACCGCCCTGGCGACGGCGTCTACGGCGCGAACCCGAGCTAGCTCATCGGCGGCCCAGGCCAGCCGCGACGGTTGGGCGAATCGCGCCCAGACCGATACACTTCGAGTTTCAGGACCGATGAGGCGGTGGAAGTCCGCCTCGCTCAGTACGGCATATTTGGCGGCGAGATTGCCGTCCTGGAACAGGAAGACGTTGGGCGGTATCACTCGGTTCGCCGCAGCCAGCCAGCCGCGGCCATAGGCCTCGCGGTAGCTCGACACGACCAAGTAGAAATCGAGCATCAGCCCATCGAGCTGCTTCTCGCGCAGGCAACTGCCGTAAAACAGCACGGCGCGCGCCGCCTTGTCATATTTGCCGGCAATGGCCGCCGCCATTGCCTCGACGCGCGGGTCGACCGGCTGGCTGAGCTCCTCGGCAACGAGGTCTCGCAGGGCTTCGGACACGAGCAGCTCAGGCGGCGAGGCGGACGAACGACAGGGGCGTCGCCGGGCTCAGCAGGATCGGCTTGCCGATTTCGGCGCTGAACGTCTCGCCATCGAGAATGACTTGGCTTGCGTCGCCCTCGATGCTGATTTCATCAGCCTCTTCGATATGGACGCCGGTCAGCTTCCGGCGGCCGAGGCGGCCGGCGAGGCTGGCAAAAAAAGCGCTGAGCAGCGACCCGGGCCGCTGCTCCACGGCCACGAATTTCAGGGCCCCACGGCCATGTGCGCCGACATTGCCGGACAGCAGCAGCTTTTCCAGCGTCGTAACCGCCAGCAGGGCGAAGTGGCCGGAAATTGCCCCTTCGCGCGCCATCGAGATTTTGAGCGGCCGCGGATCCGGCGGCAGGAAACTCGCCTTGAAGCCGAGCACCTGCCTCAGGACCACGGCGAAAGCTGTCAGCGCATGGCTGAGGCCGTTCGGAAGGCCCAGTGGATAAATGCGGTCGCGGCAATAGAGCATGATATCGGCAAGCCCGGCGCCGCCGAGGAACATGCCGATCACGGGCTGCGCTTCCTTGGCACCGCAGCGCAGCGCGATCAGCTCGCGATCAACAAGGTGAGGGCTGAGATCCGACTGGGCGATCTCGAGCAATCTTTCCAAAGCGGCGACAGGATCACCTTGAATGCCCAAATCCAGGGCGATCAAGTTAGTCTTTCCGCTGGGCAGCACCGCGACCGGTGGGGGCGCTTCGCAGCCGAAGTGCCCGCCGTTGTACAATTCAGTCAGAGACGCCTGGACAGTGCCGTCGCCGCCATTGATGACCAGCAGCTTGGGCTTGACCCGGGCGATGGTCTTCATCGCCTCGCCGATCTGGCCCGCCTGTTCCACCTCGTAATGGAAGACGTCCGGATGTGCGGCGCAATAGGCGCGAATGCGTGGAAGCTGGGCAATGTTGCCGGTGGAGCGCGGGTTTGAAAGCAAGGCGACGCGGATTCGCCCGGCCGAATTCCCCGCCGCCGCAGTCGCGGCGGACGCTGCATCGTCTAGCAGCTGGGAAGAATTCGGCATGATTTTGTGTCTTCGTTCGCTATAGCCACGCAAGGGAACGCATGGCCGGGCACCGGCTGCGGTCCCCCGCTAGCGTTCTTTCTGCTCGCTTTGCGGCCAAATCATGGTGGTGGGACGACGAAAGTTGCGCAAAGCAACGCTTATCGACCGGTATCTGGCGCGCTCGATCGCGGTGCCCCTGCTCGGCACCTTGGTGCTCGCAGCCATGCTGCTGGTCCTGGAAAAGATGCTCCGGCTGTTCGACTTCGTGGTCAACGCCGGCGGTCCTGTCAGCGTCGTCTGGCGCATGCTGGCCAACCTGCTTCCGGAATATTTCGCGCTTGGCATCCCGATCGGGCTGATGCTCGGCATCCTGCTGGCGTTCCGCAAGCTGGCGCTGTCGTCGGAGCTTGATGCGCTGAAGGGCGTCGGCGCCAGCTATGGGCGCCTCCTTAAGGTCCCCTATTTTTACGCGGTCGGGTTGATGATCCTGAACTTGCTGATCGTCGGCTGGGTCGAGCCCTATTCGCGCTACCGGTACGAAGGCCTGCGCTTCGACCTCCGATCCGGCGCGCTTGGCGCCGCCATCAAGGTCGGGGAGTTCAACAACCTCGGCAGGCGGATGACGCTGAGGATCGACCGAAGCGACAATGACGGCACCCAACTCGGGGGGATTTTCATCGCCGTCGACGACAAGTCGGGAACGCAGATTTCGGCGACCGCTGAAGAAGGCCGGTTCTTCGCCACCGACGACCCGGACACGATCATCTTCCGCCTGCGCAAGGGGCGGCTGGTCCAGGATTCAGCCAGCTTCCCAACGCCGCGTACGCTTGCGTTCGACAGTTATGACCTGCCAATCAACCTGCCCGCAGTCGATCGCTTCCGCCAGCGTGGCGAGCAGGAGGAGCTGTTTATCAATGAGCTTGTCGCGCGCGCCTATGGCGGGGCCGCCAAGTCACACCACGACCAGCTGGCCGCCAGGGCCAACCTCCACTTCCGACTGGTCGAAGTGGTGATGATGCTGATGCTGCCATTGCTGGCAATCGCCTTGGCCGTGCCCCCAAAGCGAAGCAATTCATCGCTCGGGATATTCATCTCGATCGTGATCGTCGTGACCTATCACAAGGTCAATCAATATGCCGAGCAAATGGGCGCGCTGGGACGGGTCCCGCCGGAGGTCGCCTTGTGGCTGCCGTTGCTCCTCTTCGCGGCGATCATCCTGTGGATGTACCATGTCCTGGCCCACCGGCCCGGCGGCCAACCGATCGGCACTCTGGAACGCAGCTTCGCCAAGCTGTGGTCGATCGTCCGCCGGATGTTGCCGCGGCAGGAGATGCGGGCTTGATCAATCTTGATTTCGTCCCGTCGAGGAGCCTGGCGCTTTACCTCGTACGCCTGTTCCTGACGCGGACCTTCGCCGTGCTCTTCATGCTCGTCCTGGTTCTGATGGCACTCGATTTGCTCGGCGAGTCCGGCAAGATCCTCCAAGTCCCCGGCAATGGCGAGGCCGAGCTATGGCGCTACGTTTCCCTGCGTGTGCCGCTGCTTATCCAAAGATTCCTGCCCTTTTCCGCCTTGCTGGGCACGCTCATCGTCTTCGCCTCTCTGAACCAGCATAGCGAGGTGGTTTCCATGAAGGCCGCCGGTCTGTCCGCCCACCAGATCCTGGCGCCCCTCATCTTCGCCAGCTTCGGCATCGCCGTCGCCGCCTTTGCGTTCAACGAGGGCGTCGCGGTCAATTCAGCGCGCATGGTCAATGCCTGGAGCGACAATGACTTTCGGCCCATCCGCGCTTCCAGCGGCGCTCTGTCCAACGTCTGGGTGAAGTCGGACGACGATCTCGTCCACGCCCGGATCGCCGCCGGACGAGGACCCTCGTTGCAGCTGCAAGGCGTCACAATCTACGACCGCACTGGCGGAGCGCTGCAGAAGGTCGTCAAGTCCGAACGCGCGGTCCAGACTGGAGGCCTCTGGCGGCTCGAGGACGTCAGCACCTACGACACGGCAATGAACGTAGTCCGCCGCCAGGCGGCACTGGTTGCCCTGCCAGGCGTGACGCCGGATCGTTTCACGCTCGCCAAGGTCAGTCCCGATGAGCGTAGTTTCCTGGCGCTGCGGCAGGATATCGCCGACCTCGATGCAGCGGGGCGGCCGACAGAGGAGGCCACGGCCGGCCTGTGGCACAAGATCAGCGGGCCGCTGTCGATCGTCCTGATGCCACTGCTCGCTGCGGTCGCCGCATTCGGCCTTGCCCGGTCGGGCCAGGTCTTGCTTCGCGCGGCCGCCGGTATGGCGCTCGGCTTTGCCTATTTCGTCATCGATAATTTGAGCCTCGCGCTGGGCAATGTCGGCGCCTACCCGGCTTGGCTCGCTGCCTGGGCGCCCTTCGTCCTGTTCCTGCTGATCGGCGAAGCCGTATTGGTTAGGAGTGAGGAATAATACCTTAGCGGTCGGTGCCGCGGATCGTGCTGACCGCCAAGCGCTTCACCAGTCCCGACAGGCCGCGGTGATTGGCATCGAAATAAGCCGAAGAGCCATCGAGCTCCGCCGACAGGCGGCGATGCGCCTCGCCGAGTGCATGGTAGGGCAGGCCGGGCAGCAGGTGGTGCAGTGCATGGTAACGCAGGCCGACCGGTGCCCACAACACGGGCAGCGTCGCCGGCGGCGGCACGTTGACGCTGTCGAGGAACTGGGCCGTGACGCTCATCGGCTCGCCCTCATTCTCCCACAGATGCGCGACCAGGGTGCGTACCTGGTTGAGGAACATGACCCCTGATGAGATCGCCAGGAAGATCAGGAATGCCCGCAGCGGTATGAAGCCCGTGGCGGCCATGGCGATCAGCCCGATCGCCCAGGCGCTCGCGCTGATTTCCTGCCAGCGCCAGTCACGCGCGAACTGGCCCTGCGGCCGAGGACGCCGGAAGCGCGGATTGATCTGCAGGCCGGAGTAGCGCTCGACGACCGCCTGGCGAAGCCTCGGTGACAGCAGCGACAGCGGCGCCAGCACGCCAAAGCGGACCAGCATGCCGATCGGCGCCAAGGCGGCGGCGATGAGGAAGACGGGAAGGGTCCACGGCTTCATCAGCGCCAGCGGCAGATATTCCGGGTCATTGACCGTGCCGTAATAGGTTTTGGCATGATGCTGATTGTGCACCCCTTCGTACATGAAGGACGGAACCAGCAACGGCACGCCGATCACGAGGTTCCAGACGAGCCGGAAGCCCGGCACGGCGCCCTGCTTGATGTGGGTCAGTTCGTGAATGAAGCTGCCGGCGCGATAGAGCGCCAGGATTGCGACAAGGCCCGCGGCCAGCGCCGTCCACCCGGAAGCGATCATAGCCGTGAATAGCGCGGCATAACCGAGCAGCGCCGAGCCGATCATGTCGGCCCAGTAGACGATGGGCCTGGGCACGTTGAGGTCGCGCGTCAGGTTCGCGGCGGCCTTGAGCATGGCCTTGTCGTCGCCGCGGTGCGCGGACGGGCCCGCCGCTGCGGGCGCGAGGTCGAGAGTGGCGGTTCTGGTCATTTGCATCGAGCCGTTGACCATAGATAGTGGCACCATCGTGGCGGTGCGAGGGCCTTTTCGGTTGCACGGGGCACTTGGGCCTGCAAGCAGTCCGGCATGAACGCACCCGTGCTCATCCGCCCGGTTACGACAAAGCAGGATCGCAAGGCCTTCGTCGACTTCGCCTGGCAGGTCTATCGAGACGACCGGGCCTGGGTGCCGCCGCTGAAGAGCGAAGTGCACGGCCTGCTCGATCCTAAAAGGAACCCCTGGTTCGGCCATGCCAAGGCGCAATTTTGGCTGGCCGAGCGCGATGGCAGCACCGTCGGCCGGATCAGCGCCCAGGTCGATGAGCTGGTGCTCGAGCATATGGGCGCTGGCACCGGCCAGTGGGGCCTGTTCGAAGCACTGGACGGCGAGGCGGCGGCGATGCTGATCGCGACGGCGGAGGACTGGCTGCGCACGCAGGGCATGACCCGTGCGCTAGGCCCGTTCAGCCTGTCTATCTGGGACGAGCCGGGACTGGAGATTGAGGGGTTCGATGAGCCTCCGACAGCGATGATGGGGCATCACCGGCCCGAATATTCCGGTTGGATCGACGCGACGGGCTATTCCAAGGCAAAGGACCTCGTCACTTACGCTCTCAATATCGAGCACTGGGAAGACCCAAAGATCGACCGCCTGATCGCCATGGGCGAGCGCAATCCGCGCATCCGCATCCGCCAGGTCGCCAAGTCGAAGTTCGACCAGGAAGCGCGGCTAATCCTCGGCCTGCTCAACGACGCCTGGTCGGATAATTGGGGCTATGTTCCGCTGACCGAGGCGGAGATCGCCTATGCCGGCAAGAAGCTGAAACCGATCATCTTCAATGAGCTGGTTCGTGTCGCCGAGCTCGACGGCGAGCCCGTCGCGTTCATGCTGACCATTCCCGACATCAACGAACTGACCAAGGACCTCAACGGCGAGCTGTTCCCGTTCAACTGGATCAAGCTGCTATGGCGCCTCAGGAAGCCGCGGACGCGCCGGCTGCGGGTGCCGTTGATGGGGGTAACGAAGAAACTCCATCACACCCGCCTCGCAAGCCAGCTCGCTTTCATGATGATCGAGTTCACGCGTCGAGATGCCGTCGCGAAATTCGGCGCTACTCATGGGGAGTTCGGGTGGATCCTCGAGGACAATAAGGGGATGCTGGCGATCGCCCAGCTTCCCAGCGCCGAGATCAACCACCGCTACCGGATCTACGAGAAGCAACTGTAGCGACCGTCCGGGGGACGAGTCGTGGCAAGTTCGGCTACTCAAGCTCGATCCAGGTTGGGGCGTGATCGGAAGCCTTTTCCTGTCCCCGCGCCCATTTATCGACGCCGGCGGCCCGCAGGCGATCGGCCGCAGAGGGCGAACAAAGCAGATGGTCGATGCGGAAGCCCGCGTCCCGCTGCCAGGCGCCGGCCGTATAATCCCAGAAGGTCCAGAGCTTGTCTTCGTCGGGGTGAAATGCCCTGAGCGCATCGGTCCAGCCCTGGTAGATGAGCTTGCGCCAGGCAGCGCGCGTCTCGGGCTGCACAAGCGCATCGTTGGCGGCCGCGCGCATCGAGAAGACGTCGCGATCCTCGGGGACGACGTTGAAGTCGCCGGCGAGCACGACCGGGCGTTCCTCCGCCAGAAGGTCCCCGGCGTGCGCGCGCAGCCGCTCGATCCACGTCAGCTTGTAGTCGAACTTCTCGGTGCCGA
>DATFEO010000184.1:0-2059 GCA_035250985.1 Sphingomicrobium sp. | reverse complement strand
CGAGCGCCTGCAGGCACTCGGTCCCGCACTGGGCGAAGCCGCGGCAAGAGGCGCCGACGTCGACGCCTCGCCGCAAGGGGGCGAGGTCGTCCTGTCGGCGCCGCCGCCGGCCGTGGCGGTGCAGCCGCCCAACCCCGACCGGTCGCCGCCGCAACCGTCCGCCCAGTTCGAGCGGATCATCTCTCCCGATGGGAAAGTGACCTATTCCAAGCGGCGGTAGGGCCTGAAGGCCTGAGAGGCTGCAAATGATTCGCCTTTGGGTGGCTTTCCGGGTCTGGGCGGCTGTGTCGATACCGAAGAAGCTGCAGCCCCTTGGTCGCGCGGCGTCGGGCTACGATGCCCTCATCTGGCGGAGTTGACGGTGAGATCAGGCTGGTCGACGAGGTGGGAGGCCGGCCGGCCATGGCGCTGGCCCCGGCTGGGTGGCCGGGTCTATGGCGTTGTGCCGCCGGTGTCGGTGCGGGAGCCTCAGGCGGGCGTCAGCCGCCAGAGGCAAGCCATGTTGTGGGCCAGCGCGTACCAGCAGAGGACGGCTTTGACCTTCTCGATGCCGCGCACGGTGAACCGGACAAGACCACGGTTGCGCGCATGAGCATTGGTGCATTCGGCGCTCGCGGCACGTTCCCGATAGACCGCTTTGGCGGTCTCCCCGGCCATGCGCACCCGCCATGCCGCTATGCCTGGCGGGTCCTCCGGCAAGGGTGCATAGCGATCGCGCGTCCTGTCGCGCGGCGCCGGCACCGGTGCGAACACGACCACCCCGGCCGCGTGCAGGGCGTTCAGGTCGTCGAGCTTGACGAAGCCGCCGTCGACCAGGTGCTCGGCCGCGTAGATGCCATAGTCATGGGCCAGTTGCTCGCTCATCGGCCGCAGCTTG
This sequence comes from Sphingomicrobium sp., assembly GCA_035250985.1. GTDB lineage: Bacteria > Pseudomonadota > Alphaproteobacteria > Sphingomonadales > Sphingomonadaceae > Sphingomicrobium. Next base: position 1,182 of record DATFEO010000184.1, on the reverse strand, counting down.
CCCATGTCGGAGCCGACATTGTCGACCGCCAGCCCGGCGATCAGCCCGCTGCCCGTATCGGTCGCAAACTGCGCGTTGTAGGCCGGCCGGTAACCGCCGTCGGCCATCTTCATCACTCGCGCCTGGCTGTCGGTGGTCGAGGCACGCGGCTCCTTGACGCCAGGCTCGTCGGCTACCGGCGGCGGCGCGTCGCCATCCGTCTTGCCGGGCTGGCTGCGGTCGTTCCGCTTGCCCCGGCCGCGGCGGGCCGCGTCCAGTTGCTCGGCCACTGCCAGCGCCGCCGTCACCCGACGCTGGCGATCCTCGGCGGCGCGCCGTTGCGCCGCTACATGCCGGCGGCTCGCCGCACCGGGATCGTCATTCACCTCCGCCTTCAGCTGACGCACCCGCTCGGCGGCAGCATGCTGGCATTGCTCGAGTGTCGACAACCGGCGGAACGAGGCGGCACCGGCCGCGGCCCGCACCCGCATCCCATCCTGGGCAACCCGTTGCAACTGCACGACCCCCGCCCTGAGCAGGGCCGCAAAGCCGTCGACCAGCAGTCGCTCCAGCAAATCACCATGGTCGACCCGGAAGTCGCCCAGCGTCTTGTGGTTGACGCTGACCCCGCCGCACAGCCACTGGAAGGCGACATGCTCCCTGCAAAGTCGAGCCAAAGCGCGAGCACTGCCGACGCCCTCGATCGTCGCATACAGCCACAGCGCCAGCAGAATCCGCGGATCGGCCGGCGGGTGGCCGGGACGCCCTTCCACCGCCCTGATCCGGTCGTAAAGGCAAGACAGGTCCAGTTGCTCGCTGAACGCCCACACCTGGCGCACCCGATGGTCGGCCGGCACCAGTTCATCCAGGCTCAGCGCCCGCATCTCCACCTGCCCGCGCTCGGCCTGACGCAAACGCGGCCGGCCGCCAACAGGCTGCGGCGGTGCCGCCTGCTCAGCCAGTTCATCGAACAGACCAGTTCCGTCTTTGCCAGACATGACGCCTCCGGGGAGCAAATCACCATGCCGATTCTACCCAAAGACTACCGGTCTGACTCCCCCAGAAATCTCGTCACCGGCCCTCTCGGCCGAAAGATTCACAGGCTCTGAGACAAGACGGGTTCGTTTGGACCGGGGCGTGGATGACCGAGGCGCTAAAGATCACCGCGATCAAGCCATATGCGATATGGGTAGGGACACGTAA
>DATFEO010000183.1:0-4418 GCA_035250985.1 Sphingomicrobium sp. | reverse complement strand
GCGGCGACGTCGGACGCGACGAGGATGTTGATCTCGTCCTGCTTGAAACGGTCGAGTTCGGCGATGCGCGCCGGCTGCTCCATGTCGCCATGGATCTGGCCGACGCGGAAATGGGCGCGCCTCAGGCTCGTGTAGAGCTCGCGCACGGTCGTCTTGCGGTTGCAGAAGACGATCGCGTTCTTGAACTCCTCATGGCGCAGGATGTCACGCAAGACCTCGCGCTTCCGGTCCGGCCGGACTTCGACCAGCCGCTGCTCGATATTGATATTGGCTGTCGCCGGCCGCGCTACTTCCACCGTCCTCGGATCGGTCAGGAACTTGTCCGCCAGCTTCTTGATCGGCGGCGGCATCGTGGCCGAAAACAGCAGGGTCTGGCGGTTCTTCGGCAGCTTCGAGCAGATCGTCTCGATATCGGGGATGAAGCCCATGTCGAGCATCCGGTCGGCCTCGTCGATGACCAGCAGCTCGCAGCCGGTCATCAGGATCTTGCCGCGCTCGAACAGGTCCATCAGCCGTCCCGGAGTGGCGATCAGCACGTCGACGCCTTTTTCCAGCGCCTTGACCTGGTCGCCCATTTGCACGCCGCCGATGAGCAGCGCCATGGAGAGCTTGTTGTTGGCGCCGTACTTCTCGAAATTCTCAGCCACCTGGGCGGCGAGTTCGCGGGTCGGCTCGAGGATCAGCGAGCGCGGCATGCGCGCCCGCCCGCGGCCGTGGGCGAGGATGTCGATCATCGGCAGGACGAAGGCGGCGGTCTTGCCGGTGCCGGTCTGCGCAATGCCGACCAGGTCCTTGCCCATCAGAACCGACGGAATCGCCTGGCGCTGGATCGGGGTCGGCTCGCCATAGCCGCTGGTGGCCACGGCGCGCAGCAATTCTTCTGATAGGCCGAGATCGGCAAAGCTCATTGAAAAGTCCGGAAAAAATGCGGGCCCCACGACTGCCGTGGCGCGCCGAAGGCGCGGATGCGGGGAAAGCGGGCCAAAGTCAACTCTTGGCTAGTGTTCGACCTTCGGGACAAGGCTGCGAAATTTCTCGATGCGGCAGGAGAAGCCGGCGCGTGAGCGGATGGTGTCGCGCCGGGCGCAAATGCGGCGGTCTTCGGGCTGGACATAGAGCTTGCCGTAGAAATCCAGGCCCTCGCAGTCGTTATCGAGCCTTGCACGGACCAGCCGCCGGCCGCGCAGCAGGAAATCGATGCTGTCGGGCCCGGACAGGAAGGCGCCGGCGATATCGCCGGCGGGCAGGCATTTGGGGCCCTTTTCCTCCTCCCAGCGGATGCGCATGCGCATCCGCGGTCGCGGGGCAACGGGGATGCGGATCGTGATCCGCTCCTCGATGGTCATCACTTTGACGCCCTCGGGCGGCGCCGGAGGGACGGCGCTGGCGGCGAACAGCGCCGACAGCAGGCCGACGAAGCCGGCGAAGATCATTCGGAGGTACCCATCCCGGGGCCAAGCGTTGCACGGCGGGGATTGAACCGTCGATGAATTTTTGCACAGGGGCCATGGGCTTGCGGAAGCGGGGAGGGCCTTCTAGAGGCTCCGCACATTGTTTTCAGGCCGGTTGCTTCAGAGCGCGACAACGCATCGCCGGTCATCGCATGGAGAATGACAAACATGGCGACCCAAGCGCCGAACTCTTCCTCACTGCCGTTACTCTACAACAGCCTCGACGCCCTGAACTCAGGCCAGCACGGCAAGATGAAGCTGAAGAAGAGCTACACCCTGCCGCAGGTCGGCAAGACCCACGCCATACCGGTGACCGTCGAGGAGTTCACGCTCGTCCAACGGCATTATCCGATTATCTTCTCGGCCGGCGAGAACTCGATCCCGCTGGCTCTGCTCGGGCTCAACGAAGGCGTGAACACCTTCTTTGACGAAGAAGGAAAGCCGGCCGACCGCGCTGCCTACATCCCGGCCTATCTGCGGCGCTATCCCTTCCTGCTCGCCAAACTGCGGCCGGAGGCGGACGAGCTGTCGCTTTGCTTCGATCCGAGCGCTGGCGCTATCGCCGAGGACGCCGATGGCCAGCCACTGTTCGACGGCGACCAGCCTAGCGAGACGACCCGCAACATCCTTGCCTTTTGCGAGCAGTTCGAAGTCGCCGGGCAGCGGACCCAGGCCTTCATGGAAGAGCTGACCAAGTCGGGCCTGCTGATGGACGGTGAGGTCTCCATCCAGCCGGACGGAGCCGAGCAGCCCTTCCTGTATCGCGGCTTCCGCATGGTCGACGAGGAAAAGCTTCGCGATCTTCGCGGCGACGAACTGCGCAAGATGAACCAGAACGGCATGCTGCCGGCCATCTACGCACACCTGTTCTCGCTGTCGCAAATTCGCGAGATTTTCGCGCGCCAGGTGCAGCAGGGGAAGGGACCGGCCGGCGCCCGGCTTCCGGAGACCGCACAGGCGTAACCGCCGAAGTGTGATTTCCGCGCGGCGGAGCGAGCGTCAAGCCATTGAAACCGGGCGGCCGCCAATCCCACCTCAATGGTGCCGGCGTCTGGCGTACCCCTTCGCTCTGCTGCCGGCTTGCGCACCCGCGGAGGGTGCGGAAACCCTGCGCGGGCCATGCCCCGGCATGACCTGCTCAGGTTCCTCCCTGAACTCCGGCCATCCCGGCCCGGCCGGGATGGCCGTTTTTCGGACCGTCACCCAACGGCCGAAAACGGCCATCGCTCTTTATTCGGCGGCGATCGCGCCCGGCGCGGCCAAGGCCTCGGCCAGCCCGACGGCCAATTGTTCGACCAGGCGCGCAACCCTGTCGAAGCCCGGCCCGGGACTGCGCATGTCGCGCGCCAGGTAGCAGCTGCGGTCGATCTCGATTTGAATTGCGTGAATGCCGCGATCCGGCCGCCCGTGGCGCTCGACGACGTGGCCGCCCGCATAAGGGTGATTGATCGCGGCCGACCAGCCGTTGGACCGGACGATGCGCGCCGCTTCCTCGGTCAGCCACGGGGCTGCGCTGGACCCGTGACGGTCGCCAATGACAATCTCCGCCTGCCCACTTCGTCGCGGCATGGAATGGCAATCGAGCAGCAACGCCTGACCGTGATGTGCGGCCAGGCTCTCCAAATGGTTCGCCACTGCCTGATGGAAAGGCCGGTGCGCTTCCGCGACCCGCCGTTCCAGCTCGGCTTGATCGATCGGTCCTCGCCAAAGGCGGCCGTGGGAAACGCTGCGCGACGGCACGATCCCGAGTCCTCCCCTGGCCCGCGCTCCGACCGCGTCGCGGCCGGCGCCCAGGATGACGGCCGGGTCAATCTCGTCGTCGGCGCGGTTGCAGTCGACCGCCGCCCGCGGCGCGCGAGCGACGACGGCGCCGATCCCGCGCGAAAGCGCCCTCCACACCAGCCGGTCGACCAAAGGATCTTCCAGGCTTTCCAGGGCAGCGCGGCCTGCGGTCGCGTTGGCGATCAGCCATTGTGGGTATTCGCGGCCGGAGTGCGGCACTGACAGCAGGACCGGGACCGCCGCGCGCGGCTCATGGATGATTGGTGGCGGGAGGGGCGAGCGTTCCAAGACGTCAAAGACCTATGCGTGCCATAAAAGGACAGCAACATCTTAGTTCCATGGGACCGCTGGAAAATTTCGTGCGTTACGGGCATAGATGGAGGCATCATGATCCGCATCCTGCTGGCCGAAGACGATACATCCATGCGCGAATATCTGCAGCGCGCCCTGATCCGTGTCGGCTATGAAGTCGAAGCGGTCGGTTGCGGCACGGAAGCGATGCCGCTGCTCGAAGCAGGCCGCTACGACCTGCTGCTGACCGACATCGTCATGCCGGAAATGGACGGCATTGAGCTCGCCCAGAAGGCCAGCGCCATCGATCCGGCGATCCGGGTGATGTTCATTACTGGTTTTGCCGCCGTCGCCCTCCAGAGCGGACGAACGGCGCCGGAGGCCAAGCTGCTCTCCAAGCCGTTCCACCTCAAGGACCTGGTCGCCGAAGTCGATCGCCTGTTCCAGACCGAGGACCAGCACGGCCGGCTCTAAGGCAAGCCGATCAAATTAGGCTTCTGATTTCCGCCCAAAGCGGGTTGCGACTTCAGTCCGACACCCCTAGATAGCCCGCCGAGTGGGCGTGTAGCTCAGTGGTAGAGCACTGTGTTGACATCGCAGGGGTCGCAAGTTCAATCCTTGCCACGCCCACCATTTTTCCAACAAATTGAACGACTTGTCCTCAGCGCGGCTTGACGAATTTGAGCGTCATCCGGTCGCTTTCGCCGATGGCGAGATATTTCTCGCGGTCCTTGTCGCCGAGCCGGAGCGACGGCGGCAGGGTCCAGACGCCCTCGGGATGATCCTTGGTATCCTTGGGATTGGCGTTGATCTCGCTTGAAGCGACCAGCTTGAACCCCGCCGCCTCGGCCAACTGCCGCACGGTCGAGACCTTGACGTAGCCGCTGGTCAACT